>NZ_JBTJEN010000008.1:0-311967 GCF_054456575.1 Pseudomonas sp. Eth.TT006 | reverse complement strand
TCTTCGCGAGCAAGCCCGCTTCCACAGTTTTGATTTGTGTTGAGGTCAGAAGAGTTCGTTGAACGGGATAAAGCGCAGCGGGTCGCCGAGGTGGTGCGTGCTGTGCTCGGGGATTTCCACCAGGCCGTCGGCCCAGGTCGCACCGAGCAGGACACCGGAACTTTGATTCGGGTACAGCACCGCACGCCCCGCCTCCAGCCGCACCCGCAGGTATTCGCGGCGGCTGCCTGCCTTGTGCCAGTCGAATCCGGCGCTCACCGAGAAGCTCAGCGGCATGACGTCTTCCACGCCCTGGATGCGCAGCAGATAAGGTCGCGCCAGCAGGCCGAAGGTCACCAGTGCCGAGGTCGGATTGCCCGGCAGGCCGATCACCGGCACCGTGCCGAAATGGCCCACGGTCAATGGTTTGCCAGGCTTGATCGCCAGCTTCCACAGCAGCGGTTTGCCGTCCTCGCGCAGCACGTGCCCGAGGCAATCGGCATCGCCGGCAGACACGCCGCCAGTAGTCAGGATCAAGTCGGCCGCCACTTGCAGTTGTTCAAGCTTGAGCCGGGTCTGCGCCGGGCGGTCCGGGAGAATCCCGGCGTCGATCACCTCGCAGCCCAGTTCACGCAACCAGTGGCCGAGCAACACGCGGTTGCTGTTGTAGATGCTGCCGGGGCGCAGCGGCTGGCCCGGTTCGACCAGTTCGTCACCGGTCGACAGCAGCGCCACGCGTGGGCGACGTACCACGTGCAACTGCGCCAGCCCTTGCCCGGCAGCGACTGCCAGTTCGAATGGCCCGAGGCGTTTGCCGGCGCGCAGCAGGATATCGCCGACGCGATTTTCCTGACCTTGTGCGCGAATGTTCTGCCCGGCCTTCAACGGCTGCAAGAAGCGCACGCGGCCGTCCTCCAGCACTTCGACGTTTTCCTGCATCTCGACACTGGTGGCGCCGGGCGGCAGCGGCGCGCCAGTAAAAATCCGCGCGCAGGTGCCCGGCAGCAATGCGTCCGGCGCCAGCCCGGCGTAAACCTTTTGCGATACCTTCAGCGGCTGGCGATGCAAGTCAGCAAGATTGAGCGCGTAACCGTCCATGGCGCTGTTCGGCCACGGCGGCAGGTCGAGCGTCGCCACCAGATCACTGGCCAGCCCCCGTCCATGCGCATCGTCGAGCGGCAACAGTTCGCTGTCGGCCAGACGGTGCTCATTGGCCATGCCCAGCAATTGGTCGAGGGCATCTTCGATCGGCATCAACGGTGCCTTGCTCATCCGCGCGGCCCACAGGCTTGCACTGCCTTGAGGTGTGGCACGAAGTTGCACGGGCGATGGCGGTTATCCAGTTGCTCGGCGAGAATGCCTTCCCACGCGGTGCGGCAAGCACCGGTCGAGCCCGGCAGGCAACACACCAGCGTGCCGTTGGACAACCCGGCCAGCGCTCGGCTTTGCACGGTAGACGTGCCGATGTCGAGAATCGATATGGCGCGGAACAACTCACCGAAACCGTCGATCTGCTTGTCGAGCAGACAGGCGACTGCTTCGGGGGTGCTGTCGCGGCCGGTGAACCCGGTGCCGCCGGTGATAAGCACCACCTGAATAGTGTCGTCGGCAATCCAGTGAGCAACCTGGGCGCGAATCTTGTACAGGTCATCCTTGAGCAGGTTGCGCTCGCTCAGAGTGTGCCCGGCCTCCAGCAGACGGCTGACCAGCAACTGACCCGAGGTATCGCTGGCGTAATCGCGGGTATCGCTGACCGTCAGCACGGCGATGTTCAGGGGGACAAACAGGGCATCCGCTTTCGCACTCATGGGACTCTCCAGCAGTAGTTGATCACATTGCCCGGCAGCCTAAGTGCCACTTATGAGTACTGTCTAATCACTCTGGCCAACCGTCTTATCGACCCGCTCTATCGGGCCCGTTGACCTCGACCAAAGCCTTTGAAATCATGGGCGATAGAGCTGATCGATAGGCTTTTAAGTTCTTCCGATTGGACGAATCAACAGTCAAGTGAGATCGTCGCGCCTCGCATTTTTCGTGCGCTGTGCGCATCTGCGTCAATACTCATTCCAATTTCTCAACCAGCAGGTGCCGTCGTGGACATCAAACAACTCAAGTTCCTGATCGCGCTGGATGAAACCCGACACTTCGGCCAGGCCGCCGCACGCTGCCATATCACCCAGCCAACCCTGTCGATGCGTCTGCGCAATCTGGAAGATGAGCTGGACCTGGTGCTGGTCAATCGCGGTCAGCGCTTTGAAGGTTTCACCCAGGCCGGCGAACGGGTGCTGGCCTGGGCGCGCACATTGCTGGCCGCTCATGACGGCTTGTTCGCCGAAGCGGCGGCGTGCCGCGGGCAATTGGTCGGCAGCCTGCGTCTGGGGCTGGTGCCGTTGAGCAGCTTCAACCCGGTCAATTACATTCAGGGTTTGTCCGCGACTTACCCCGAGCTGAAATTCAGTCTGTCGTCGCTCAGCTCCAACGAAATCATCGAGGGGCTGGGCAACAACCAGCTGGATCTGGGCGTGTGCTATCTGGACCACGTCAATCCTAACTACTTCGAGTTTTTCGAGATCGGCGAAACCCGCGTCGGGCTGCTTTACGACAACCGTCACTTCCATTTCGAAGGCTCGGAAATGAGCTGGGAAGATGCCGCCGAACTGCCGCTGGGAATGATCACCACCGGCATGCACTACCGCAAATCCATCGACTTGAGTTTCCGCAGTCGCGGGCTCAATCCGCAGCCGATTCTGGAAAGCGATTCGACCTACCAGCTTTTGCAGGCGATTCACCAGGGTTTCTGCTGCTCGATCATGCCGCTGGACAGCGGGCTGGAACAGCCGATCGAACACTTGTCGTTCATGCAGCTGCCCGATGCCAGCGTGCTCGCGCCGCTGGGGCTGGTGATGCGCAAGACCGAGCCGCGCTCGGCGATTGCCGAGAAGTGCTTTGCCGAGGCGCGCAAGTTGTTTGGGGTTGAGGCTCCGGTTGTTTGAGTGACCTATCCGGACATTGATGCTGGATGCCAGGCCGTCTTCGCGAGCAAGCCCGCTCCCACAGGTTTGAAGTACCTCTCGAAAAATGGATCAGCATCAAAAATCCAAATGCAGTCTCACTCCTACAGGTTTGATGTTCACCCGCAAAATGGCTGAGCACCGCATAACAATGTGGGAGTGGGCTTGCTCACGAATGCGTCAGGTCAGACAACGCGATGTTGAATGTGCCGACCTCTTCGCGAGCAAGCCCGCTCCCACCGGTTGAATGCATTTCAAAGGTGGGAGCGGGCTTGCTCGCGAAGAGGCCCGATCCGCCAACACACATTTCGCTTGTGAACGTGGTGATCGACCCACCCAATCACCAGATCAGAACAAGCGATTGGACGCACTTTTAACTCCCCCGTAGCCTGAACTCACTTCAGCGCTTCGGGACTTTCAAGATGCTGTGCCAAATTGATCCAACCGTCGAGCCGGGCGATGCCAACGCCCCCGCGCCGCAACCGTCACCCGTGGCGTTTCGCGAATACCTGCCGCACGCCCCGCTCTCGCACGCCGCCCTGGCCTCGGAAATCGCCCTGGCGATCACCTTCAACGGCCTGAGCCAGGCCGTGATGATGGTCTCGCCCGGCAACCTCGAAGATTTCATCCGTGGCTTCAGCCTGAGCAACGCGATTATCGACAGTGTCGACGAGATTTACGACATCCGCCTGAGCCATTTCGATCAGGCCTGCCAGGCTGACGTGCAGATTTCCAGTCGCGCTTTCTGGGCACTGAAGGATCATCGTCGACAAATGGCCGGCACCAGCGGCTGCGGTATCTGTGGTGTCGAAGCGCTGGAGCAGGCGTTGCCGCAACTGCAGATCCTGCAACCCTGCGCATTGCCGCCGGCTGCGCATTTCGACGGTATCCGCCAACGCATCGAACAGGCCCAGCAACTGGCCCGCAGCAGCGGCGCCCTGCACGCGGCGCTGTACTTTGATGCCAGCGGTGAGGCGCTGCTGTGCCGCGAAGACATCGGCCGCCACAACGCCCTCGACAAGCTGATCGGTGCCATGCAAATCGCCGAGGTCGATGCGCGCCAGGGCTTTGTGGTGGTCACCAGTCGTTGCAGCCTTGAACTGATCCACAAAGCGGTGCGCGCCCGCCTCGGCACCCTCGTCAGCCTGTCCGCCCCTACGGCGTTGACCGTGCGCTGGGCGCTCAAGCACCGGCTCAACCTGATCCACGTCCCGCACCGCAACGCGCCCCGAATCTACAGCCCGATCCAGGAGCTAACGCCATGAGCAGCACCCTCACCCACCTCGACGATCAGGGCCGCGCCAACATGGTCGACGTCAGCGACAAAGCACCGACCCGCCGCGAAGCGACCGCGCAAGCCTGGGTGCAGATGCGCCCGCAAACCCTGCAGATGATCCAGGCCAACGGCCACCCCAAGGGCGATGTGTTTGCCGTGGCGCGGATTGCCGGGATTCAAGCGGCCAAACGTACCCACGAACTGATCCCGCTGTGCCACGCGCTGCTGCTCAGTTCGATTCACGTCGAGCTCAAGGCCTGCGAACCCGACCGCGTACAGATCACCTGCACCTGCCGCCTCACCGGCCAGACCGGGGTCGAGCTCGAAGCCCTGACCGCCGCCAGCGTCGCAGCACTGACTATCTACGACATGTGCAAGGCGGTGGACCGGGCAATGGTCATCGGCGACATCCGCCTGCTCAGTAAACAGGGCGGACGCTCCGGACACTTTCAATGGGAGGACGCGCAATGATCCTGATCAACTACTTCGCCAGCTACCGTGATCGCCTCAATCTGGGCGGCGAAAAAATCCCCCTGACCAACGACCTGACCAGCATCGAGGATGTGCGGCAGATGCTCATGGCCCGTGGTGAGGAATGGCGCGAAGTGCTCGGCGCCGGCAATCTGATGTGTGCGTTGAATCAGGAGCTGTGCCAACCGAGTGCAGCCATCGAAGACTTCGACGAGATCGCGTTTTTTCCACCGGTCACCGGGGGCTGAGCATGACGGTACGAGTCCAGCATAAAAGCTTCGACGTCAGCCAGTTGACCGCCAATTTGCATGCGCGTAATCCACGGGTCGGCGCAGTGGTGAATTTCATCGGCTATGTGCGCGATCTGAACATCGGCCAAAGCGTGAATGAGCTATTCCTCGAACACTATCCAGGCATGACCGAAAAGGCTCTCGAACAGATCGCCGAGGAGGCACGCGAGCGTTGGCCGCTGCTGGGGGTGGAGATTGTGCATCGGGTCGGCGCACTGTCTGTCAGCGAGCCGATCGTGTTCGTCGGCGTCAGCAGCAAGCATCGGCACATGGCGTTCGAAGCCTGCGCCTTCATCATGGATGTGCTCAAGACCCGTGCGCCGTTCTGGAAGCGTGAAACCACGCTGCAGGGTTCGCATTGGGTCGAGGCGCGGGAGAGCGACCAGAATGCGGCACTGCGCTGGAGTCTGGCGCATGCCTGAGCCTTTCCTGAAGGTGTGCACAAACCTGTGGCGAGGGGGCTTGCCCCATTGGGTTGCGAAGCGACCCTCAAAAGCCGGGGCTGCTGCGCAGCCCAACGGGGGCAAGCCCCCTCGCCACAGGTAAGGCTTTCTTGCCGGGCAGGCGGATCTGTTTTCGCTCGGCCTGGCGCTGCTGGCGGCGTTGGCGCTGTTCGTGTTCAAACGCGGGGTGATTGCCGTGTTGATCGTTTGCGCCCTTGCCGGGCTGGGCTTTCACTTGCTGCGCTGAGCGTGGGCCAACAGTACAGGGGCGAAATCAGCGGTTTACATGTCCGCGAATTGCCCCTTACTATCCGGGCACACCGGTCGACGGGCCTGCCCCGCCACCGACGCTTTCCGCCAACGGAAACACGCGTTATGAGTACGTCATCACAACAACCGCACCGGTTGAACGTCTCTGCCTTGCGCGCCCTCTCTCACGGGGGCGGCGTATGAATCGCATCGTCAATCTCCCCATGGCCCTGCGCCGTTCCAAGCTGCGTCACTCCGCACGCCCGCCGGATATCGCCCTTTAATTCCTGATGCCCGCCAGTTTTATTACTGACACATGACCTGTGGTGAGGGGATTCATCCCCGATGGACTGCGCAGCAGTCCCTATCTTTTGGGCCCGCTGCGCGAGCCGTCGGGGCGGTGCGACGTTTCGCTGAATCCCCTCACCACAAGATTATGTGTTTGGCCTGACTGATCGGCATCTGCGAAACCCCATCTTTTGAAATCCCTGCCGGGACGCCCATCGCTGCGTCCGGCCCGACTCTGTGCGCCTGTGCGGCGCCATCGTGAGTGATTGATCATGAAATTCGCAGCCATCGAAGACGCACGCCTGTTCCTCGAGCAGAACCCCGATATCGAGATGATCGAGTTGTTTATCCTCGACGCCAACGGCGTGCCGCGCGGCAAGCTGTTGCACCGTGAAGAACTGGTCGCCGTGTACCAAAGCGGTCGTCCGCTGCCCAGCACCATCCTCGGCCTGACCGTGCAGGGCGAGGACGTGGAGAACTCCGGTCTGGTGTGGGACGTCGGTGATATCGACTGCCGCGCCTACCCGCTCGAAGGCAGTCTGGTGCGTCTGCCGTGGCGGCAGATTCCGACCGCCGCGCTGCAAGTCAGCATGCACCCGACCGAGGGCCTGCCGGCGAGCATCGCCGACCCGCGTCATCTGCTGATCAAGGTGATCGACGGCCTCAAAGCCGAGGGTTATCACCCGGTGATGGCCTGTGAGCTGGAGTTCTACTTGCTCGATGCCAGACGCGATCACAACGGCCGTCCGCAACCGGCACTGGATGCCGACGGCGGCCGGCCGCGACACACGCAGGTCTACGGTTTGCGCGAACTGGAGCAGATCGAGCCGTTCCTCGCCGACCTCTACAGCGCCTGCAAGCTGCAGGGGATTCCGGCGCGTACGGCGATCTCCGAATACGCGCCGGGCCAGGTGGAAATCACCCTCGAACACGGCGACGCGCTGCAGGCGATGGATCAGGCGGTGCGTTATAAACGCCTGGTCAAAGCCGTGGCGCACAAGCACGGCATGCAGGCGACGTTCATGGCCAAGCCGTTCGATGATCTGGCCGGCACCGGCATGCACATGCACGTCAGCCTCGCCGATGACGAAGGACACAACCTGTTCGCCGCCGAGGACCCGGCCGGCACCCCGCTGCTGCGCACGGCGATTGGCGGCATGCTCGCCTCACTGCTCGATACGCTGCTGCTGTTCTGCCCGAATGCCAATTCGTACCGACGGTTCCAGGCCAACAGCTACGCGCCACTGGCGCCGACCTGGGGCGTCGACAACCGCACCGTCAGCCTGCGCGTGCCCGGCGGGCCGGCGCACACCCGGCACATCGAACACCGCATCTGCGGCGCCGACGCCAACCCGTATCTGGCGGCGGCCGCGATCCTCGCCGGGATCCATCGAGGCATACGCGAACAGCTTGATCCGGGTGCGCCGGTCGAGGGCAACGGCTATGCGCAGGCGAAACAATTGCTGCCGACCGATTGGCTGACGTCGCTGCAGGCGCTGGAAAATTCCGCGTGGGCGCGGGATGCGCTGGGGCAGGCGTTTCTCGGGGTGTACCTGGCGGTGAAACGCGCCGAGTACCGGCAGTTCATGGCCGAGGTGGGTGAGCAGGATTGGCGTTGGTATTTGACTGAGGCTTAACGATCCGACACCGAACCTGTGGGAGCGAGCTTGCTCGCGAAAGCGTCGTCACCTTCAATATTTCAGTGACTGACCCACCGCATTCGCGAGCAAGCCCGCTCCCACAGTGGAATGCATCTGACTCCTGAATTTGTGTGGATACTGACATGACCCAACGCTGCAATTCCTACTACACCGCCTCCCTCAACCAGGACACCGACTACCCGACTCTACAAGGCCGGCACCAGGTCGATGTGGTAATCATCGGCGGCGGCTTTACCGGTGTCGCCACCGCTGTGGAACTGGCCGAACAAGGCCTGAAAGTCGCCATTGTCGAGAGCAACAAAATCGGCTGGGGCGCCACTGGGCGCAATGGCGGGCAAGTCACCGGCAGCCTCTCCGGCGACGCGGCGATGCGCAAACAGATGCGCGCGAAACTCGGCGATGAGGTCGACGATTTCATCTGGCACCTGCGCTGGCGCGGGCACCAAATCATCCAGCGCCGGGTCGAGAAGTACGGCATTCGCTGCGACCTTAAATACGGTCATCTGCACGCCGCCTACAAGCCGAGCCACATGGACGGTTTGCGCAGCGACTACGATGAAGCCATGCGCCGCGGCATGGCCGACGAGGTCAGCCTGCTCAACCGCAGCCAGGTGCGCGACCTGCTGCAAAGCGAGCTCTACCACGGCGCAATCAAGAACACCCGCAATATGCACCTGCACCCGCTCAACCTGTGCATTGGCGAAGCGCGGGCGGCGGAGAGTCTCGGTGCGCTGATCTTCGAGAACAGCGAAGTGCTGGAGATCATTCATGGCCAGAACCCAGGCGTGAGAACCGCCCACGGCCGGATCGACGCCAATCAGGTGCTGCTCGCCGGCGACGTCTATCACAAGCTCGAACCGGGCCAGCTCAAGGGCAAGATCTTTCCGGCCATGGGCGGCATCGTCACCACCGCGCCGCTGGGCGATCTGGCGCGGCAGATCAACCGCGAAGACCTCGCGGTGTACGACTGCCGGTTCGTCCTCGACTACTACCGCCTGACGGCGGATGGTCGCCTGCTGTTCGGCGGCGGCGCCAATTACAGCGGCAAGGATTCGCGCGACATCGCCGCCGAGTTGCGCCCGTGCATCGAGCAAACCTTTCCGGCGCTCAAAGGGGTGCAGATCGATTACCAGTGGAGCTGCGCGATGGGCATCGTGATCAACCGCATCCCGCAACTGGGCAAGCTCTCGGACAACGTCTGGTATTGCCAGGGCTACTCGGGCCACGGCATCGCCACCAGCCACATCATGGGCGAAATCATGAGCCGGGCGATCACCGGGCAGATGGAGCATTTCGACACCTTTGCCAAGTGCCGGCACATTCGCGTGCCGATGGGGGATGTGCTGGGCAATCCGTTGCTGGCGGCGGGGATGTGGTATTACCAGATGCTCGAGCGCCTTCGCTGATTAATCAGTTGAATGTCCCGGCCCCTTCGCGAGCAAGCTCGCTCCCACATTGAAATGCATTTCAAATGTGGGAGCGAGCTTGCTCGCGAAGGGGCCATCAGCCTCACTATCAATCTCAATCCGCCAACTGCTCCACCTCAATCCCCAACCGCCGATAATCCTCGACACTGCCCGTCGTCACATGCCGTTCGGTAATCAGCGTGTGCAGGCGCGTACATGGCGCCACCACAAATGGCTCCACCGCGCCAAGCTTGTCCGCCGTGGTCACCGCGATCACCCGTGCGGCACTGTCGAGCAGAGCCTGTTTTACCGGCACTTCATCGAAATGCAGCGAGGTGATGCCCACCTCCGGGTGGATCGCGCAGACCCCGGTAAACGCCAGATCAGCCTTGATCCCGGCCAGCATGCGCTGCGCTTCATGGCCGCTGGCCGACAGCGTGCGCGGGTTCAGTTGGCCACCGGCGAGGATCACCCTCACGCCCGGGTACTCGGACAAGGCAATCGCCGTCATTGGCGCAGCGGTCACTGCGGTGATCCGGATATCGGCGCGCAACGAGCGCGCCACCTGCAAGGTGGTCGAGCCGGAATCGAACAACACGGTCTGCCCGTCTTCGACCTTGCGCGCCGCCAACCGCGCCAGGCGCACCTTGACCTCATCGGTCTCCTCCAGGCGGGTGAAGTAGTCCTTGCCGCTGTCCTTGGGTCGTGGCAACGCCCCGCCGTGCACGCGCTGCACCAGACCGGCGTGGTCCAGTTCGGCGAGGTCGCGGCGGATGGTGTCTTCGGACACGGCGAAGTGCTGGCTCAACTCCGAAGCCATGACCTTGCCGTCGCGTTCGAGGATCAGGAGGATTTTCTGCCGGCGCAGGGACGGCAGTTCGGTGACCGAATGATCGTGCATGGTTTTGCCTGTTTGTGCTTGTAGTTGCAGGTTTTGCCGAGACTAGCGAAAGCCCCGGGCAAACACAAATCACCGGCTATCAATTGTTTCGATCATTGGAATCAACACGGCGAATTTTTTCTTCCCCATGCGCCTGTTCAGAATGGCCCCACTCCAAAAAGGCTCAGGATGAACAGCTGATGAATCTCAATTTTGCGTTTGCGTGCATGATCGTCGTGTCTTTTGCGATTGCCCTCGGTCACGCGTAAGGGCTCAGACTGACGCGGCCAGGTGCTCACGCAGCCATTTGTGCGCCGGATCGCGATGCGCGCGTTCGCCCCATAACATCGCCATCTCGTAGCCCGGCACGTGCAGCGGGGCCTCGACCACCTGTAACGCCGGGTTGCCGCGCACCAGCCGTGACGGCAGCATCGCCACCAGATCGGTACTGGCCAGCACCGACATCACCATCAGAAAGTGCGGCACCGACAGCACCACTTTGCGCTGCAATCCGACCTCGGCCAACGCCCGGTCGGTGCCGCCGAAAAAGCCCCCGCCCTCGCGCGACACCATCACATGCTCCAGTGCACAGAACTGTTCGCGGGTCGGCTTGCGCTGCAAGCGCGGATGGCCGATGCGTCCGGCCAATACGTAGTGCTCGCTGAACAGCACCCGTTGATGCAGGTCGAGCGGCGCCTCTTCGGTGACGTGCAGGGCCAGATCGAACACGCCCTGCTCCGCCTGCTTGAGCAATTGCGCCGGAAGCAGATCGAGCACCGCCAGGCGTGTGCCCGGTGCCTGAGTGCGCAATCCGCTGAGGGCTGGCAGCACCACCGTCGACTCGCCGTAGTCGGTCGCCGCGATTTTCCAGATGTGGCTGGCCTGCGCCGGATCGAACGCACTTTCCGGCGCCACTGCCCTTTCCAGTGCCTCCAGCGCCTCGCGCAACGGCTCGCGCAATCCGTCGGCCCGCGCCGTCGGGCGCATGCCCCGTGGCCCGGGCAGTAACAGCGGGTCGGCAAAGATCTCGCGCAGCTTGGCCAAATGCACGCTGACCGAGGGCTGCGACAAATTCAAGCGCTCTGCGGCGCGGGTTACGTTGTGCTCGGCCAATAACACGTCTAGGGTCAACAGCAAGTTGATATCCAGACGTCGTAAATTATTCATGGCTATACCTGACATATCAGACATTCATTTCCAATATACCGATCAAGGATTGATCCTGCCTGCATTCAATCAAGGAGTTACCACATGAATGTGCTACTGGTTTACGCCCACCCTGAACCCACTTCGCTCAACGGCTCGCTCAAGGACTTCACCGTCCAGCGTCTGCAAGCCGCCGGTCACAGCGTGCAGGTCTCCGATCTGTATGCGATGAACTGGAAGACCACCATCGATGCCGATGACGCCCCCGGTCGCGATGACAGCCGTCCGTTCCACGCCTCGATGGATTCGAAACTGGCTTACGAGCAGGGCCGGCAGTCCGCCGACATCGCCCGCGAGCAGGAAAAACTGCTGTGGGCAGACGCTGTGATCCTGCAGTTTCCGCTGTGGTGGTTCAGCATGCCGGCGATCCTCAAGGGCTGGGTCGAGCGCGTCTACGCGTTCGGCTTTGCCTACGGCGTCGGCGAACACTCCGATGTCCGCTGGGGTGAGCGCTACGGCGAAGGCAAGATGAAAGGCAAACGCGCGATGCTGCTGGTCACTACCGGCGGCTGGGACTCGCACTACAGCCCGCGCGGGATCAACGGGCCGATTGACGATGTGCTGTTTCCGATTCAGCACGGCGTACTGTTCTACCCCGGTTTCGACGTGCTGCCGCCGTTTGTGCTGTACCGCGCGGGCCGCATGGATGAAACACGATTTGCCGAGACCTGTGAGGCACTTGGCACGCGTCTGGATGAGCTATGGAGCACGCGGCCGATTGCGTTTCGGCAGCAGAATGGCGGGGATTATGCGATTCCGGCACTGACGCTCAAGGAGGATGTTGCGCCCGGAGAGGAAGGCTTCGCCGCGCATTTGCGTTAAGCCCACAAAAAAGATCGCAGCCTTCGGCTTTTGTAGGAGCTGCCGCAGGCTGCGATCTTTTGCTTTTCAAACCGAAACCACCTTCGCCGTACGCACAAACAGCGCATGCGCCTTGTCCCAGAAATTGCCGCCAAGCACAAAGAAACTGCCGATGAACATCAGGTCACCGAGCAGTTGCATCTGCCACAGATTGGGCCGCAGTCCCGGCCAGAAATTATCGAAATACGGCTCCAGAAACGCCGTCACCAGCGGCAGCCAGAACATCACCACGCCGATCCGGTGACGCATCGGCCCGACCTCATCGACCGGGGTCGGAATGATCCCCGACACGTAACCACCAATCTTGCGCTTGAGCTCGGCAAACCCGGCCTTGCCCATGACCGCGATCACCAGCAGCAACAGCACTTTGTTGCTGATGAACAGCACCCCGGTCAGCGCCGCGACTTTCGAACCGGGCACATCGAGGCTGGCGGCGAGCGGCACCATCAGCCACGAGCCGAGCATGACGCAGATGATCGCCACACCGGCCTTGAAACGCCAGGTGGCAGGGGTGGTCGGTACAACCGAATCCTGTGAGGTGTCCATGGCTTCGTACCTTTTGATCGAGGGCGCGGGTCGGGAGTGCGCGCTTGAAAAGCGTAGCAGCAGATTCGCCCGTTCAACCTGCGATCTGCCGTCTATGCTGCACTGATATTTGCGATCAGGGACACGCGCGATGCCTGCCACCACCGTCCTGCTGACCCGGCCCGGCCAACTGTTGTTGCTCGGCGCCTTGAGCTTGAGCGGTTGTGTACGCCTGGGGCCGGATTTCCAGCCGCCGGGCGAAGCCTGGAGCAAGCAATGGCACAGCTCCGCGCTGGAGCAGGCCAGCCAGCGCGCCGAACAGCCGGACCTGCGCCGGTGGTGGCAAGTGTTCGCCGATCCGGTGCTTGATCGCCTGATCGCTGAAGCCGATGCGCACAACAGCAGCCTGAAAATCGCCGGCCTGCGGGTGCTTGAGGCCCGCGCGCAACTGGGCATCGCCGAGAGCAGTCGCTACCCGCAAGTGCAACAATTGGGCGTCGATAGCCTCTACGTCGACCGTCATCAGTCCGGTGGCACCAATCCGCAGAATCGCCAGTTCTGGCAGCACAGCGCGGCGTTCGATGTCGGTTGGGAGCTGGATTTCTGGGGCCGTTTCAGCCGCGCCATCGAATCCTCCGACGCCAGTTATTTTGCTGCCCAGGCCAACTACGAAGACGCGTTGGTGCTCCTGCGCGCGCAAGTCGCCGATACCTACTTCCTGCTGCGCACCACCGAAGCGCGGCTGCGGGTTGCCCAGGAAAACGCTACCCAACAAAAGCGCAACTTCGAGATCACCGAACAGCTGTTCAACAGCGGCCAGACTGCTGAACTGGATCTGCAACAGGCGAAAACCCAATACCTCGGTACCCTGAGCAGCATCCCGGTGTTCGAGGATCAACTGTTGCGCAGCCGCAACGCGCTGGCGGTGCTGGTCGGCCAGCCACCCGGTGGCGCAGCGTTGCTGGCCGAGCAGGCCGGGCTGATTCCGCTGGTCGATCGCGCGGTGCTGCAAGACGTCCCGGCCAACCTGCTGCTGCGGCGTCCGGACGTACGCGCGGCGGAGCTGAACGTCGCCGCGCAATCGGCGCTGGTCGGCGTTGCCGAAACCGATCTGTACCCGTCGCTGACCTTGCTCGGCAGCATCGTCTGGTCCACCGACACCCTCAGCGCCACTCCGCGCAGCCTCGACTTGATCGGCGGCCCGAGCCTGCGCTGGAACATCTTCGATTACGGGCGGATCCGCAACAATATCCGGGTACAGGACGCGCGCCTGCAGCAACTGATCGAAGCCTACCGCGACAAGGTCCGGCAGGCCGCGCGCGAGGCCGACGATGCCGCCAGCGGCCTGAGCAAAGCGCTGGAGCGCGAGCGTATTTTGCGCGAGGCCGAGGGCGCGGCGCGGCGCTCGCTGGTGCTGGCCAACACCCAATACCGCGAAGGCTATTCGGACTTTCAACGGGTGCTCGACGCCCAGCGTGCGCTGCTGGAGTTGCAGGACAACTATCTGGTCAGCCGCAGTGAGGCGGTGAGCAACCTGATCGCCCTGTACAAAGCCCTCGGTGGGGGCTGGCAAAACAGCGCGCCGCTGATCGACGCGCCGACCCGGCAACAGATGCAGCAGCGCACCAATTGGGGCGACTTGCTGACCGCGCCGACGCCGCAACCGGCGTATCCCATTCCTTCGCAGGTAAGCTCCCATGACTGATGCCACGCCCCCGGCGCCCGCTGCCGATCCAGCCAAAAAAGGCATTCGTCTGGTGTTGCTGGTGATTGTGTTGAGCCTGATCTGGTACCTGCTCGCCGACCGTTACACGCCGTACACCCAGCAGGCGCGGGTTGGCGCGTTCGTGATTCCGGTGGCGGCGGAAGTTGCCGGTCGGGTGATCAAGGTCAACGTGCGCAACAACCAGGACGTGAAGGCTGGCGACATCCTTTTCGAGCTTGATCCGCAGCCACTGCAAATCGCCGTCGACCGCGCCCGCGCCGACCTGGAATCGACCCGGCGTTCGGTCGGCGCCAGCACCGCCGGCATCGCGTCCGCCGAGGCGTCGTTGCGCGCGGCACAGGCCAATGAACTCAAGGCACGGCAGGACAACCAGCGTCTGGAAGGTTTGTATAAACAAGACCCCGGTACCGTGTCGGTGCGCTTGCTGGAAGTCTCGCGAGCCAATCGCGAAGCGGCCGTCAGTCAGGTGGCGGCGGCGCGGGCCGAAGTAGTCCGGGCCAAGGAAACCGAAGGTGGCGACGCCGAGACCAACGCCAAACTGCGCAGCGCCGCCGCCACCCTGGCCAAGGCTGAACTGGACTTGGCCAATACGCGCATCGGCGCGCGCTCGGCCGGTTTGATCACCGATCTGCGCACCGATGTCGGCCAGTTCACCGCCGTCGGCAGCCCGTTGATGACCCTGATCGCCATTCACGATGTGTGGGTCAGCGCCGATCTGACGGAAAACAATCTGGGGCGGGTTCAGGTGGGCACGCCGGTGTCGATCATCCTCGACGCATTGCCCGGCGAAGTGCTGGAGGGCCGCGTGCGCAGCGTCGGTTATGGCGTCAGCGTCGGCCAGTCGACGCCGCCCGGCAGCCTGCCGACCATTCCGAACAGCCGCGACTGGCTGCGCCCGGCGCAACGTTTTCCGGTGATAATCGAGTTCACTGACGAGGCGAAAAAGCGCCTGTTCGACAGCCGCGCGATCCGTGCCGGCGGGCAGGCTGAGGTCATGGCCTTTCCGAGCGAGGGCAATCTGCTTAACCCGCTGGGTCGGGTGTTTGTCTGGCTGATGAGCTGGCTGTCGTATGCCTACTGAACGCAGCGTGCCGGCGCAACGGGCGTTGCGCGTGGCGTTCGGCACGGCGTTGTGTACGGCCGCCAGTTATGGGCTGGGGCTGCCGCTATCTTTTCTGTCGCCGGTGCTGGCGGTGTTGCTGCTGGCCAGCATGCCCCGGCCCTTGCCCGCCAAAACCGCGCTGGTGCTGACCCTGGTCGCCGCGTTCACCACCAGCCTCGGTCTGCTGCTGGCGCCGTTGCTGCGCTACTACCCGGTATCCGGCGTGCTGCTGATCGGCGTCGGTCTGTTTCTGGTTTTCACCTATGGCTTGCGCGGTGGCAACGTGCTGATCATGACGTTTCTGGTGATCGGCATGACCATGATTTCTGCCGCCGGCTTCGCCTCCTTCGAGCTGGCCATGGCGGTGATTGGTGCGCTGGTCAAAGGCCTGGCGCTGGCCATCGTGATCGTTGGCGTGAGCCACCTGCTGTTCCCGGAACCGACCAACAGCCCCGCACCACCACCCGCCCCCGCCCTGTCCGCCGAAGACGTGCCACGTGTGGCGCTACGCGCAACGCTGATCGTGCTGCCAACCTTTCTGCTGGTGCTGATCGACCCGGCCAGCTACCTGCCGATCATCCTCAAAGCCGTCAGCCTCGGCCAGCAAAGCACCACCACCCGCACTCACCATGCCGGGCGCGAACTGCTCGGCTCGACGTTGCTAGGCGGGCTGCTGGCGGTGCTGTTCTGGTGTGCGTTAAGCCTGTTCGTGCACCTGTGGATGTTGTTTCTGTGGATGCTGCTGTTCGGGTTGTTTGTGGCACGCAAACTCTATCGGCTGCAGCCGACGCAATTCACGCCGGGGTTCTGGCTCAACACCCTGATCACCATGATCATCCTGCTCGGCCAGTCGGTGGAAGACAGTGCGGCGGGCAAGGACGTTTACACCGCGTTTGCGGTGCGCATGGGGTTGTTTATTCTGGTGACGCTGTACGGGACGCTGATGATGCATTTGCTGGTCGCGCACCGGCCTGGGGTCAAGGCCTGATCAGCCTTCTTGCCGCGCCCGCCGCACCTGCACCAACAACGCCGGCGCAAAATGCAGCAGCACCATCCGCGCCAGATGGTGTGTGAGGATAAACACCACGTTCAGCCCGCCGGCAAACGCGACAATCGCAATCGTCTCGATCGCGCCGGGCATGTACGCCAGCCACAGCGACAGTGGATCACTGCCCAACCAGTGCGCCGCCGCTTCGGCAAATGCCGCCGCGACCACGATCATCAAACCCACCGATACCAGCGCCGTGCGCCCATGCCGTCCCAGCTCGGCCATGCCCAGCCCCTGAAAGCGCGAGCCGATGCGCACGCCAAGAATCAGCGCCGCGAGGTTCAGGCTCCAGTCCGGCATGTGGAAGCCGTGCAGCCAGCCGGATTTCACAAATACTGCGGTCAGCAGAATCGCCGTCAACATGAACGGCGCCGGCACGCCGATCACCAGCAACAAGCGCCCGAGCACCACGCTCAAGCCAATCAGTGCCAGCACGGTCAGCGCCATGCCGGTGCTCAACGGCGCGCTTTCAACCAGCGCCACAGAGGCCGGCCCGGGAATCAAGAAGCTCACCAGCACGGTGATCAGCAGCAAGCGCATCAGGTGCACGATGATGACCTTGCTCGACGCCTTTTCCGACTCCAGCAAATCGAACACCGCCGCCAATGCACCGGGATACACCGCCAGCAACGCATCGGTGCGGTTCCAGCCAGCGCCGCGGGTCAGCCACCAACCGGCCAGGACGATTTGCACCGTCAGACACAGCAACAGCACGCCGAGGCTTGGCAACATCGCCGACGCGGTCGCACTGTCCCATGCCTCGAACATCAGCCCGGTGGCGATGCCTAGCGTGACCTGGATGTAGCCCAGTCCGTAAGGGGTTGCGGGGGCAAAACCCGTGCGCGTGGTGACCAGCGCCGTGACGAGAATCGCCCCCAGCAACAGGCCGTGAGGGACACCGCTGACTTGCAACGCAGCGCCTACGGCAGCCGCGATCAACAAACACAGAATCGATTTCATAGTCGCCTTCCTGGCTATGTTCCTGAAGTAACCCATTCCCTGTAGGAGCTGCCGAAGGCTGCGATCTTTTGACTTTGATTTTTAAAAGCAAGATCAAAAGATCGCAGCCTGCGGCAGCTCCTACAGGGATCTATGCGTTCTTACGCGCGTAACCGTCCGATCGCCCGCCGATATTTTTCGACGCGCTCCAGATCTTCCCAACTCGGCGAGGCTATCCGCGACAGGTCGCTGTTCTCTTCCAGATCCGCCAGTTTTACCATCCGGCCAATCGGATTCTGCGCCGCGCGCTCGACGAAATCCTTGTAGGACTCGCCCGGCACTTTGGTCACCGATTCAATGGCGGTCAGCACTTCTTCGCTGAAACCTTCCTTGCGCAGATCATCGAGGCTGATCCCGCAATCCTCGACTACATCGTGCAGCACGGCGACGATGCGTTCTTCCAGCGTGTTCATGCGCAGCATGACTTTCAGCGGATGCAGAATGTACGGCGCACCGCCCTTGTCCACCTGCCCGGCATGCGCGGTGGCGGCGAGGGCGATGGCGCGTTCGAGTGTCTGGGTCATGGGATTTCCTCGGGTTAAATGCCGTAACGGCCGGTGACGTGGAAATTGCGCTTGAACCAGGCGCCAATCGCTCGCAAACGGCTGACAGGTTTGCCGGGCTCAGAATGTTTTTGCAGAATCAGCGCCACCAGCGTCGCCTGGTCTGCGCCGTTATTCGCATCGATCAGCTCTGCGACCCACGCACAATCGGCTTTCCGCAGATGCTCACGCCACTCACCGGGCCAGGCGTCCAGCTCATCCAGCGCCAACCACCGCGCCCCGCCCTGATTGGCATGCCCGCCGCCAATCGATTGCTCGAAGCAGAACGGCGTCGCCGGTCGGGACGGGTCGATGTTGAAGATGTAAATGTCTTGAGTGGGGTGCTGCGGCGTGGGGGCGTTGTTGCGGCTGGCGATTTCGATCATGCGCGGGTCCGTCCATGGGTGGAGCGTTACAACTTGTTTCGCAGTCTACGACGTGGTGCCGATGGGGGAAACCATTGGTGATGAGCCGAGGCGTGGCAAGTGAAAAGTTTGACTGGGCAGTCCGGGAATTCCGTTTCAGTCGCCCATAAAAAGGGACACCGTTGGGTGTCCCTTTTTGCGTTTGGATTCAGGCTGATGGATCAGCGTTTCATGGCTTCGCACTGACGGCGCAGGTCCTCGCTGCTGATTCCATTGCAAGTGCCCCCGTTGGTCCTGGCTTCACAGAGTCGGCGCTGGTCAGAATCACCGATGCCATTGCAGGTGCTACCGCCTGTTTCCGCCTCACACATTCTGCGCAGATCCTGACTACCGATACCGTTGCAAGTGCCCCCGTTGGTCTTGGCCTCGCAGTAACGACGCTGGTCCGAATCATTGATACCGTTGCAACTGCCACTTCCGGTTTCCGCCTCACACATCCTGCGCAAATCCTGATTGTTGATACCGTTGCAGCTACCGCTACCGGACTTGGCTTCGCAATATCTGCGTTGATCCTGATCGTTGATGCCCATGCAGCCAGCAAAGGCATGGCTGGCGAAGGCAAACATCAACAGCATCGCAAGTATTTTCTTCATCACACGCTTCCTTGGTATTCCGGTCAGCAGACTGGCTCTGTTTAATCCGATTTAAATGAGCCTCGCGACACGCCATCAAATCAGCGCTTCATGGCTTCGCACTCGTTGCGTAGATCGGAATTGGTGATGTACGAGCAACTGCTGCCACTCTGCTTGGCATTGCACAGAGCGCGCTGGTCACTGTCGCTGATGTATGAACAGGAATAGCCCTTCTGCTCCGCCTCGCACGCCGCACGCAGATCCGAGTTATGGATGGACGCGCAACTGCTGCCGTTCTTCTTGGCGTTGCAGTAGTCACGTTGGTCACTGTCGGCGATGTACGAGCAGGATCTACCGTTCACTTCAGCATCACAGGCCGAACGCAAATCAGAGTCGTGGATGTACGAACAACTGCTGCCCTTCTCTCTGGCTTCGCAATAGGCCCGCTGATCACTGTCACTGATGCTGGCGCACCCGGCAAACGTGTATCCGCTGAACATCAACAACATCGCAAGCACTAGTCTCATCACACACTTCCTTGGTCGACCAGGAAACAGCCTGGCACTGCTTGAGCCGATGAATGAGCGTCGCGACACGCCATCAAATTGACATCGTTTTTTAGGAAAGTTCCGAAACTGGTTTTCGAGGGTGTGCAGGTCTGCAAGGTGTTGCACAGGCTTCACGCCACGCCCATCGAGAGATGCCATGAAAAGGCTGAAAAGGGTGCTGTTCGACGTGATGCGTCAAGGGCATTTCACCCGATAAACCAGCCATCGGCTGAACCCGAAAAGGTGACTGAATCCCGTAAAGGAATCTGTCACCTTTTTCTTCGAAGCTATTCTTTTGGCGTACTGACCAGGCAGGCGGAGAAGTATTTGTTCTGGAAGTCAGTGGTGGCGGCCTTTTGCTGCGCTTCAGTTTCTTGCCGTGGCTCCTCAAACGCATCTTGAATGAGCTTCTGGTACATCTTGCTGATGAACTCATTATCCATTTTATTGGAAAGGTCCCAAAGCGTAGACATGGGTGCCCCTTCCTGGCGCGCCTGCATGACGACCATTGCGGCGTTTTCCAGGATTTTGCAGCCTTTGAGATATTCGTCTTTCGAGATGGCTTGAGCAGAGAAGCTCAGGGTAAGCAATGCGGTACAGGTAAAGAGATGCTTGAGTAGCACAGTGGGCCTTCCTTGAAAAAATGGCCCGAAACTCTATCACCGATGTCGCAAAGCCACCAATTTGATATCAAGGACGGTGACGCGAGCAGTCACTGCGACGTGAATGCCAAACGCTCATTCGTGCCCCCACAAAAAAAGGGACATCAAACGATGCCCCTTTCACAGCGCGATGCTGCACCTACCGGGCTATAGCGCTCAACGCTTCATGGCCTCACACCGCGTACGCAAATCATGGTTGTCGATATTCCCGCAACTGCTGCCGCCCGTGGTGGCATTGCAGTAGGCACGCTGGTCGTGGTCATCGATGTTGCCGCAGGAACTGCCACCCTGCTCCGCGTTGCACCGCGCACGCAGGTCATGATCATCGATGTTGCCGCAACTGCTGCCGCTCTGTTTGGCGTTGCAGTAGGCTCGCTGGTCATGGTCGTCAATGTTGCCGCAGGAACTGCCACCCTGCTCCGCGTTACACGCAGCTCGTAGATCGTGATTATCGATGTTGCCGCAACTGCTGCCGCTTTCTCTCGCATTGCAATAGGCACGCTGATCGTGGTCATCAATGTTGCCGCAACTGGCAAAGCTGTAGCCGCAGAACATCAACAACATTGCGAGTAATAGTCTCATCACACACTTCCATGGTTGACCAGGAACCAGCCTGGCACTGCTTGAGCCGATGAATGAGCGTCGCGACACGCCATCAAATTGACATCGGTTTTGGGGAAAGTTCAGGGGGTGGAATGTGTGATGAGTTTTTTGATGAAAACGCCGTAGGAAATTGCTCCGCGTGGTGAGGGAGCTTGTTCTTGCGGGGCTGCGAAGCGGTTCCAAACCCGGCAAGTGTTTTTCCCCTGACACGCCGCAGCCCCTGACTTACGCCGGTTGCGTCGCCGAGCGGGAGCGAACGCTCTGGCCAGACGTGGTGATTTAGCGTCCTACAGGCTGATTGCGACGGTGGGAATCGGTGCCTAGAGTGGGTCTGTCGCTGAACGAATTTGGCGATAGGGTTTCGCAGCCCTTAAGATTGACACCCTGTTCCGTCTGGCACGGCCGACTCCCGGCTGCGCAAATTTTATGGCGGTTGTGCGTGGGAGACCTTCGGGTCTGCCGGGTCTTGGTGTTAGTCCTCCGGTCTGCGAACCCGCGCATAGCTGCCACCCATTTTGTTTCGCAGCAGAACGGTGGCAATTCTTCTCAGCAAAGGATTAACACCATGACTACACCGAAACTTATGCGCCACTGTGCAAACATGTCCCACCCGGCCACCGACCACCCTGTCCTGCTCATCGACGCCGACACCCCACTGCGCGACTTACATGCCTGCCTCAGTGAACGCCTGAATGCCGTCCTCAAATTTCTCGATCTCATGGCCTGCATTCACTTACCTGACCATGCTGAACATGACATCAACACAATCACCACCATCGCCAGAATCATGGTGCAAGACGTGAGTGATCTTTTTCGAGTTATTGAGCAACGAGGATTTGATGCTCTGAGCTAAAAACTCTGCAGGTGACAGATTCACACAAATAAATCTGTCACCTATTCTCACCCTGGACGGGAGCGACCGGATTATTCGCACAATAGAACAGCGCCCGATAAACTCCGCCTCGCCAAGACTATAAGTGCCGAGAATGCTCCAGCTCCGAAACCACTTCCTACACATCATCAACAAAACAAACCAACATTACTCTTCATCACGCGAGTAAATAATACAATCTCTAAAAATCGCCCCCGAAAAAACCTCACCAACTTTAGCAGTTGAATCCTCTTCGACTGCATGCTTAGACCACATCGAAACAACCAGTTTTCTCACATGATGCAAAACTGAACAACTGTCTCTATCGGGCCCCTCTTGGAGCAAGTGACTAGGCCAAGCTGGCGTACTATGTTCAACTATTTCCAGTACATTTTCTGCATATTCAAAATGAGCATAAAAATCTTTCGAAATAACTTCATCATCATCGTCATGACTTATCCCGCCAACATGAATAAGTAGAGAATCAGAACCCCTCAAATACTCTTGAAGTTCAAGATAGGTTACCTCAACACCTCCAAGCCTGCCCATTACTAACTTTTCGGGCGCAGCTCCAAAATGGGCTAATAAACCGCTAGACACTGCATCAATAGCATTAGCCACATGAAGTCGCTCTACTTGATCATCAGCCCAATTGCGAAGATCAAGTGTGTTCATAATTGGAACAGCACTGTGGCGAGCCAAGTCACTTTGTTGCTTCGTGACTACCGAACCGATTACTCCCTGGACAGAACCAGCAAAAATACTATTTACGACTCCAACACCAACATCAGACGATGAGAATCGTCCAACTGGAAAAATCCCAAAACGACCAAGCAATTTCCCTTCAGGATTCCGGACTACCTGTATTCCATCCCACAACCACTTCTTAGTTTTCCCCACCTCAGAAAAGTAGCCTGGTTTTATTCGCTGAACAAAACTTACAGAATCAATCGATAGCCAGTCATTTGCTTCAATCACCTTACGGCTTTCGCCACCAATCTCTTTCACATAGAGATTTATATCCAAAGTCGGCACAAGCCTCGCGCAAACTTGAGATAGCGTGATAGATGACTTTTTCCCATAAGAAATCGAATCAACCTCGCATAGCTTCTCAAGTTTACCACTATCTAACTTCACCGAAATGCGCGTACCATGACGCCGAAGTTTCTCAGAGTCCAACGGCCCCCTAAGAACTGGGCGCTGATTTACCCCACCATCAAATTCAAGAACCCATTGAATACTTTCACTATCTTTTGGTTCGATTCGGCGAGTTATGATCTTGATCTCACTACCCAACATAAATATAGAAAAGAACCCTATCCCAAACTGACCAGTAGCAGAAAAACCGCTAGACAGTTGATTACCCCACTCGTATTCAAGATCATCGCTGCGCCACAGAGACTTACCAAAATCCAACAACACGTCTGTAAGCACATATCTACTCATTCCGATACCGGTATCAGTGACATGCAACCAGTCTTCATCTAACACTCGCTCGTGAGCAACTTCTATGTCCCCCTCATCCTGTCTAATTCCTCCAAGCTTTCGACAGGCACGTACAGAGTCTACAGCGTTCTGCAATAGTTCCCTAAGTGCGGATGATGGATTTTGACCATAAAGCCTTTCTCCGCCGAAGCGACTAACAGTGCTTTTGATATCAGTAATCTTAATACTAGCATCCACTGGATACCAACCCAGTACCGGCACAGCATTTGAAAAACTTTCAGGACTATGTGAATAAGCTACAGAGTTCACTGCTAACCGCGGCCGCTGCATATCCAATAGAACTCTGTCAGCGGCCTTCAACTCCCTATCAATCATTCGAGCAGTATCATATGCAAGCCACCAGGACTCCTGTTCTGAAACAGGAAAACTGGACCCTGTAATTCTTAGCTCTCTTCTATTTGGATCCGGGTCCCGCGCTGGCTTATTAATTCTTGCTTGGAAGTTCCAATGAATTAAAGAAACACCTTCGGGCTTAATAATTGCCTGAAGAAACCTTGGTGCGCGCAGTGCATCTATATGAGCGGCATCCGCAGTCCTAAGTAAAAAAGCAATTTTAAGCACATCCACCACCCACGGCCCGGGATGAATGCATGTCGGAGGTGTTATTTTATGATGATTGAATCTTTCAAGTTGTTGCGGGTGAAGCCAATGGCTTTCAGCTAGCAACCCAATCGCTTCAGCGTAAGCACTACGGAGCTGCTCATCCGGCAGCAGGTACATAGGATCGTTACTACCTGGCGAGCACCAACTTAGACGAGGCAGCACTCTTGCTTGCTTCGGATGTAAAACACGTAGAACATCAAATATCACTTTCTGAAACTGCTCCGAACCTCGCACTAATGTTTCAGAGGAAAATCCGTGTTTAGCACAGTAAGTCTTCCACTCTGGCAAATTCATAACTTCTTCAATTCCGCCAGGATACGCTGCAATACAATGGGCAGAATCATGAAGTAAAAACGCCCCCCCGAGAACAAATGCCTCAGCAGGGTTCAATTCGTAATCCACTCCCGCAATTTCAGAAGCTGTCCACCACAAAGCATCAATATGAGTTATGTCATGCACGGTAAGGAAAGGCATATCCTTCTGTATTTGTGCAACAAGCATCGAAACTCGCGCGCGAAATTCATGTAAAGACTCAGCCAAATACGCCCGCTTTTGATCAAACGCATCACCTCTAGGACTAAAGGCAGAATTCCAGAGTGTAGAGCCGCGATAATCTTCCATAATAAGTGACCCCATCAAAACTTAGAAAACATCTCTCAAATCACAGGCGAGACGCAAAAAAATAGAATTTTTATACCAGAACCTTAATTACTGCAACAGCACACAAAATGCTTACATATCAAACGACCAAAC
Source organism: Pseudomonas sp. Eth.TT006 (assembly GCF_054456575.1). Lineage (NCBI taxonomy): Bacteria > Pseudomonadati > Pseudomonadota > Gammaproteobacteria > Pseudomonadales > Pseudomonadaceae > Pseudomonas > Pseudomonas sp. Eth.TT006. Next base: position 287,461 of record NZ_JBTJEN010000008.1, on the reverse strand, counting down.
GATAGCCGAACGCCACTAATACGTCCAGACATCTGAACCCGTGACAGCCAATAAAAGCATCCACCAAAACGCCACTTGACCTCAGATTTTTTTGACCTAGAAAGCCATAAACCTTAAAAGTTGGCGGGCGTATTCGCACTAATAATCTCAGCCTCATCCGCCCCGATATTCCGGAACTTATGCGGCAGCGTAGTCGGAAAATAATACCCATCCCCCGCATTCAACACGCTCACCTGCCCGTCCACCGTCAACTCAACCGTGCCCCGCGTCACCAGCCCACACTCCTCACCTTCCGCATGCACAATCGGCTCTTCCCCGGAACTCGCACCCGGCGCGTATTGCTCGCGCAGCAAACGCATCTGGCGGCTGGGAACCGAGGCGCCAATCAGCAGCAGGCGCAGGCCGTGGCGGCCGAGATCGGGTTGTTCGTTGGCGCGGAACACGTATTGGTGTTCGCGTGGGGGCTGGTCGAAGGTGAAGAAATCGGCCAGGGACATCGGGATGCCTTCGAGCAGCTTTTTCAGCGAGCTGACGGAAGGACTGACGCGATTCTGTTCGATCAGGGAGATGGTGGCATTGGTCACGCCGCTACGCCGGGCCAGCTCGCGCTGGGAGAGTTTGTAGCTTTCGCGTACTAGTTTGAGTCGAGAACCCGTATCCATGACTGCCTTATGTGAGAAGTACTTAGGCTCTGCGCGAAAACTGCCTGCGCGACGATCATGCTGCGTTAAAAACAGCCTCGGAATGCTCATGTAGGGCCCTACACTCCGCTTCCTCGCCTGTTTTTGCCTTGCCTGATCGCCGCTCGGCGGTTGTCGCGCAGAGCCACGGGCAATGGGGGTGGGTGGCGGGTGCCGCGCGAGGGGCGCGGATCACGTTGCTCCCGTGTCCCGGAACCGTGAAAGGCGGCTATTAAATCACGTTTGGGGGTGTTGCTCAGCAGGTTCGATGGACGGTGGGGGAAATGTGCCTGCCGGTGGTAATTTCGGGCTGTATACAAAACCTGTGGGAGCTGGCTTGCCAGCGATTGGGTGGCACTTTCAACATCTTTTTTTTGCTGAAGGACCGCATTCGCTGGCAAGCCAGCTCCCACAGGGATTGAGGTGTTTCTGTGGGGGTGATGGTGCCTGTACTGGCCTCTTCGCGAGCAAGCCCGCTCCCACAGTTGGACATCTGGCGTGTTGCGAGAATAAAAACCGGCGGGGTCTTGGGGCCGCCGCCGGGGAGGTAACCTAGATGCCGAAGCGGTCGCGCAGCGAGTAGTAGACGGCGCCGAGGGCGGTCAACGGGGCGGAGAAGGTGCGGCCGCCGATCATTGGCATGTGTGGCAGCGAGGCGAAGGCGTCGAAACGCTCGGCGTCGCCGCGGATCATTTCCGAGATCAGTTTGCCGGCCAGGTGCGAGCAGGTTACGCCGTGGCCGCTGTAGCCCTGCATGTAGTAGGCGTTTTTCTCGATGCGGCCGAATTGCGGCATGCGTGACATGGTCAGCAGGAAGTTGCCAGTCCAGCGGTAATCGATTTTCACGTCTTTGAGCTGCGGGAAGGTCTTGAGGATCTTCGGCCGGATCAGTTGTTCGATGTCGTCCGGTTCCCGCGCGCCGTAGACCACGCCGCCGCCGTACAGCAGGCGGTTGTCGGCCGTCAGGCGGTAATAGTCGAGCAGGTAATTGCAGTCTTCGACGCAGTAGTTGTTGGTGATCAGGCTGCGCGCCTGCTTCTCGGTCAGCGGTTCGGTGACGCAGATCTGCGAGCCGCACGGCATGCTTTTCGCGGTCACGCGGTTGTCCAGACCTTGCGGCAGGTAGGCGTTGCCGGCGATCAGCAGGTACTTGGCGCGCACCAGACCTTTGGCAGTCCGCACCACGTTCGGTTCGCCGTATTTGATTTCCACGGCCGCCGATTGCTCGTAGATCTTGCCGCCCAAGCGCACGATGGCGGCGGCTTCACCGAGGGCCAGGTTCAGCGGATGCACGTGACCGCCCTGCAGGTCGAGCATGCCGCCGACGTAGGCGTCGGAGCCGACTTCGCGGCGGATGTCCGCAGCGTCGAGCATTTGCAGATTTTTGTTGCCGTAACGTTCCCAGCTGCGCTTCTGCTCTGCCAGACCGTTGAGCTGTTTCTTGTTCATCGCCGCGAAGATGCCGCCCGGGCGGTAGTCGCATTGGATGTCGTATTGCTTGATCCGCGAACGGATGATGTCGGCGCCTTCGAAGATCATGCTGCCGAGGATTTCCGCGGTCTTGTCGCCGTAGCGCTCTTCGATCACATCGACGTCGCGGCTGTAGGAGTTGACCAGTTGCCCGCCATTGCGGCCGCTGGCGCCGTAACCGACTTTCGCCGCTTCGAGCACCGTCACTTTATAGCCGGCTTCGGTCAGGAACAGCGCCGAGGACAGGCCAGTGTAGCCGGCGCCGATGATGCAGACATCGCACTCGACCGCCTGTTCAAGCACCGGGAAATCGATGACTTCGTTGCGGGTGGCGGCGTAGTAGCTGTTGACGTGTTGTTGCTTCATTTTATTGTTCTCCGAGGGTCGCCGCTTGAGGGCGACCACCGTGGTAAAAGAGTTAGAGCTTGATCCAGGTCGCTTTTAGCTCGGTGTACTTGTCGAAGGCGTGCAGCGATTTGTCGCGACCGTTGCCGGACTGTTTGAAGCCACCGAACGGCGCGGTCATGTCACCGCCATCGTACTGGTTGACCCACACGCTGCCGGCGCGCAGGCCACGGGCGAAGGTGTGCGCCTTGCTCAGGTTGCTGGTCCACACGCCGGCGGCGAGACCGAAGATGCTGTCGTTGGCGATCTGCAGCGCTTCTTCAACGCTGTCGAAGGTGATCAGCGACAGCACCGGGCCGAAGATCTCTTCGCGGGCGATGGTCATCGCATTGGTTACGCCGTCGAACAGCGCCGGCTGCACATAAAGGCCGCCGGTTTCTTCGAGGGTGCGCTGACCGCCGGCAATCAGCTCGGCGCCCTGCGCGCGACCAATGCTGATATAGCGCAGCACGTTGTCCAGTTGGCGCTGATCGACCACCGCGCCGACGGTGGTCGCCGGGTCAAGCGCGTGCCCCGGTTTCCACGCTTGCAGCGCTTCCACCAGCAGCGGAATGAATTGCTCGCGGATCGAACGCTCGACCAGCAGACGCGAACCGGCGGTGCACACTTCGCCCTGGTTGAAGGCGATCGCGCCAGCGGCTGCTTGTGCCGCCGCGCGCAGGTCCGGGGCGTCGGCGAACACCACGTTCGGGCTCTTGCCGCCGGCTTCGAGCCAGACGCGTTTCATGTTGCTCTGCCCGGCATAAATCATCAGTTGCTTGGCAATCGCCGTGGAGCCGGTGAAGGCCAGCACGTCGACGTCCATGTGCAGCGCCAGGGCCTTGCCGACGCTGTGGCCAAAGCCCGGCAGCACGTTGAACACGCCTTTCGGAATGCCCGCGTCGAGCGCCAGCTGGGCAATGCGGATCGCGGTCAGTGGGGATTTTTCCGAAGGCTTGAGGATGAACGAGTTGCCCGCCGCCAGCGCCGGGGCGAATTTCCAGCTGGCCATGATCAGCGGGAAGTTCCACGGCACGATGGCCGCGACCACACCGGACGGCTCGCGGGTCACCAGACCGAGCTGGTCATGCGGGGTGGCGGCGACTTCGTCGTAGATCTTGTCGATGGCTTCGGCGCTCCAGCGGATCGCGTTGGCGGTCGCCGGGATGTCGATGCTCATGGAGTCGCTGATCGGTTTGCCCATGTCGAGGGTTTCCAGCAGCGCCAGTTCTTCCTGGTGTTGCAGGATCAGATCGGCGAAGCGGATCAGGATGCGCTTGCGCTCGGCCGGGGCCTTATGTGCCCAGACGCCGGAGTTGAACGTGGCCCGTGCGACTTCGACGGCGAAGTTGGCGTCGGCTTCATCGGTGCTGGCCACGGAGGCGAGCAAACGGCCGTCGACGGGGCTCAGGCATTCGAAGGTCGCGCCGCTGATCGCCGGGCGGTATTCACCGTTGATGAAGGCGCGGGATTCGATGTTCAGGGACTGGAAGTGTTGTTCCCAGTCGTTGCGGGTTTTGGTCATGGAGGTGGCTCGACAAGGGGGAAATGGGGGGTGTCTGGGTTATGTGCCTGGCTTGAGATGGCTGCCCTCACCCTAGCCCTCTCCCGGAGGGAGAGGGAACCGACCGGGGGATGCTGGAGAGCTCCGCCGACCTGGAAAATCTTTGCCGAATCCATAATCGACTGGATCGTTCAGGTCGCTGAATATCTCAAGACAACTCGGTCAGTCCCCTCTCCCTCCGGGAGAGGGTTAGGGTGAGGGGCTTTTTTGAAGGCGTTACACCGTATGCAGATACCAGTTGTACTCAAGATCAGAGATCGAGTTTTCGAACTCGGCCAGCTCGCTTTCCTTGCACGCGACAAACACGTCGATGTACATCGGGTCGATGTAGCGCGCCATGACTTCGCTGTCGTCCAGCTCACGCAAGGCGTCGCGCAGGTTGTTCGGCAGGCTCTGTTCGTTCTGCTCGTAGCTGTTGCCTTCCACCGGTGCGCCCGGTTCGATCTGATTGGTCAGACCGTGGTGAATACCGGCCAGTACCGACGCCATCAGCAGGTACGGGTTGGCATCGGCGCCGGCCACGCGGTGTTCGATGCGCACGGCGTCGGCTGAACCGGTCGGCACACGGACCGCCACGGTGCGGTTGTCGATGCCCCAGCTCGGCGAGTTCGGCACGTAGAACTGCGCGCCGAAACGGCGGTACGAGTTGACGTTCGGGCAGAGGAAGGCCATTTGCGCAGGCAGGGTCTCCAACACACCGCCGATCGCGTGACGCAGCGCGGCGTTCTGCTCGGGATCCTCGCTGGCAAAGATGTTGTTGCCGTCTTTGTCCAGGATCGAAATGTGCACGTGCAGACCGTTGCCCGCCTGGCCCGGATACGGCTTGGCCATGAAGGTGGTGTCCATTTCGTGGTCGTAGGCGATGTTCTTCACCAGACGCTTGAGCAGCACCGCGTAGTCGCACGCCTTGATCGGGTCGGAGACGTGATGCAGGTTGACTTCGAATTGCGCCGGGGCGCTTTCCTTGACGATGGCGTCGGCCGGGATGCCCTGCTCTTTCGCGCCTTCGAGGATGTCTTGCAGGCAATCGACGTATTCGTCGAGATCGTCGATCAGGTACACCTGGGTCGACACCGGACGCTTGCCGGACACTGGCGAACGTGGCGACTGCGGACGGCCGTTCACGTTGTCCTGATCGATCAGGTAGAACTCCAGTTCGAACGCGGCGCAGATGGTCAGGCCCAGTTCGTCGAACTTGCGCACCACATTGGCCAGCACTTCACGCGGGTCGGCGAAGAACGGCTGGCCTTCGAGTTCGTGCATGGTCATCAACAGTTGCGCGGTGGGGCGCTTCTGCCACGGCTCGATGCTCAGCGTGCCGGGGATCGGGTAGCAGATGCGGTCGGCGTCGCCGATGTCCAGACCCAGACCGGTGCTTTCCACCGTGGAACCGTTGATGTCCAGCGCGAAGAGCGAGGCCGGCAGGTTGATGCCTTTCTCGTAAACCTTGTGAAGACTGGTGCGTTCGATGCGCTTGCCGCGCACCACACCGTTCATATCCGCAATCAGAAGGTCGACGTACAAAACCTCAGGATGATTCTTAAGGAATGCGTTTGCTTCGTTGAGTTGAACGGCACGCAGAGGGACCGACATGATGCACCTATTTAGCTGTTAATTATTATGTTCACTGCTGTTTCGCCGAGCCAGTCAATCCGAAAGGCAAAGTGAAGTCAATAGCGAACACTTGGCCGCTCAGCCTTTATTTTTCGGGCTTTTTTTAACACTTGCGTGCCAACGCAGGCGCCACAAGGCCTGGAATCATGAAGATTGGATGAACGGCGTTTAGAATTTTTTACATGGCAGTTGTTAATTAAAATCAACGAGGCTAAGCTCCGGAAAAGCTCGTTCAAGTGTCAAACTTCGAGGTGAATAAAAATGGCATTCAAGCCATTGATCGGCGTTACTGCGTGCGTCAAACAGATTGGCCTGCACCCCTATCACATCAGCGGCGACAAGTACCTGCGTGCTGTCAGCGTTGGCGCGCAGGGGCTGCCAGTGGTCATTCCTTCCCTTGGCAAACTGACCGAAATCGAAGACCTGCTCGGTCAACTCGACGGTCTGCTGCTGACCGGCTCACCCTCGAACGTGGAACCCTTCCACTATCAAGGCCCGGCCAGCGCCCCCGGCACGGATCACGATCCGGCGCGGGACGCCACCACCCTTCCTCTATTGCGTGCAGCGATTGCCGCGGGCGTTCCGGTGCTGGGCATTTGCCGTGGCTTCCAGGAAATGAACGTGGCCTTCGGCGGCAGCCTGCACCAGAAGGTGCATGAGCTGCCGGGCATGCTCGATCACCGCGAGGCCGACAGCCCGGATGTCGCTGTGCAATACGCACCGGCGCATGCGGTCACGGTGTTGGCCGGTGGCGTGTTCGAAGCGCTGGAGCTGCCGGACGAATTCCAGGTCAACTCGATTCACAGTCAGGGCATCGACCGCCTCGCCCCCGGCCTGCGTGCCGAAGCCGTGGCGCCGGATGGGCTGATCGAGGCGATCTCGGTCGAGCACAGCCCGACCTTCGCCCTCGGTGTGCAATGGCATCCGGAATGGCAGGTGCTGGACAACCCGAACTACCTGAAGATTTTCCAGGCGTTCGGCGCGGCTTGCCGACAACGGGCGGCGCGACGCAACCAGCGCTGACACCACCCGCAATTTCATCACTGTTTACTGCCCCCACGGGGTCGGCGGAGGCGTGTGTGCGCCTCCGTCATCCGTGACAACAACACACCGTAATAACAACAAGTACGACCCAGGCAGCCAGGACGGCGGCGCCGACCAGGCCGGATCGGTAAGCGCGATACCCGTCAGGACAACGCAAAACCCTGTGGGAGCGGGCTTGCTCGCGAAAGCGTCGTGTCAGGCAACAACGATGTCGACTGACAGGACGCCTTCGCGAGCAAGCCCGCTCCCACAGGGGATGTGATCCGACAGGCAATGTGCTTACAGGCCTGCAATCCACTTAAGCCCGGCCACGTTGGCCGAGCGAACGAAACCTGTTGGGAGTTTCACATGGCAAACGCCTCCAGCACTTACCGGAAGGCACTTGAAGGCCACCAGCAACCGAAAAAGGTTCTGGTGAAAGTCGATCGTGTCACCAAGAAGTTCGACGAAACCACGGCCGTGGACGATGTGTCCCTGGAGATCCATCAGGGCGAAATCTTTGCCCTGCTCGGTGGCTCCGGTTCGGGCAAATCGACCCTGCTACGCATGCTCGCCGGTTTCGAGCGGCCGACTGAAGGGCGGATTCTGCTCGACGGTGTGGACATCACCGACATGCCGCCGTACGAGCGGCCGATCAACATGATGTTCCAGTCCTACGCGCTGTTCCCGCACATGACCGTGGCACAGAACATTGCCTTCGGCCTCAAGCAGGACCGTTTGCCGGCCAGCGAAATCGACGCCCGCGTCGAAGAGATGCTGCGCCTGGTGCACATGACCCAATACGCCCGCCGCAAACCCCATCAGTTGTCCGGCGGCCAGCGCCAGCGCGTCGCCCTCGCCCGCTCCCTGGCGAAACGGCCGAAGCTGTTGCTGCTCGACGAACCGATGGGCGCGCTCGATAAAAAACTGCGTTCGCAGATGCAGCTGGAACTGGTCGAGATCATCGAGCGCGTCGGCGTGACCTGCGTGATGGTGACCCACGACCAGGAAGAAGCCATGACCATGGCCGAACGCATCGCGATCATGCACCTGGGCTGGATTGCGCAGATCGGCAGCCCGGTGGACATTTATGAAGCGCCGGTCAGCCGCATGGTCTGCGAATTCATCGGCAACGTGAACGCTTTTGACGGCACCGTGGTGGAAGACCTCGAAGGTCACGCGATCATCCACAGCCCGGATCTGCAGCAGAAGATCTACGTCGGCCACGGCGTCAGCACCTCGGTGCAGGACAAGTCGATCACTTACGCGATCCGTCCGGAAAAAATGCTCGTCAGCACCACCCAACCGGAGTTCCGCTACAACTGGTCCGAAGGCAAGGTGCATGACATTGCCTACCTCGGCGGCCACTCGGTGTTCTACGTCGAGCTGCCCGGCGGCAAGATCGTCCAGTCGTTCATGGCCAACGCCGAACGCCGTGGCGCGCGGCCGACCTGGGATGACAAGGTCTACGTCTGGTGGGAAGACGACAGCGGCGTGGTACTGCGCTCATGAGAACCTTCAATCAGCAATTCCTGCGCCTGGTGCCCAGCGGGCGAAAACTGGTGATCGGTATTCCGTTCATCTGGCTGTTCCTGTTCTTCATGCTGCCGTTCTTTCTGGTGATGAAGATCAGCTTCTCGGAAGCCGCGCTGTCGATCCCGCCGTACACCGAGATCTACACTTACGCCGAACAGAAATTCCAGCTGCTGCTGAACATCGGCAACTACAGCATGCTCGGCGAAGACGAGTTGTACCTGTCGGCCTACCTCGGTTCGCTGAAGGTCGCGGCACTGAGCACGCTGATGTGCCTGGTGATCGGTTTTCCGATGGCCTACGCGATCACCAAGGCCAGCAAGGAAGCGCAAAACGTTCTGCTGCTGTTGATCATGATGCCGACCTGGACCGCAATCCTGATCCGCGTTTACGCGTGGATGGGCATCCTCAGCAACAACGGTCTGCTCAATGCGTTTCTGCTGTGGACCGGGCTCACCGATCACCCGATCGAGATCCTCAACACCAACACCGCGGTGTATATAGGTGTCGTGTATGCCTACCTGCCGTTCATGGTGTTGCCGCTGTACGCCAACCTCGTCAAGCATGACGCCAGCTTGCTGGAAGCCGCGCAGGATCTGGGTTCGAGCAACTTCAACAACTTCTGGAAAATCACCGTGCCGCTGGCCAAGAACGGGATCATCGCCGGCTGCATGCTGGTGTTCATTCCGGTGGTCGGCGAGTTCGTGATTCCGGAATTGTTGGGTGGCCCGGAGACGCTGATGATCGGTCGCGTGCTGTGGCAAGAGTTCTTCAATAACCGCGACTGGCCGGTGGCGTCTGCGCTGGCGGTGGTGATGCTGTTGATCCTGATTGTGCCGATTCTGCTGTTCAACCGCAGCCAGGCCAAAGAGATGGAGGCACGGGGATGAAACGCTTCGGTTTTTCCAAGTTCATGTTGATCTTCGGCCTGATGTTCATTTATCTGCCGATGCTGATTCTGGTGATCTACTCGTTCAACGCCTCGAAACTGGTGACGGTGTGGGGCGGCTGGTCGGTGAAGTGGTACGTCGGCCTGCTCGACAACACGCAACTGATGGGCTCGGTGGTGCGCTCGCTGGAAATCGCCTGCTACACCGCGATTGCTGCGGTGGCGCTGGGCACCCTCGCCGCCTTCGTCCTGACGCGGGTGACGCGCTTCAAGGGCCGCACGCTGTTCGGTGGTCTGGTGACGGCGCCGCTGGTGATGCCGGAAGTGATCACCGGGCTGTCGCTGTTGCTGCTGTTCGTGGCGATGGCGCAGTTGATCGGTTGGCCGCAGGAGCGTGGCATCGTGACGATCTGGATCGCCCACACCACGTTTTGTGCCGCCTATGTCGCGGTGGTAGTCTCCGCCCGCCTGCGCGAGCTGGATCTGTCGATCGAAGAAGCCGCGATGGACCTGGGGGCCAAGCCGTTCAAGGTGTTTTTCCTGATCACCATTCCGATGATCGCGCCGTCGCTGGCAGCGGGCGGGATGATGTCGTTCGCCCTGTCGCTGGATGACCTGGTGCTGGCGAGCTTCGTGTCTGGCCCGGGGTCGACCACGCTGCCGATGGAAGTGTTTTCGGCGGTACGTCTGGGTGTGAAACCTGAGATCAACGCCGTGGCCAGCCTGATTCTGCTGGCGGTGTCGCTGGTGACCTTCCTGGTCTGGTACTTCGGCCGCAAGGCAGAAGCCAACCGCAAGAAGGCAATTCAGGAAGCGATGGATCAGACGGCGAATGAGGCGTGGCAGCAGCCGCAACGTGCGGCCACTACTGCTTGACGGCTTGATGAAGATTCACTGTGGTGAGGGGATTTATCCCCGACCGACTGCGAAGCAGTCGTAAAACCATTACACGCGGAGTGCCTGACTCAACGCATGCACAGGTTTTGGGGCTGCTTCGCAGCCCATCGGGGATGAATCCCCTCGCCACAAAGGTTCTGTGTACACCTGTAGGAGCTGCGGCACGCTGCGATCTGTTGACTTTATTGTTGAAGATCAAAAGATCGCAGCCTTCGGCAGCTCCTACATGAACCGCGTAAGTCGATCAGTTTCTGGATTTTGTTTTTGAATAAAAAGAATGGAGTTTCACCGATGAAAATGTTTGGCAGGACTCTGCTGACACTGTCCTTAATGGGCGCAATCGCCACGGGCGTCCAGGCCAACGACAAGGTGCTGCGTGTTTACAACTGGTCCGATTACATCGCCCCGGACACGGTCAAGAAGTTCGAAGACGAGACCGGCATCCGCGTGACTTACGACGTGTTCGACAGCAATGAAACCCTCGAGGCGCGTTTGCTGGCGGGCAAATCCGGTTACGACATCGTCGTGCCGTCCAACAGTTTCCTCGCCAAGCAGATCAAGGCCGGGGTCTATCAGCCGCTGGACAAGTCGAAGCTGTCGAACTGGAAGAATCTCAACCCGGTGCTGCTGAAAAACGCCTCCGCCAGTGATCCGGGCAACGCTCACGCGTTCCCGTACATGTGGGGCTCGATCGGCATCGGCTACAACCCGGCCAAGGTCAAGGAAGTGCTCGGCGCCAACGCCCCGACCAACTCCTGGGACTTGCTGTTCAAGCCGGAAAACGCAGAAAAACTCAAAGCCTGCGGCATCAGCTTCCTCGACTCGCCGACCGAAATGATCCCGGCCGCCCTGCACTACCTGGGCTATCCGGTGAACGACAAGGACAAGGCGCACATCCTCGAAGCCGAAGCGCTGTTCATGAAGATCCGCCCGTACGTGGCGTACTTCCATTCCTCGAAGTACATCTCCGATCTGGCCAACGGCAATATTTGCGTGGCGGTCGGGTATTCCGGTGACGTGCTGCAGGCCAAGGCCCGCGCGGCGGAAGCCGGCAACAAGGTGCAGATCGACTACAGCATTCCCAAGGAAGGCGCCGGCAGTTTCTACGACATGGTCGCCATCCCGCGCGATGCCGCCAACGTCGACAACGCCTACCTGTTCATGAACTTCCTGATGCGCCCGGAGATCATCGCCGAGATCACCAACAGCAACGGCTACAGCAACGCCAACTCGGCCGCGACGCCACTGGTGGACGAAGCGATCCGCAACGACCCGGGTTCGTACCCGTCGCAAGCGGTGATGGCGACGTTGTATGCAGTGCCGGATCAGCCGATCGCCACGCAACGGATCATGACACGCGGCTGGACCCGGGTGAAGCTCGGTAAATAAGCCGCCAGGTCCGGCATGACGAACCCTGTAGGAGCTGCCGAAGGCTGCGATCTTTTGACTTTGATTTTCAAAAACAAGATCAAAAGATCGCAGCCTGCGGCAGCTCCTACAGAGGAATGTGCAAGGCATCAAAGATTTCCGTTCACGCAGCGCCTTACCACCGCTGCACCCTGCAATGAACGGCCTCACCTGGCACCCTCGGTCAGGTGAATTTCAGGCGCCCTCGGGCGCCTTTTTTTGTGCGTTCAATTCAGGGGCCAGTCCTGCAGGATCCGGTAGCGGCCCTTGTGCGATTCGAACAAGGCGAAACGCTCGGCACGCAGGAAGAATTCCGCCGGCGTGGCGGCTTCCGGCTCCGCGGCGCGGTAGTCCCGGGCCAGGGTCAGGTGCGGGCGGAACTCGCGCGGCGATTCTTCGAAACCGAACGGCAGCATCGCCTGTTCCAGCGCGTACACCAGACGCAACAGCGCCGGAGGTGCCTGCTCGGGCACCAGGGACAGGATCCCGGCGCGATGCCAGACCTGCAGGCGATCCAGCGCAATCCTCAACGGTTCACCCGGCGTGCGTACGTTGCCGGCCGCCTCGCAGACTTGATGGATCTGCGCCAGCGGCACGGCACCGAGAAACAGCAGCGTCAGATGAAAGTTATCCGCCGGCACCGGTTTGCCAGTGCGCAGCCCGAGATCAGCGCGCCATTGCGCGATGGCCTTGCGCTGTGCCGGTGGGCAATCCAGGGCGAAAAACAGCCGCTTGAACGGTTCATCCCTGCGCCCATCATCGGTCATGGCCCTGCTCCTTCGCTCGTCGATCGGCCGATTCTACACAGCCTGCACTGACGACTGGCGTCGCCGGTCTATAGTTCAAGGATTGCCATCAAACCGGAGGCCGCCATGCGCGAGATCCTCAGCAAAGAACCGTGGTGGGCCCGACCACCGAACGCCGGACAGGATGAAAGCGAGCTGGAATGGGGCTGGCTGGTGCATTACAGCGAAGGCGAACCGCGCTTCGAATTCGTCCGCGAACGGCCGACAGACGAGCAGATTCGTAACCGCAAGGGCTGCCGGATTACCCCCTCTTCAGAATAAATCCGGACGACTGTGGGGGCCTGTGACCACTGGCCTGATTGTGCTGACGCCTTCGCGAGCAAGCTCGCTCCCACAGGGTTTTGCAGGATGGCGACGATCACAAGCAGGCCACAAATCACTGTGGGAGCGGGCTTGCTCGCGAAGAGGCCAGCACACTTTGCATCCCCAGCACCTGACACACCGCCTTCGCGAGCAAGCCCGCTCCCACAGGGTTTTGCAGGATGGCGACAATCGCAGGCACGCCACAAATCACTGTGGGAGCGGGCTTGCTCGCGAAGAGGCCAGCACACTTTGCATCTTCGGCGCCTGACACACCGCCTTCGCGAGCAAGCCCGCTCCCACAGGGTTTTGCAGGATGGCGGCGATCGCAAGCAGGCCACAAATCACTGTGGGAGCGGGCTTGCTCGCGAAGAGGCCGGCACACTTTGCATCTTCGGCGCCTGACACACCGCCTTCGCGAGCAAGCCCGCTCCCACAGATTTTGCGGCATGGCGACGATCGCAGGCACGCGACAAATCACTGTGGGAGCGGGCTTGCTCGCGAAGAGGCCGGCACACTTTGCATCCCCGGCGCCTGACACACCGCCTTCGCGAGCAAGCTCGCTCCCACAGGGTTTTGCAGGATGGCCACGATCGTGGGCACGCCACAAATCACTGTGGGAGCGGGCTTGCTCGCGAAGAGGCCAGCACACTTTGCATCTTCGGCGCCTGACACACCGCCTTCGCGAGCAAGCTCGCTCCCACAGGGTTTTGCAGGATGGCGACGATCGTGGGCACGCCACAAATCACTGTGGGAGCGGGCTTGCCCGCGAAGAGGCCGGCACACTTTGCATCCCCAGCACCTGACACACCGCCTTCGCGGGCAAGCCCGCTCCCACAGGGTTTTGCAGGATGGCGACGATCGTGGGCACGCGACAAATCACTGTGGGAGCGGGCTTGCTCGCGAAGAGGCCAGCACACTTTGCATCTTCGGCGCCTGACACACCGCCTTCGCGAGCAAGCCCGCTCCCACAGGGTTTTGCAGGATGGCGACGATCGCAGGCACGCGACAAATCACTGTGGGAGCGGGCTTGCTCGCGAAGAGGCCGGCACACTTTGCATCCCCAGCACCTGACACACCGCCTTCGCGGGCAAGCCCGCTCCCACAGGGTTTTGCAGGATGGCGACGATCGTGGGCACGCCACAAGTCCTTGTGAGAGCGCGCTGGCTTCAGGAATCGAGGAGATTGACGAACCCGCCAAAGATCATGCGCTGTCCATCAAACCCCATCGGGTTGACGTCCGGTTGCATGCGTGGGTCTTCCATCATTTTTGCCATCCCGCTATCGCGGGTGGCTTTGTCGGGCCAGACCAGCCAGCCGGCGGATACCGTCTCGCCGTCCTTGAGTTTTACCGCCATCGGCAATGACGTAACTTTGCCCTCCGGCACATCATCACCCCAACCCTGCACCACCTCGGTTGCCCCGTATTCCTTGAACAGTTTCGCGGCGATCTCACAGTGTTTTTTGTACTGTTCGCGATTGGCATTCGGCACAGGCGCGACAAAAATATCGATGTAAGCCATGGTCATTTTCCTTGTACGGTGGGTTCGATCTGCTGAGTAGTCGATTGCGGCGGTTGCCATTCGACACGCTTCACACCCAGCCCGACCGGCGGTTGCTCGCCTGCACGGAGGCTGCCTTCGACTTGCCCGGCAATGTGCAGCGTTGCGGCCATGACCCCGGTGGTCGGGTTCTGCAGCAATTTCGCCCAGGCCTTGTCGAAGGTCCCGCCCAGGCTGCTGCGAATCAGTGCTTCGCTGTCGGGCCGGTCATTGGCCTGGAGGACCGCGCGGATGCCCGCCACGCCAATCGAGATCACCCCGCCGACCAGCTTGCCCGCCGCAGCCGCCACCGCGCTGGCCGCACCGCGCGGAGCCATTTCCGCCTCCATTCGCTGACTGGCGCGTTTGGCCACTGGCGCCATGCCGGCGTCAGTCGAGGCAATGCCCTTGCTGCCGCCCTCGGTGTGGACCTTGTCGATCAACGCGGCGTACGCCGGCAGGGTATTCAGCGGCTCAGTGCTGATGACTTGATACAGCGATGCATCCCGCGCTGGCGGCGGGCCGAGGGCAATCGCCGGGACTTTCTGCAGATGGCCATTAAGCTGGCCCAACGGCACACCATAACGCTGGGCGATGAGCGGCATCTGCTGCGCCAACAGTTGCGCGTAGAACGCCGTGGCCTGCCCTAAAATCGCGTCCGGATCGATCTCCACCGCCACCGGCGCCAGCACCCTTTCCTGATATTGCTCAAGCAGATACGCCGCCAGTCGTTTGGCTGACGCGTCCTGCTCACCGCCGGCGTTGATCGTGTACCAACTGACCTTCATCGACAGCCATTCCTGGGTCCAGTAGCTGCTGAACCACGGAATGAAATTTTCTTCAGTTTGCTGATAGACGCGAGTGCGCCAATGTTCCATCGAGCCACGGGCGAATACCTTGACCTGGTCGGTGGCTTGCTGCGAGGCGCTGAGGATGTCGCGGTCGATCTGCTGCCAGGTTGCCGGCGACACCACTACCGCCGGCGGCGCTACCGGGGCCCCGGTCGACGGGGCGCAGCCGGCCAGGAGCAGCAAGGCGGCGACGCTCAGCACACGCAGGTTCACGGTGGTGGAGTCCTTGAAGGGGGGAATGCAGATTTGAGTATAGGTGTGAGGGTCAGGCCGTTTGTCGGTTGTGCCGGTCGGGCGCCTTCGCGAGCAAGCCCGCTCCCACAAGGGGAACGCATTTCAAAGTGGGAGCGGGCTTGCTCGCGAAGAGGCCAGCACATGTACATCTTCAGAGCCTGACACACCGCCTTCGCGAGCAAGCCCGCTCCCACAGGGGAACGCGTTTCAACGTGGGAGCGGGCTTGCTCGCGAAGAGGCCATCAGCCCCGCTGGAAGATCCGGACCATCAACGCCATCGATATCCACCATCGCCACGATTGCCTTCCGCCCGCCGCCCGGCAAAGGCACGATTGACCCATCCGAGACGCAACGAGGAGTAACCATCATGATTCGCATCATCGCACTCTCCGTGAGATTCCCGGTATTCGGCAGCAACTATTACGAACAGCACGTGGTGTCGCGCAAGGCGCAGGCGCTGGTGTTCAACGAAGATTTCGACGATGTGCTGATGCCCGCCGCGAGCAATCACTTCAGCAATGAAGTGGTCGGCATCAACGATCAGTTCCGTTTTCTGAGCGACATACTCGCCACCCATTTGCTGGACCTCGAGGCCTCCGCGCCTGCGCGTTCCAGCGTCCGGGCGAGCGCTCATTTTTAATCGCCGAGGGCGTTCCCGTTGCGGGAGCGCCCTCTTGCCATTCAGTCAGTCATCATCCCGATCACGGTAGTAACGGCGGCCGTCGCGGCGACCGTCATCACGGTCATCCCAGCGCCGGTCATGGTCGTAATAACGCCCGTGATCGCGGTCGTAATGCCGCCCGTGGCGGTAATCATCATCAAAATCCGCCACACAGCCAGCCAGTAAAACAGCGGCGGATACCGTCAACAGCAAGGTTGTTGCACGCATCATTCAAACTTCCCTAACACCAAGGTCTTGACCACGGAACGGCTGTCACTGCCCACGCCTTCAGGCGCAGTGCGCGCAGCCGCAGATACGACCGGATAAAAGGCTTTTGATTCACCGCCCATCCCCCACCATTTATCGGCTGCTTTGCAGCCCGGCACGCATCCCCCTGTAGGAGTGAGCCTGCTCGCGATAACGCCAGATCACCCACCCCACGACTGACAGACTGCCCTCCCTTCTGAAGCAACGCCCTACCCACCTGCCGCCCCCCAATTGATGAGCCAAGCGCATAACTCTATAGCGCGAATCCGCAAAAACCTTTTCCCCTGCGCACAGGTCATTCCAAGAACGAGACCGGCAAGCATGCCGGCGCGCCCAATCGGGCCTTCAATCCCTGCCGTCCTGATCAAGCCAGAGAGGAATCGAAGCATGACGATTTCCCGACGAAGATTCCTGATCCTCGGTGCCGTTACCGCCACCGCATTTGCAATGCCGCCTTTTATTAGTCTCAAGGCCTACGCGGCCAGTCTGGAGCAACCGGCCATGGCCAACATCACCCTCAACGTCAACGGTAAATCGCAAGCCCTCGAAGTCGACAACCGCACCACCCTGCTCGATGCCCTGCGCGAACATCTGCAGCTGACCGGCAGCAAAAAGGGCTGCGACCACGGCCAGTGCGGCGCCTGCACCGTCATCGCCGACGGGCGACGAATCAATGCCTGCTTGACCCTCGCGGTGATGCACGAAGGCAGTGAGATCACCACCATCGAAGGCCTCGGCATGCCCGACAATCTGCACCCGATGCAGGCCGCGTTCATCAAGCACGACGGTTACCAGTGCGGTTATTGCACGCCCGGGCAGATCTGCTCGGCCGTCTCGGTGCTCAAGGAAATCCGCGAAGGCATTCCCAGCCACGTCAGCCCCAGCCTGACCGAGCCACCGCAACTGATCGCCAGTGAAATCCAGGAGCGCATGAGCGGCAATATCTGCCGCTGCGGCGCCTACTCCAACATCATCGAAGCCATCACTGAAGTCGCGGAGGTGCCGGCATGAGAGCCTTCAATTACAGCCGCGCCGACTCCCCCGCCGCAGCCGCGGCGCTGGCGATGCAGATCGAAGGTGCGAAGTTCATCGCCGGCGGCACCAACCTGCTGGACCTGATGAAACTCGACATCGAAACCCCGCTGCACCTGATCGACGTCAATCACCTCGGCCTCGATCAAATCGAAGCCACGCCGGAAGGCGGCTTGCGCATCGGCGCGCTGGTGCGCAACACCGATCTGGCTGCCGACAGCCGCGTACGCAAGGACTATGCGCTGCTGTCCCGCGCCCTGCTCGCCGGCGCTTCCGGCCAGTTGCGCAACATGGCCAGTACCGCCGGCAACCTGCTGCAACGCACCCGTTGCCCGTACTTTTACGACACCAATCAGGCCTGCAACAAACGCCAGCCTGGCAGTGGCTGCGCGGCGATTGGCGGGGTCACTCGGCAACTGGGGCTGATCGGCGTCAGCGACGCCTGCATCGCCACCCACCCCAGCGACATGGCGATTGCCATGCGCGCACTCGATGCGCAGGTTGAAACGGTCAAGCCCGACGGCAGCACCCGCAGCATCGCCATCGCCGATTTCCATCAACTGCCGGGTAATACGCCGAACATCGAAACCAGCCTCACCGCCGGTGAGTTCATTACCGCGGTGACCCTGCCCGCGCCAATCGGCGGCACGCACATTTATCACAAGGTGCGCGATCGTTCGTCGTATGCCTTTGCTCTGGTCTCGGTCGGTCTGATCCTGCAAAAGGACGGCACTGGCCGCGTGGCGGTCGGTGGCATTGCGCCGAAACCGTGGCGGGTCGAAGACGCCGAGGCGTTGCTGCCCAAAGGCGCGAAAGCCGTGAGCGAGCGCCTGCTCGACGGCGCCACGCCGACTCACGACAACCAATTCAAACTGACCCTGGTCGAGCGCACGCTCGGCTCGGTGTTGGCGCAAGCGAGGGATCAAGCATGAAGTTCGACACGCCCGCCACCACCAACCCGATCGACCAGTTAAAGGTCGTCGGCAAACCCACCGACCGCATCGAAGGCCCGCTGAAAACCAGCGGCCAGGCGACTTACGCCTACGAGCAACACCACGCCGTGGCCAATCAGGCTTACGGTTTCATGGTCGGTGCGGCGATTGCCAAGGGCCGCATCAACCACATCGATCTGGACGCCGCCGAAGCCGCGCCGGGAGTGCTGGCGATTGTCACCGCGGCCAATGCCGGCAAGCTCGGCAAGGGTCAATACAATGCGGCGCCGCTGCTCGCCGGACCGGAGGTGCAGCACTATCACCAGGCCGTGGCGCTGGTGGTCGCCGAGACTTTCGAACAAGCCCGCGCTGCCGCGCAACTGGTCAAGGTCGATTACGTCGCGGCCGAAGGCCAGTTCGATCTGGCCAGCGTGCGCGACCAGGGTGTCGAAGACAAAGAAGAGTTGCCCGACGTGACTCACGGCGACTTCGACGCAGCTTTCGCCGCCGCCCCGGTGCAGTTCGACCAGACCTACACCACCCCCGACCAGTCCCACGTGATGATGGAACCGCACGCGACGCTGGCGGCGTGGAACGGTGACCATCTGACCTTGTGGACCTCCAACCAGATGATCGCCTGGAGCGTCGGCGATGTCGCCGCCACCCTCGGTTTGCCCGAGGAAAACGTGCGGCTGATCTCGCCATACATTGGCGGCGGCTTCGGCGGCAAACTGTTTATCCGCGCCGACGCGGTCCTCGCCGCCCTTGGTGCGCGCCTGGCCAATCGCCCGGTGAAGGTCGCGCTCGCCCGTCCGCAAATGGCCAACAACACCACCCACCGCCCCGCCACCATCCAGCGCATTCGCTTCGGTGCCACGGCGGACGGCAAGCTCAGCGCCATCGCTCACGAAGGCTGGTCGGGCAACCTCAAGGACGGCAAGGTCGAAGTCGCCGCGCAGCCTAGCCAGTTGCTCTACGCCGGGGAAAACCGCCGGGTGACCATGCGCCTGTCGCCGCTGGATCTGCCGGAAGGCAACTCGATGCGCGCGCCGGGTGAAGCGCCGGGCATGATGGCGCTGGAAATCGCCGTGGACGAGATGGCCGAGCAGCTCAAACTCGACCCGATCCAGTTCCGCATTCTCAACGACACCCAGGTCGATCCGGTGAAGACCGAACGCCCGTTCTCCCGGCGCCGCCTCATCGAATGCCTGCAGACCGGCGCCGAGAAGTTCGGCTGGGACCAGCGCAACGCCACCCCCGGCAGCCGTCGCGAAGGTCGCTGGCTGATCGGCATGGGCGTCGCCGCCGCGTTTCGCAACAACCTGCTGGTGAAGTCCGGCGCCCGGGTGCGGTTGGAGCGCGACGGCAAGGTCACGGTGGAAACCGACATGACCGACATCGGCACCGGCAGCTATACGATCATCGCGCAGACCGCAGCGGAGATGATGGGCGTGGCCCTCGCGGATGTCAGCGTGCATCTGGGCGACTCGGCGTTTCCGGTGTCCTCCGGCTCCGGCGGCCAGTTCGGCGGCAACTGCTCGACTGCGGGGGTCTACGCGGCGTGCATGAAACTGCGCGAAGCGGTGGCCGGCAAACTGGGCATGAGCGGCGATGTCGAGTTTGTCGACGGGCAAGTCCGTGCCGGCGGCAAGACTCTGGCGCTGCGCGACGCGGCGAAAGATGGCGTGATCGAGGCCGAGGACAGCATTGAATTCGGCGACCTCGCCAAGCAGTATCAGCAGTCGACCTTCGGCGCGCATTTCGTTGAAGTCGCGGTGGACGCCGCCACCGGTGAAGTCCGCGTGCGGCGCATGCTCGCGGTGTGCGCGGCAGGCCGGATCCTCAACCCGAAAGCCGCGCGCAGCCAGGTGATCGGCGCGATGACCATGGGCGTCGGCGCAGCGCTGATGGAGGAACTGGCGGTGGACAAACGGCTGGGCTTTTTCGTCAATCACGACCTGGCGGGATACGAGGTGCCGGTGCACGCCGACATCCCGCATCAGGAAGTGATCTTCCTTGATGAGACCGATCCCATTTCCTCGCCGATGAAAGCCAAGGGCGTGGGGGAACTGGGGATTTGCGGCGTGAGTGCGGCGGTGGCGAATGCGATCTACAACGCCACCGGGGCGCGAGTGCGCGAGTACCCGATCACCCTCGACAAAATCCTCGATGCCCTCCCCCCCATGACCTGACCACACTCCCCTGTAGGAGCTGCCGAAGGCTGCGATCTTTTGATTTTGATTTTTAAAAAAACAAGATCAAAAGATCGCAGCCTTCGGCAGCTCCTACAGGTTCAGCGCAAGTACTGCTCCGAACTCACCTGCTCCATCCACTCCACCACCTCACCCTCCAGCACTTCGGCAATCGCAATGTGAGTCATCGCCGTAGTCGGCGCGGCGCCATGCCAGTGCTTGACCTGCGGCGCGATCCACACGGTATCGCCGGGGCGGATTTCGCGAACCGGCTGGCCCCACTCCTGCACAAAACCGGAACCGGCGGTGACGATCAGCGTCTGACCCAACGGATGACTGTGCCACGCGGTGCGCGCGCCCGGTTCGAAGGTCACCGTGGCACCGCTGACACGCGCTGCATCGCTGCCCTTGAACGGCGCATCGATACGCACGGTGCCGGTGAACCAGTCTGCCGGGCCTTTGGCTGAGGGTTGTGAGCCGTTAGGGGTGACGGTGACGCGTGCGGGCTGCGCAGTAACAGCAATTGAATTCATGACAATCACTCCAAGGTTGCACAAGACCTGTAGGAGCTGCCGCAGGCTGCGATCTTTTGATTTTGATTTTGCTTTTCAAGATCAAGATCAAGATCAAAAGATCGCAGCCTGCGGCAGCTCCTACAGGGAACTTGCGTCACTTTAGCGAGCCGTACTCTTTAGATAATCGATAGAAATTCGAAAAGAATCATGCGGGACACTCATCAATGCTTCGAGAAAATGCCAGTGATCTGCTCGCCTTCCTCGCCGTCGCCCGCGAGCGCAGTTTTACCAAAGCGGCGGCCAAGCTCGGCGTTTCGCAATCGGCGCTGAGCCATACCATTCGCGCCCTCGAAGCGCGTCTGGGCCTGCGCCTGCTGACCCGCACCACCCGCAGCGTCTCGCCCACCGATGCCGGCGAACATCTGCTGCAGACCATCGGCCCGCGTTTCGAAGAAATCGAGGTGGAACTGGCGGCCCTGAACAACCTGCGCGAAACCCCGGCCGGCCGGATTCGTATCAGCGCCACCGACCATTCGCTGAACTGGCTGCTGCGTCCGGTGCTCAAGGATTTCCTGCCCCGATACCCGGACATCGCCGTGGAGGTGATCTGCGACTACGGTTTCGTCGATATCGCCGGGCAAGGCTTCGACGCCGGCATCCGTCTCGGCGAAGACGTCGCGCAAGGCATGATCGCCACCCGCATCGGCCCGGACATGCGCATGGCGGTGGTCGGCTCACCCGCCTATTTCGCCAGATGCGCGGCGCCGCAAACGCCGAGGGATTTGACTGACCATTCCTGCAACAACCTGCGCCTGCCCACCAATGGCGGGCTGTATACCTGGGAGTTCGAGAAGGCTGGCGAAAAGCTGAAAGTGCGAGTGTCCGGGCAAGTCACGCTGAACGGCGTCTATCCGCTGCTCGACGCCGCACTGGATGGTTTCGGTCTCAGCTACATCCCGGAAAACATCGTTGCGCCGTATCTGGCTGACGGGCGCCTGGTGCAAGTGCTGGCAGACTGGTGCCCGACATTCGCCGGTTATCACCTGTACTACCCGAGCCGACGCCAGGCGGCGCCGGCGTTTGCGTTGTTGCTGGAAGCGTTGCGTTATCGCGGTTGAGCGCCTGTTACAGCAACGCAATCAACTGATGCCGCTGCGCATCGGTGAGCATCGGCCCGAACCCGGCGCCAGCATTATCGGCCATGTAGCGCGGATTACCGGTGCCGGGAATCACGCAGGTCACCGCCGGGTGCGACAGCAGGAACTTCAGCGCCAGTTGCGGCCAGCTGCTGACCTGCACGTCCGAGACCCACGCTGGCAACGGTTTGCCCTTGAGCCGCGCGAGCAAGCCGCCACCGCCGAACGGCCGATTGCAGATCACCGCCACGCCGCGTTCGCGGCACAGCGGCAGAAGGCGCTTCTCCACGCCACGGTCATCGAGGGCGTAATTGATTTGCAGGAAGTCGAGCGTTTCGGCCTTGAGCAGCGATTCGATCTCGTCGTAAGCCGAAGGCGCGTAATGGCTGATGCCGATGTAGCGGATGCGCCCCTGTTCTTTCCATTCGCGCAAGATTGGCAGATGCGTCTGCCAGTCGAGCAGGTTGTGGATCTGCATCAGGTCGATGCGTTCGGTGCGCAGCAGACGGAAGGACTGTTCCATCTGCGCGATGCCCTCCTTGCGCCCGCGGGTCCAGACTTTGGTCGCCAGAAAAGCCGGCGAGCGCGGTTGGTGAATCGCCAGCAACTCGCCAGTGGTTTGTTCGGCGCGGCCATACATGGGCGAGCTGTCGATCAGCGTGCCACCCTTTCTGAACAGCTCGTCGAGCACCGCCGGCAGCTGTTTGTAAGCGGGTTCACCGGGCGCAACGTCGAAGCCGCGATACGTGCCCAGGCCTACCATGGGCAATAGCTCGGCGCTGGAAGGGATGGCGCGGGTCTGCATGGTCTGCCCTCCTGAGGCGTTTGGCGAGGCGGCGGTGGCCAGCGCCCGGTGCAAGGTGAAAACCGCCGTCGCCCCGGCAGCCAGGGTCAGCAGGTGCCGCCGCGAGTAACCCTCAGTGTGGCCCATGCCGATACTCCTGCTGCGGCGATCTGTTGCAGGGTATGTGACCCGGCGCTCAGCACAAAACGCTGAACTACACTGCCTCAACGCACCTGCGCGTCCCGTTAAAGTTAGTCGAATATCCCGAACCGTCCTGTCACTCGAAGAAATCGCCGAGCGCCAATACCCATGGCTGCCGGTGCGGTGGATGCTCAAGGATCGCTTCGAATCTGGCCGCTATGCCGCACACATCCAGGTGCCGACCTTGCTGCTGGCGGCCAGCGATGACCAGGTGATTCCACGGGACAGCACGCAACGGCTGCTGGAGCATTTCCCCAATGGCGTGGCGACGCTGCGGGTGGTGCCGGACTCGGGGCACAACTCGATTTCCGAGCGGGAGCAGTATCTGCAGTGGATGGGGGATGCTTGAGCGTTGATCGGGTTTGATTAACAGATCTTGTGGTGTTGCGACTGGCCTCTTCGCTGGCAAGCCAGCTCCCACAGGGTTCGCGTGTGTTCACGGATTTGTGTACACCTCGGACACTGTGGGAGCGGGCTTGCCCGCGAAGGCGCCAGCCCGGACAACCCAGGATTCAGACTTGCCCTGCCCTTAGTTACACCAGCAAAAAATCCAAATCGCCAGCATGAACCAAGCCCCAAAAGCCCAGTCCTAGTGGCGCCGCATTGCGCGGCCCTCCACTTCAGCACTGTCCTTTTCCCAGAGCCTGCCGTCCCATGCGCCAAGCCGTTCGCTCACCACGCGTCGTTCCGTTGTGCCTGCTGATCCTCATCCCGTTGTTCACCGAAACCGCCCACGCCAGCGAAGAGCGGCAACTGGTGGCCGCCATCAACGACTACCGCGCCCACCCGCAACGCTGCGAGCGTCGACCGGCGCAGCGCCTGGCACCACTGGCGATGAAATCGACGCTGGCGCTGCCGATCGGCTATGGCTACGGCGGCGGTTTGCGCGAAACGTTGAAGTCCTCGGGTTATTCGGCGGTGACGGTGCGCAGCATCCGCATTATCGGGGCCGGGGATGCGGAAGAGGCGTTCGACCAGTTGCAGGACAGCCATTGCGCCGCGCTGCTCGACGCCCAATACGCCGACATCGGTGTCAGCCGTTCCCGGGGTGAATGGCAAGTGGTGCTGGCCCGACCGGTGCTCGACAGTCGGGTCGGCGACAACCGCAGCGTCGGCCAAGCGCTGCTCGCCGAAGTCAACGCGGCCCGCGCACGCCCCCGGATGTGCGGACGCCAGCGTTTCGCCGCCGCCCGCCCGCTGAGCTGGAACCCGGCGCTGGGCGCCGCCGCCCAAGGTCACAGCAAGGCCATGGCCTACGGCAACTACTTCGCCCACCGTGACCCGGACGGTGATTTGCCTGCGGATCGCGCACGGGCCGCCGGTTATCGCGGACGGCAGATCGGCGAAAACATCGCTGCCGGGCAGAGTTCACCGAGCAAGGCGATGGCCGGATGGCTGGCCAGCCCCGGGCATTGCGCCAACCTGATGAACCCGATGTTCACCCAGGTCGGCGCCGGGTTCGCCAGCGAGGCGCGCAGTGATGAGGGGGTGTACTGGACGATGGTGTTTGGCGCGCCTTGATTTGCTTCGGGATCTTCAGTGAGGCCACTGGCGTCTTCGCGAGCAAGCCCGCTCCCACATTAGTCCGGTTAACGCTAGACCAATGTGGGAGCGGGCTTGCTCGCGAAGAGGCCGGCACAGCCACCATCAATCACCGGGTTCGACACATTCCCGCCACCCCCGCAGGCCTCATCGAGCAGGCCGATCCGCGACATCCATAACAGCTGTCAGACCGGAGAAATCGTCGCCAGCATCCCGATCAGAATGGTCAAGGTCAGAAACCCACCCAGGAAAATCGCCATCTTGTTCATGCTGCTCTCCTCAATGCTGAGCGTGCGGTGCACCGGGCGCTTCGGGATGAAGGACTGCCGCGAGTGACCGTATTGCAGGGCTATTCTGAGCGCGCGACTGAACCGGTAACAGAGGCAGATCCAAGAGAAAAATACGGATCAGATGCGCATCTGATCCGCTCGGCCCATAACCCGCTATTCAGATCGCCATACAAAGGTTCGCCTCCCGTCGCTTTGGTCTAAAGTCACTGCCGTCGCGTGAAGAACAATAACAATCCCAGGAGTGGCCCGATGTCCGAACTGAACCTGCAGCCCAACGCCGCCGAATCCCTGCAGCGCTGGCACGAGATGATCCGCACCGGCAACCTCAAGGCCCTGCCCGAGCTCCTCGACCCGAACGCGGTGTTCCGCTCGCCGATGGCCCACTCGCCTTACCCCGGCGCACAGGTGGTGTCGATGATCCTCAACACGGTGTTCGAGGTGTTTGAGGATTTCAAATACCACCGCGAACTGGCGACCGCTGATGGCTTGAACGTGGTGCTGGAATTCAGTGCCAGTGTCGGTGGCAAAGAGCTGAAGGGCATCGACATGATCCGCTTCGATGAGCACGGCAAAATCGTCGAGTTCGAAGTGATGGTTCGCCCGCTGAGCGGGTTGCAGGCGTTGGGGGAAGAGATGGGCCGGCGGCTCGGCGCTTATCTGGCAAAGGCAAAATCCTGAAAGCCTGAACGCCTGAACGCTGGATAACCCTGTAGGAGCTGCCGAAGGCTGCGATCTTTTGATCTTGCTTTAAAAGATCAAGATCAAAAGATCGTCCGATCGCGGCCCGAGCCTGCGGCAGCTCCTACAGGAAGCATGAAAAAGCCCGCTGACCGTTACCGGTTCAGCGGGCTTTTGTGTGTCTGGCGACTGGTTACAGCGCCATGTCACGTGCAGCATTTTCCTTCGGCGCTACAGCTTTTTCAGCTGCAGGTGCTGCGGGAGCAGCAGCCTGACCAATCACCGGCGGGGTTGGCAGTTCGAGGATCTTGGCGGTGTACGCCCACTCTTGTGCCACTTTGGCCGGATCGCTGTTCAGCTGGGTGCCGTAGCTTGGCACGATCTGGTGCAGCTTGGTTTGCCACTCAGGGGTAGCGACTTTGTCCTTGAAGACTTTCTGCAGCACGCTGAGCATGATCGGTGCAGCGGTCGACGCGCCTGGCGATGCGCCCAGCAGGCCGGCGATGGAGCCGTCTTGCGCGGCAACGATTTCGGTGCCCAGTTTCAGCACGCCGCCCGCAGCTTCATCACGCTTGATGATCTGCACACGCTGGCCGGCTTGCCACAGGCGCCAGTCTTCGGCTTTGGCGTTCGGGAAGTATTCCTTCAGCGCGTTCAGGCGGTCTTCATCCGACAGCATCAGTTGACCGGCCAGGTACTCGACCAGCGGGTATTCCTTGATGCCGACCTTGGTCATTGGCCAGATGTTGTGGGTGGTGGTGCTGGTCAGCAGATCCAGGTACGAGCCTTCCTTGAGGAACTTGGTGCTGAAAGTGGCGAACGGGCCAAACAGGATCACGCGCTTGCCGTCCAGAACACGGGTGTCCAGGTGCGGAACCGACATTGGCGGTGCGCCAACCGAAGCTTTACCGTAGGCCTTGGCCAGATGTTGCTCGGCGATGGCCGGGTTATCGGTCACCAGGAACGAACCACCAACCGGGAAGCCAGCGTATTCCTTGGCTTCAGGAATGCCCGACTTCTGCAGCAGGTGCAGCGCGCCGCCACCAGCGCCGATGAACACGAACTTGGCGTCGGTTTCGGTCTTGGTGCCGTCTTTCAGGTTTTTGTAGCTGACGCGCCAGGTACCGTCGGCGTTCTTGGTGATGTCTTCGACTTCACTCGACAACTTCAGGTCGAAGTTAGGCTTGGTCTGCAGGTAACCGGCGAACTGGCGGGTGATTTCGCCGAAGTTCATGTCGGTACCCAGCGGGCTCCAGGTGGCCGCGATTTTCTGGTTCGGGTCACGCCCTTCCATCATCAGCGGGACCCACTTCTTGATCACAGCCGGGTCTTCGGAGTACTGCATGCCGGCGAACAGCGGGCTCGCCTGCAGCGCTTCGTAACGCTTTTTCAGGAACTTGATGTTGTCATCACCCCACACGAAGCTCATGTGCGGCGTGGTGTTGATGAACGAGCGCGGGTTCTTCAGAACGCCTTGCTGAACCTGCCAGGCCCAGAACTGACGGGACACCTGGAACGCTTCGTTGATCTCGACCGCTTTCGGGATCGTGACGTTGCCTTTGTCGTCTTCCGGGGTGTAGTTCAACTCGGCCAGCGCCGAGTGACCGGTACCGGCGTTGTTCCAGCCGTTGGAGCTTTCCAGGGCGACGCCATCGAGACGCTCGACCATTTCCATCGACCAGCTCGGTTCCAGCTCATTGATCCACACACCCAGGGTGGTGCTCATGATGCCGCCGCCGATCAACAGAACGTCGACTTTCTTCGCTTCTGCAGCATTGGCAGACGACATCCCCATCGCCAAAGCCAGCCCGAGCAAGGCTGTGTTCACTTTCTTAAACATCCGTTGCACCTATGATAAAACGTCTTCCGCCCGCCGCTGTTGTGGGTGTGAGAGCCTTTCTCGCGACCACTCAGGCCAGGGTCGCGGGCACCTTCACACTGCAAATTTTGACGGGTGGGCACACAAGGCCGATGTACCGCATCGTCCTCAGTTAATGTCCCTTCTGAACTGACTTCTTATCATTATTGGCTTCAGCTACTTGAGCGACAGGGATTCCGTCGGCCCGCCAAAAGGCAGGCCAACCGAATAGGGTCGAACCAGATTGGCGGGAAGAATATCACGTCAGGACAAACCCGCGCGTCTGATCCCGACTTGAGAGTCTTTTTCCACTCAGGACACTATCGGCCGATGAACGCTGAACATGACCCCGACGACCAGCGCTTGGAAGCAGTGCCTTATCCCGGAATTTTCTGCTAGGTTGTACGATGACTGACGAACAAGTCACCCACTCATAACAACAAGGAAATAACTTCCATGACCAAGACTCGACTCCTGATCGGTTTTCTTTGCGCTTTCAACGGCTATGCCATGGCCGCCTCTGCCCCGGCGGAAAAGGAGGTCGCCCAGGCGGTGGATCATCTGACCCAGGCCATGCTGCACAAGAACATCGCCGAGTTGAACGCACTCACCGCGCCCAACCTGACCTACGGCCATTCCAGCGGCAAGATTCAGGACAAGAAGGAATTCATCGCCGACATCGAAACCGGCAAGAGCGCGTTCAAGACCCTGGAGATGCAGAACCAGACCATCACCCTGTCCGGCGACACCGCGCTGGTGCGCCATCATTTTTCGGCGCAGGCGCTGAAAGGCGCGGAAGTGGTACCGACGGAGATCGAGAATTTTCAGATCTGGCAGAAACAGGGTGGCAAGTGGTTGCTGATCGGGCGGCAGGCGTTCAAGTTCTGATCGGGGTTAACTGACCCTGAATGGATGTTGGCCGGGCTGGCCCCTTCGCGAGCAAGCTCGCTCCCACAGGAGAAGGAGGGAGTGAGCCTGCTCGCGATGACGGCCATCCGGACAATTCACATCTTTCCGGTCACAACCGAAACCGGTCCACCGACAAAGCCAACGCGCCCGCCAGACTCGACAATTCATCCGTGGTATTGGCCGTCTGCCCGATCACCTTGCTGTTGCCCTCGGACATGCCGGCGATCATTTCCACCTGATGGGCGATTTCGTTGCTGGCGTGGCTTTGCTCGCCAATGGTGCGGGTGATGTCGTTGACCAGTTGTGTGGTGTTCAAGGTGGCGTCGAGAATTTCGCGGATCGCCCGCTCGACTTCGGCCGTGACCGCCATGCCCTTGTCGACCTGGGCCACGCCAGCCTCCATGCTGCTGACCGCCTCGCGGGTGCTGTGCTGGATGCGCGCGACCATCGCGGCGATTTCCTGGGTTGAGGCGCTGGTACGCGCGGCCAGACTGCGCACTTCATCGGCGACCACCGCAAAGCCCCGGCCCTGCTCGCCGGCCCGCGCCGCCTCGATGGCCGCATTGAGAGCCAGCAGGTTGGTCTGGTCGGCGATGCCCTTGATCACCTGAATGATGTTGAAAATGCCTTCGGATTCCTGATCCAGCGTGCGAATCACCTGCGCCGATTGCTGCGCCGAGCGGGCAATGTCGTCCATGTCGCTGACTACCTGATGAATCACCTGCCCGCCGTTTTTGGCCAGCGCTTCGGCCTGATTCGCCATGCCCAGCGCGCGTTCGGCGTGGCGGGTGATTTCCTCGATGCTGGCGGTCATCTGGCTGGCCGCGGCGGCCATGGTGCCGGCGGCGGCGCTTTGCTGCTGACTGCTGTCGGCCACCTGATGGCAGCCCTGGTTCAGTTGCTGACTCATGCCGCTGACACCTTGGGCATTGCGCCGCACCACATCGATCATGTTGCGCAGGTCGCGCTGCATGGTTGCCAGACTGCGGATCAGCGTGCTGGCCTCGTCCTTGCCGGGCGGTTCGCTGATCGGCTCGCTGAGGTTGCCATGGGCGATGCTCTGAGCGATGTGGTTGGCGGATTTCAGCGGCCCCATGATGCTGCGGATGACCCAGCGTCCTTGCGCCAACAGCAGCAACAGGCTGGCGAGCAGGACCACGACGAGCGCGATGTTGGCAGTGCGGATCGTGCTTTCCGTGGCCTTGCCGGTGTCGGCGGTATTGCCTTCGATCAACTCGCTGAGCGCGGCCATCTGCTCTTCAAGCTGGCTGAAAGCGGCGTTGAACGTGCCCAGCTCCCGTTGCGCGCTGTCCGGGTTGTCCAGTGCCTGGCCAACAATGCGCTCGGCCGCGTCGATGTAGGTATCCAGACTGGGCTTGATGTGCTCCAGCGCCGTTTTCTGCGCCGGGTTGAGCGGCAATTTGAGGTTTTCTTCCAGCACTTCACGAAAGTGCGTCGCGTGCTCGTTGATCGAATCGCGCACCTCGGCCGCCGTGCCGGTACTTTTGCCCAGCCCCACCAGCATCGCCGAATACACATCAGCACGCAGCGCGTCGTGCATCATGTCGGCTTCCATGTGATTGCGCAGCGCGGTCATGCTCACCGCATTGTCGTTCACCGCGCCGGACATGCGCGTATTCCCCACATAGCTGACCAGACTCACGATCAGCGCGGTCAGCAGGCTGGTTGCAATCAGCAACAGCAAACGCAATTTGATCGACACCGTGAGTTCCTCCTGAGGCGGGCTGGAATGCGCCTGTCAGGATTTCATTTAAGCCTATTTGGGCAAATCCGCTGTGCAAGAACGTGTCAGCAAGTATCCATCGAGCTGAATGGAACTCCGGCAAGCGGCGCCCCTCTCACATTATGTAATCCTTCCTTTTTGCTTCGCGCTTGTGGAGGACCACCGTCATGCGCAAGTTAGTGCTCGTTTCTTCTCTCCTGTTGTGCCTGCCTGTGGGCTCGGCTCTGGCTCGTGTCGATGCCGGAGACGTTGCCACTTCGGCCGGCGTTTCCGCCTCGCTGTATTCGACCTTCAAGGATCACAAGATGGTGATTCCGGCCCGTGACGACCTGTCTGCGTTCGTCGCCAGCGGCGGTGCGATTCGTGGGGTTTATCTGGAATCGGTGCTGCAACAGGTGCGCCAGGACAACCCTGGCCTCAACGCCAGCGACGAAGACCTCGCCAACGCGATTCTGGTGCATTACGAAGGCCTGAATCAGTAGCTCTCACGACTGGCGCGGCCGATGGACGGCCGCGCACAGTGCATAGGCAAAACAGTCCGACGGCCTCTATGATGGAGGCCATGACGACCCTTGCGCCTGTTGCGCCCTTGCGCTCACCCTGCCCGCCCGGCGCCTGCGATTGCGGGCGCGACGCGTTGCTGGAAATTCCCGGTACCGATCTGCGCATCCTGCGCCTGAGCCGCGATCAGGAAAAAATCCTCCTGGCGCGCCTTGAACAGCTCAAGGACCTCGCCGATCTGCGTCATTTGCAAACGCGGATGTACGAGCAACTGGGCATACGCGTCGAGGTTGCTCCAGGGTTTCATGAAGTGCGCAGCATGCTCGGCATCGAGATTCAGATCGAAGAATTGCCGGGGCTGTGCCGCAAGACACGCAAGACCATCCCGGCGGCGATTCGCCGGGGCCTGAACCAGCGTCCGGAAATCGCCTTCGAACTGCTCAACGCCCACGACTTGCTGCGCGACACCTGATCATTTTTTCAAGCCAACCCGCTTGCGCATCTCTGCGGTGATGCTCTGGCGGGTTTTCTTCAGGTCGGCCCACGGCTCGTCGCCGACCTCGTTCAGGCGCTCATGGACATTGCTGATGTTCCATTGATTGCCGCCCTTGATCTCGGCCACTTCCTCGCGGAACAACGGCACCGACACCGGCAGCCCTTCACGGGTGCGCGCCGCATAGGCACAGATGGTGGTGGCGCCCAGGCCGTTGCGCAGGTAGTCGATGAAAATCCGCCCGACCCGATTTTTCGGCCCGGACACCGCGGAAAAGCGCTCCGGCAACAGCTTGGCCATATGGCTGACCACAGCGTGGCTGAAGTCCTTGACCTCGTCCCAGCCATGCTTGCGGGTCAATGGCACCACCAGATGAATGCCCTTGCCGCCACTGGTTTTCAGGAAGGCCTTGAGCCCCAGTTCATCGAGCACGCTGAGGGTCAGCGCCGTCGCCTCGACCATGCTTTTCCATGGCAGCGCCGGGTCAGGGTCGAGGTCGAGGACGAAGCGATCTGGCTTGTCCAGATCGACCGTCGTGGCGTTCCAGGTGTGCAACTCCACGGTGCTCATCTGCACCGCACCAATCAGCGCTTCGGCGTTGTTGATCAGCATCACCGGTTGGCCGGTGACGTCTTTATCCAGCGTGGTGATGCCGGGGATCGCCAGGCGTTCGGCGTTTTTCTGGAAGAACAGTTCGCCGGCGATGCCATCCGGGGCGCGCACCAAGGCGACCGGACGATCCTTGAGTTGCGGCAGGATCCATTCGGCGACGCTGGCGTAGTATTCGGCCAGTTGCATTTTGGTGGTCCCGCTCACCGCATCAATCACTCGATCGGGATGGGTGATGCGCACCTTGCCGCTGGCGAGGCCGAGCTGCGATGGCCCGGCTTCGGCTTTTTTCGTGGCAGTGGCTTTCTTCGCTGGAGCGGTTTTTTCGGCCGCAGCGGTTTTCTTCGCCGGGCTGGCTTTGGCTGGGGTCTTCACGGATTTCGCTCGCTCCTCGGTAATGGCCTTGGCCGGTTTATCGTTGCGCAAACCATGGAACACGGCGTGGCGCACCGAACCGTCCTTGGTCATTTCGGCGAACGCCACTTCGGCTAAAAGCGTTGGTTTCAGCCAATGCACGCCTTTGGCATCGAAGCCACTTGGCGGATTGACCACCGCGGCTTTCTTCACCTGCAGCGGTTTGAGCTGGGCGAGGATGCTTTTCAGCGTGGTCTGATTGAACCCGGTGCCGACCTTGCCGGCGTAGCGTAACTCGCCGCTGTCGCGATCATGCAGACCCAGCAACAAAGCGCCGAAGGCACTGCGCGCACCTTTCGGATCGGTGTAGCCGACGATCACGAATTCCTGCCGATGCTTGCACTTGAGCTTGATCCAGTCGCTGCTACGCCGCGACACGTAAGGCGAACCGAGACGTTTGCCGATCAATCCTTCCATCTGCATCTGGCAGGCGCTGTTGAGCAGCGCATCCGGGGTTTCGTCGAAGGCTTCGGAAAAGCGCAGCAACGGCTGCTCATGTCCGCACAGCACCGTAGACAGCGCCGCACGGCGCTCTTCAACCGGTACGTCACGCAAGTCGACTCCGTTAAGGTACGGCAAATCAAACAGGTAATAGACGATGTTGCCGCTGCGCCCGGCTTCGAAGGCGTTTTGCAGCGCCTGGAAATCCGGCACGCCTTGTTCGTTAGCCACCACCATTTCGCCGTCCAGCCACGCCGACTCAAGGCCCAGCGCCGCCAGGGCTTGCGCCTGTTGCGGCAGTTTGTGCGTCCAGTCGTGGCCGTTGCGGGTGAACAGTTGCACCTCGCCGTGATCGATGCGCGCCATGATCCGGTAACCGTCGAACTTGATCTCGTAGCTCCACTGCCCTTCAGGCGCGCTGTCGACCAGCGTCGCCAGTTCCGGCTTGAGTTGCGCCGGCAGCTTGGCCTTGCGCGCGCCGGTCAGGGTCCCGGAGGGGGCCTTGCGTGGTTTGGCCGGGGCCTTTTTCACCGGTTTGGCTTGCTCGGCGGCGAGTTTTGGTTTGCTGATCAAAGTGCGATCACTGAGCACGCTGTCCGGCTCGGCGCTGAGCACGTCGTAATCATCCTGCGGGCGCGCGGCGCTGTCCTGATGCTTGATCAGAAACCAGTTCTCTTTCTTGCCCGGCATGTGCGTGCGTACCAGGTTCCAGATGCCGGAAAGCTTCTCGCCCTGCAGCTCGAACTTGAGCTTGCCCTTGGCATAGGCCTTGGCCGGATCCTCCAGCGGAATCCACACGCCGCGATCCCAGACGATCACATCGCCGGCACCGTAATGGCCTTCGGGGATGCTGCCCTCGAATGTCGCGTAATCCAGCGGATGGTCTTCGACATGCACCGCCAGGCGCTTGACCTTGGGGTCGAGTGACGGCCCCTTGGGCACCGCCCAGCTCTTCAGCGCGCCATCGAGTTCCAGGCGAAAGTCATAATGCAGGTGCGAAGCGTCGTGCTTCTGGATGCAGAATTGCAGCGCGTGTTCAGTGGCCTTGCCGCGGCCACGTCGCTTGACCGCGGCCGGTTCCGAGGTCGCCGAGAAATCGCGCATGCGGTTGTAGTCGTCGAGGTTCCTGTTCATGGCGCACCTGCCTTGTTTCAGCCAATGCGGGTCACGGTCAGCGCGACCACGGCGATCCGGTCCACACGTTGGTAGCCGGGGTTCAACAACTCTTCACCGAACACATCGGGATCCAGTTCGCGATAGGTCCAGCCGAACCGCGTCGAGTCCAGCCGTGGCACCACCGTGTCGAGAAACGGATCGCGGCCATCGACCATCGCCACACCGGTGTACAGCAGCAACGAACCACCGGGCGCGAGTCGATTGAGCGCCTGTTCGACGATGCGCAGCGACAGCCCCGCCCCCAGCGAGCCGCCGCCATGCCGGTAGGCGCGTCCGGCCGGATCGGCCATGTACGGCGGGTTGGCGACGATCAGGTCAAATTCGCCGTCGGTGCCTTGCAGCACATCGCTGGTGCGGACTTCGACATTGCTCACCTCGGCCAGGGCCGCGTTGATCGCGGTCAGGCGCAGCGCGGCGGGATTGATGTCCACCGCCAACACCTCGGCTTCACGCCGCGCGCGGGCAATCAGGATGGCGCCGACGCCGGCACCGCAGCCGATGTCCACGGCGCGCTGGATCGGCGCGAAGCTCTGTTGCAGATGCGCGTGAATCAGTTGCGCGAAACGGTAGGTGTCCGGGCCGAAAAATACCGAGTCAGCGGCATCGGTGGGGAATCCCGAATGGACGAAAAGCAGGTCATCCAGACTCGACCAGCGCACCCGGCTTTTCAGGCGACCATCGTAAACGTCGATGACCTGCGCTTCCTGCAATTGCCGCTGTTCGTCAGCGGGCAGCAGCCCCGGTTCGAACGGGCGCGACCAGCCGAACACATCGCGCAGGGTATCGGCGATCTGCCCTTCATCGCGCTGATTGACCCGCTGATGGGTCAACGGCGTTGGCGTGATGAAACGGTAGCCGTCGGCCTGCAAGCGTCGGCCGAGCTGCAACAGCGTGAGGTCGTTGGCGGACAGTTGTTCTTCCTGATTCATCGAGATTTCCTTAACGCAGACTGGATTTGAGTTCGATAAAGCGTCGCGTCGCCAACAGCCCGGCCGGATGGGCGTGACGGGCTGGCGAAAGCCACGGGATCAATGTCGCCATTTGCGCATGGCCATCCTGACCTTGCAGAGCGGCGGTCAGGCGTTGCACATCGGGATCGTGTTCGGGCACAGCAGCTTCCGGTGTTGCGACTTGACGGCTGCGACGTGGCGCCTTGCGTTGATCGGATGGCGTCCAGTCGCCGGCGATCCAGTCGTGCAGCAATTGTTTTTCATAGGGGCTGAATACGCCGAACATCGCTGCGCCGTCGCCGTCGATCAATTGCCAGAAGCGGCTGGCCTGCGGATCTTCGTTGCGTTTGATCCAGCCTTTGTCCTGCATCGCCTGCAGGAACCCAGGCAGTTGTTCAGGGCTGGCCAGCCACTGGTTGACGGTTTTGCCTTCGAAGCGGCAGTAATCGGAATGCATGTGCTGACCGAACGGACGTTTGCGTTCGAGCATCGCCAGCACTTCAGCTTCGAGATCAAAGCCTTCGATGATCGCGCGACTGCCCTGCCCCAAATCGTTGAGCCGATAACCCAGCGACACCCGGCGCAGAAACTCGGCGCGATCAGCTTCCAGCGGCAGCAGGTCGAGCACCGCCTGCACGGCTTTTTGCGCATGGCCGGTGCTGGCGTTGTCGATGGTCACGTGGAGGGTGAAGTAATACGGGTCGATGCCCAGTTCGCTGAGTTCATAGGCGCTGATCAGCAAATGCAACGGCAACTGTTCGTAGCCGAGGTTGTAACCGATCACCTCCGGCAGCAGCGCCTCGCCACAGGCACCGAGTGCCAGTTGCAAAGCGCCTTGCAGATAGCGTTCATCGGCGATTGCGTTGGCGTCCTGCAGACCGTGCTCGGCGAGCAGTTTGCGGTAGATCACCACATGATTTTGCGCCGGGTTGCCGTCACCGAGTTCTTCCAGATAGGTGCACAGCAAGCCGTCGAAACGCGGGTCGCGCCATTGCGGCAGCAAGCCGTAGAGCCACGCACCATCGACCAGTTTGGTCGGCGCCACCGCCTGCAGAAAGTACAGCGCGTGGGCCTTGTTGCTGAAGAACTGGCGCGGCCCGCCGGCCTGGCGTTGTTGCAGGTATTCGGCGTACTGCCGGGCCACCTCGGTGCAACTCTCGGCGACCCAGTCTTGCCATGCAGACGGATCCTGCGGAAGCGCTTCCGGCAACTGCGCGGCGCGCTGCAATTGATCAGCGAGAAAATCCTGCGCGAGGTTCTCCGGCGAATCCTCAAGCAGCAGGGCCTCATAAATGCGCCGCAGGTCACCGTCGGCAAGGATGGGCTGTTGCTGCGCGCTCGGCGCTTGCAGGGAAGTCAGGGCAGTCATTTCAGTCTTCTCGGTCGGTTGGCCTGTCAGGGCGTTGTTTCACGCCTCTACAGAAGCAGAGCAGCCGCTGCGCCGAAAAATTCAATCGGCATGAAAAATGCCCTGACGGACGGCCCGATCAGTGGGTTGACGAATCCCCTGTAGGAGCTGCCGCAGGCTGCGATCTTTTGATGTTGATTTTAAAAGGCAAGATCAAAAGATCGCAGCCTTCGGCAGCTCCTACATTTACATCGTGCAACTACTTGGATTCGCGCTTGGGCCTGGAAACGCTAGTGTTCAGGAACGATGGTTACGGAGGGCAATGGAATGCCTGAAGCCGCAAGCGCATGTGATTTACGCAAGGGACGATATTCGGAGGTCGGGCGGGTTTATTCGTTGACTGTAGTGGTTGAGGAACGTCGGCCGGTTTTTAGCGATTGGCGAATGGGACGCTTGTTGGTTGCACAGATGCGTGCGGCAGATGAGGCCGGCCTGGTTGAATCCTTGGCATGGGTGATCATGCCGGATCACCTGCATTGGCTGGTTGAGCTCAAACAAGGTTCGTTGGCGCAATTGATGTGTCGGGTAAAGGCTAGAAGTTGCCGATCAATCAATTTGATGTCCGGTAGTCAGGGCAGCCTATGGCAACGCGGCTACTACGACCGAGCGCTGCGACGCGATGAAGATTTGAAAGCGGCAGCCCGGTATATCGTCATGAATCCGTTGCGGGCAGGTCTGGTGCAGCGTTTGGGGGATTATCCGTTGTGGGACGCTATCTGGCTTTAAGATCAAAAGATCGCAGCCTTCGGCAGCTCCTACATTGGAATGCGTTCCTCTGTAGGAGCTGCCGCAGGCTGCGATCTTTTGACGTTGCTTCAAGCTGTGCCTTTCGCCTGTTGTTCCAGATGCACCTGCAACTCAGGATCAATCCCCAACGCAGCCGCCAGTTCGTCAAGATAATTGCGTTCAGCGTCCTGCTGATCGTCCACCAGCATCACGCTGGCCAGGTACATTTCGGCGGCGACGGCTTTATCTCCATTCGCCGACTGTGCCACTTCTCTAGCGTCCAATGGCTTGGCGACTTCAGCGTCAAGCCATTGCTGTAACTGCGGATCGTCGGTGTGTTTACCTATTTCACTACTGATCAAATGTTTCTCTGATTCATCAATACGACCATCAGCCTTTGCCGCGGCAATCAACGCCCGCAACACCGCATGACCGTGCTCCTCGACCTCAGGCCCGGCCAGCAGGTCCGCCGTCTGCGGGATCTGTTGCGGCGCCGCCGATGCCTGACTGCGTTGCCAGGCCTGATACGCCTGGAATGCCATCATCCCCAGCGAGGCCAGCGCTGCGTAGTTAGTGCCGCCTGAGCGGCTTTGCGTACCGCCGCCGAGTGCGCCACCCAAACCACCGCCGCTACCACCGCCAAGCAGTCCACCGAGCAACCCACCCAGACCGCCCAACACACCGGCCTGTGCCCCGCCGCTGCCAGAGCCGCCGCCCAACAGACCGCCGAGCAAGCCGCCCAGCCCACCCAGGCCAGCGCCAGCCGGAGCAGCACCTTGTTGTCCTGCCGAGGCCTGGCCTCGCAGCAGTTGTTCGAGCAAATCGCTGGTGTTCATGATCGTGTCCTCAAGCGTGGGCAGTGACTGCGTCAGGCAACGATAGACCGCCGCAGCCATCGCGCCAGCACCGTCTGGCCGACATCTGCGGATTTCACCGAGGTATTTTTGGTGCGGCCAGCTAAGATTCAAAGGTGGTGAACCTTATCCCGGCCAATCCGGTCGATAGCTGCAACCCGACCCGGTTTGCCGGCGCCCTTTGCCCAAGGGTGATACCCGGCATGCTGCACTTTTCTGGAGAACGCCCCCGTGATATCGACCGTACACATCGCCAGGCTCAAAGCATGGGGCGCCCATGGCTTTACCGCGACCGGCGTGGTCACCGCCTTCCTGGCGACCCTCGCGCTGCTGGAAAACCAGGCGACCCATTGCCTGATGTGGCTGGGCGTAGCCTTGATCGTTGACGGTCTCGACGGCGCCTTGGCGCGCAAGGTCAATGTGCAATCGGTGCTGCCGAGTTTCGACGGTTCGATCCTCGATCTGGTGATCGATTACCTGACCTACGTATTCATCCCGGCGCTGTTCATCTACCGCTACATTCCCCTGCCCGATTACACCTTGTTGCTGAGCGTATCGCTGATTCTGGTGTCGTCGCTGTTCTGCTTCTGCAACGTCAACATGAAGAGCAAGGACAACTACTTTGTCGGTTTCCCGGCGGCGTGGAACGTGGTCGCCCTGTGCCTGTACATCATCGGCCCCGGGCCGTGGCTCACTTTTCTGACCATCATCGGTCTGGCGCTGCTGACCGTTACCCGGATGAAGTTCCTCCACCCGTTCCGCGTGCGCCGATTCATGCCGATCAACATCGCGGTAACGGCGATCTGGCTGCTGTGCAGCCTGTCGCTGGTACTTAACCACCCGGTGATCAACCCGCTGGTGATGGGCTTGTGGCTGCTGATGTCGGCGTACTTCCTGGGCATCTGCATCTGGCGCACAGCGCTGGAGTGGTTTGACCGGGCGCAATTGAAATAACCAGCACATCCCCTGTAGGAGCTGCCGCAGGCTGCGATCTTTTGATTTTGTTTTTGCAAAGCAAGATCAAAAGATCGCAGCCTGCGGCAGCTCCTACAGGGGTTTTATGCGGCGTTCAGCGTTTGGTAATCACCACCTCCAGATACTCGCTCGGCACCACCAGCGATCCCTCCCCTGCCCGATTCGATCGGTTCAGCAGATCCGCCAGATCACTCTCCAGCGCCTGCGCGCTTTCCGGCGGTAGCGCGGCGAAGGCTTTGTGCACCGGGCCATACCAGTGGCGGAAAATGTCGATGAAATGCGCTGCCGAGCGATAGCGGAAGTTGAAGGTACGGCGCGTCACCTGCAGCAGGAAGTCACGGCCCTGAAAATGTTCGTGCAACCATTCTTCACTGCCCCAGTTCGACGGTGGCTGGGCCACGGCGGGTGGCGGCACATGGCGCCCCAGCAGTTTGAACATCTGCCCGACGAAGCCCTCCGGCGTCCAGTTCGCCAGGCCGATGCGCCCGCCCCGCCGGCAGACCCGCGCCAGTTCTGCGGCAGCGGTGGCTTGATCAGCGGCGAACATCACACCGAAGGTCGAGAGCACCGCGTCGTAACTTTCATCGGCAAACGGCAACGCTTCGGCATCGGCAACCTGAAAAATCACCTCCAGATGCTCGGCCCGCGCCCGGTCCTGTCCGCGTTCCAGCAGCGCCGCCACGTAGTCGGTGGAGGTTACCTGACAACCACGCCGCGCCGCCGCCAACGTGGCATTGCCATTGCCGGCGGCGACATCCAGCACTGCATCATCGCAGCGCAGGTCGCAGGCCTCGGCAAGGTTTTCGCCGACGATCTGCAAGGTGGTGCCAATCAGCGCATAGTCGCCGCTGGCCCAGGCGACTTTCTGGCGTTCTTTCAGGGCCGTCAGATCAATCGGAGTAGTCATCAATTGTGCTCCACTGCAGGTGGCAGAACCCATTCAATCACTATCGCGCCGAGGGTCGTCCGCGTCCCTGCCAATCGTCCGAAGAGCCAGTAAAACCAGGGTCCGGCCGATGAATGGCGGGGATTTGTAAAGCCGCCGAAACACTGCAGGGATTGCCATTCGCCACGGCAATCGGCTTTTATGCTTGCCCGTGTTCCGAGAATGGATTCCCGTCATGTCCCTGCGCCTCGAATGGCTCGTCGATCACCTGCAGCACAGCGACACCTACGCCGCGTGGATCCACCGGCAATTTGCCTATGAATACGCCGAGCAACCCTTGGCCGAGTGGCAGCGCGAGTTCGCTGACGGCCAGAGCAATGGCGACTGGCCGTGCCTGATTGCGCTGGATGGCGACCGACTGCTCGGCGGCGCGGCGCTGGCCCGTGCGGATCTGGCCCTGCGCCCGGATCTCGGCCCGTGGCTGGCGTGTGTATTTGTCAGCCCGCAGGCCCGTGGCCAGGGTCTGGCGGAACGCTTGATCGAAGGCATCAGTCAGGCGGCGAAACAGCGTGGTTTCGCGCGACTCTACCTGCACACGCAGAACAAACAGGACTACTACGCTAAACGCGGCTGGGCAATGCTGGAGCGTTTTCAGGCCTGGGACAACGAGCAATGGCTCATGGCGCGCGACCTGTGAACCATTGATCTGCGCGACCGGCGACTGCGGATGCCGATGAACACTCAGTTCTCGCTGGTGCAGCCATCGGCGAATTTGCGGTAATCCAGCACCTGGGTCTTGCCCGCGGAATCGAGGTAAGTCATGCGTGCATCGACGATGCCACAGGCGACTGAAGTGTCCTCGGTCATCGACAGCACTTTCTGCACGTCCAGGTGTGTGCCGTAAGTGTAGGTGTGCGGGGTGGTGGCGGCTTCGGCACGGGCCGACAGGGTGCAGATGTTCAGCGCGGCGAACAGGCAGGCGGCGATGACGGATTTGTTGTTCATGGCGAGTACCTCAAGGCGGTTGGGGAGTTGAGCCGAGGCAATCTGTGGGTGGGCCTCGATGGAGCCTATTTGAGGCGCGCGAGGTATCGCGTCTGTGTCTGGAAACGCCCGCTATGACTCGCTGTGTATCTGTGCCACCCGCAGATACACTGCAATACAAACCCGGGCAGGCGAACCGGCGCAGTCTCGATAGACTGCACGGCATTGCCCTTGATAGAGGTTGTGCAGCGATGGAACATGTCGATCACATTCTGATCGTCGACGACGACCGCGAGATCCGCGAACTGGTCGGCAATTACCTGAAGAAGAACGGTCTGCGCACCACGGTGGTCGCTGATGGCCGGCAGATGCGCAGTTTTCTCGACGCCAATACCGTCGACCTGATCGTGCTCGACATCATGATGCCCGGTGACGACGGCCTGCAGCTGTGCCGCGAATTGCGCGTAGGCAAACACAAGGCCACGCCGGTACTGATGCTCACCGCGCGCAACGATGAAACCGACCGCATCATCGGCCTGGAAATGGGCGCCGACGATTACCTGACCAAGCCGTTCGCCGCCCGCGAGCTGCTGGCGCGGATCAACGCGGTGCTGCGCCGCACGCGGATGCTGCCACCGAATCTGGTGGTTACCGAAAGCGGCCGGCTGCTGGCGTTCGGCCGTTGGCAACTGGACACCTCCGCCCGGCACTTGCTGGATCAGGACGGCACGCTAGTGGCCCTGAGCGGTGCCGAGTACCGCCTGTTGCGGGTATTTCTCGATCACCCGCAGCGGGTGCTCAGCCGTGATCAGTTGCTCAACCTGACACAGGGCCGCGAGGCCGATCTATTCGACCGCTCGATTGATCTGCTGGTCAGCCGCCTGCGCCAGCGTCTGCTCGACGATGCGCGCGAACCGGCCTACATCAAGACTGTGCGCAGCGAGGGTTATGTGTTCTCGCTGCCGGTGGAAATCCTCGGGGCCTCGGCATGAGTTTCAAGCTGCAGTGGCCGCGCACCTTGGCGTCGCGCCTGTCGCTGATTTTTCTGGTGGGGCTGATCCTCGCGCAGGCGCTGTCGTTCGGCGCGCAGTATTACGAGCGTTTCCAGAGCGCCCGCAGCACCATGCTCGGCAACATGCGCAACGACGTCGCGACCTCGATCGCCATCCTCGACCGCCTGCCCGCGCAGGAACGCCCGGCCTGGCTGAGCCGCCTTGGCCGCACCAACTACGATTATCTGTTGCGCGACAGCGATCCCGGCGTGCCGTTCGACCGCGCGGCCGACGATCTGCCGGTGGCGGTGAACTCGATCACCGCGGCGGTCGACGGTAGTCATCCGCTGACCTTTACCCGGTTTGCCGGCGAGCAAAAACACTTTCAGGCCCAAGTGCGCCTCAGCGATGGCAGTCCGGTGACCATCGATGTGCGCCCCGCCATGCCGCCGCTGTCGCCGTGGCTGCCGGGGGTTTTGCTCGGGCAACTGGTGCTTCTGATCGCCTGCACTTGGCTGGCGGTGCGCATCGCCATCCGCCCCCTCGTGCGCCTCGCCAATGCCGTGGAAACTCTCGACCCCAACGCGCACCCGGTGATGCTCGACGAACGCGGCCCGACCGAAGTGGCCTACGCCGCGCGAGCCTTCAACTCGATGCAGGCGCGCATCGCTGCGTATCTGAAAGAGCGCATGCAACTGCTGGCGGCCATCTCCCATGACCTGCAAACCCCGATCACCCGCATGAAGCTGCGCGCCGAGTTCATGGATGACTCGGTGGAGAAAGACAAATTGTGGAACGACCTTGGCGAGATGGAACATCTGGTGCGCGAAGGCGTGGCGTACGCCCGCAGCATCCACGGTTCGACCGAAGAAAGCCGGCGTACCGACCTCGACTCGTTCCTCGACAGTCTGGTGTTCGACTATCAGGACATGGGCAAGGACGTGCAGTTGCAGGGCAAGAGCGCGGCGGTGATCACCACCCGACCGCAGGCCCTGCGCCGGGTGCTGGTGAACCTCACCGATAACGCGCTGAAGTTTGCCGGGGCGGCGCAGCTGCAGGTCGAGACCGGCGCCGGCCTGTCGATCAAGGTCATGGATCGCGGCCCGGGGATTGCCGAAGCCGAGTTGCAGCAGGTCATGCAGCCGTTCTACCGGGTGGAAAACTCGCGCAACCGCAGTACTGGCGGCACCGGTCTCGGCCTGGCAATCGCTCAGCAACTGGCCATTGCCCTCGGCGGCTCGCTGACCCTGAGCAACCGCGAAGGCGGCGGGTTGTGTGCGGAGTTGAAGTTGCCGCTGCACTCCTAAGCAACACAAATCCCCTGTAGGAGTGAGCCTGCTCGCGATTGCGATATGTCTGGCAACTTGTTTGTGACTGACACACCGCCATCGCGAGCAGGCTCACTCCTACAGGGGATTTGCAAACCCTGCAGATTGCCCCAGCCCGGCTAGACTGATGGATGACCCAGTCGAGGGGGCTGCAGGACGCATCATCTCGCCCTGCCCGCATCCACGACCACCGCCCGGTGGCGTCTGCCTCGACCTTCACCGCCGCCGGAC
Organism: Pseudomonas sp. Eth.TT006; assembly: GCF_054456575.1. Classification (NCBI taxonomy): domain Bacteria; kingdom Pseudomonadati; phylum Pseudomonadota; class Gammaproteobacteria; order Pseudomonadales; family Pseudomonadaceae; genus Pseudomonas; species Pseudomonas sp. Eth.TT006. Next base: position 244,559 of record NZ_JBTJEN010000008.1, on the reverse strand, counting down.
TGTGATCCTGTTTCAGGAGCACATGTGATGGACGAGGCCCGACTCAACGCATTCATGGGCAAACTGGTCAACGACATGGGCGGCGCCGCGATGCTGGCGAACGTCATTGTTGGCGAAGAACTCGGGCTGTACCGGGCGATGGCCGACAGTCAGCCGACCACCGCGCAAGCCCTCGCCGAAAAAACCACCTGCAACCCGCGTCTGGTGCGTGAATGGCTCAGCGCGCACGCCGCGTCCGGCTACATGGAACATCACGATGGCCAGTTTCGCCTGCCGGAAGAACAGGCGCTGGCACTCGCCGTCGAAGACTCACCGGTGTACGTCGCTGGCGGCCTCGGCGTGGTTGCCTCGTTTTTCCACGACAAGGACAAACTGGTCAAGGCCATGCGCGGCAACGGCGCCCTGCCCTGGGGTAATCACCACCCGTGCATGTTCAGCGGTACCGAGCGCTTCTTCCGCCCCGGCTACAAAGGCCATTTGATCGCTGAATGGCTGCCGGCGCTGGACGGCGTCGTAGCGAAACTCGAAAAAGGCGCCAGCGTCGCCGACATCGGCTGTGGCCACGGCGCCTCGACGGTGATCATGGCTCAGGCATTTCCGAACTCGCGCTTCGTCGGCTTCGACTACCACGCGCCGTCGATCAGCGTCGCCACCCAGCGTGCCGAGGAAGGCGGGGTCAGCAGCCGGACGCAATTCTTCCAGAACACCGCGAAAAACTATCCCGGCCGCGACTATGACCTGATCTGCTATTTCGACTGCCTGCATGACATGGGCGACCCGGTCGGCGCCGCCCGGCATGCCTACCAATCGTTGAAGGACGACGGCACGGTGCTGCTGGTCGAGCCGTTCGCCAACGATGCGCTGGACGACAACATCAACCCGGTCGGACGCCTGTTTTACGCGGCATCGACGTTTATCTGCACACCGAATTCGCTGTCGCAGGAAGTCGGCCTCGGGCTCGGTGCGCAAGCCGGAGAAATGCGCCTGCGCAAAGTATTTACCGAGGCCGGGTTCAAGCATTTTCGCCGGGCGACGCAAACGCCGTTCAACCTGATTCTGGAGGCGCGCAAATAAATTTATCTGGACTGACCTTGTGGTGAGGGGGCTTGCCCCCGTTGGACTGCGCAGCAGGCCCGCTTTTTGAGGGTTGCTCCGCAACCCGACGGGGGCAAGCCCCCCTCACCACAAAGGTAGGTGCTAATCTGCTTGGCACTCAATTGCCCCGGAGTGCTGACCATGCTCGACAGCCCGATCCGCGAAAACCTCGACACCCTGCAACAGGTCATGGCCGATGGCGGCTTTGTGGTGCTGACCGGGGCTGGCATCAGTACGCCGTCAGGGATCCCGGATTACCGCGACAGCGAGGGCGTGCGTCGGGGTCGGCAACCGATGATGTATCAAGAGTTTCTCGCCGCCCCCGAATCCCGGCGTCGCTATTGGGCGCGGGCCATGCTCGGCTGGCCGCGGGTGCGTCAGGCGCAACCGAATGCGGCGCATACGGCACTGGCCGAGTTGCAGCGTCAGGGACGGATCAGCGCGTTGATCACGCAGAACGTCGACACTCTGCACGATCAGGCCGGCAGTCAGGACGTGATCGAATTGCACGGCAGTCTGCACCGGGTGCTGTGCCTGGACTGCGGCCAGCGCAGCGCGCGTGATGAGATTCAGCAACGGATGGTCGAGGAGAATCCGTATCTGGCCGGGGTCGACGCGGTGCAGGCGCCGGACGGCGACACCCTGCTCGATCCGGCGTTCGAAGCACGTTTCCAGACCCCGCGCTGCCCTTATTGCGCCGGTGAACGGATGAAGCCGGACGTGGTGTTCTTCGGCGAGAACGTAGCGCAGCCAACGGCAGCGCGCGCCATGGACGCCGTGGAAAATGCCGACGGTTTGCTGGTGGTGGGCTCATCGCTGATGGCGTATTCGGCGTTTCGGCTGTGCCGGGTGATTGCCGATTGCGGCAAGCCGTTGATTGCGATCAACCTGGGCAAGACCCGCGCCGATGACTTGCTGGATCTGAAGATCGAAGCGTCATGCGAACAACTGCTGCCGTTGCTGACACAACGCCTGACCACCTGACCCCACAAATCCCCTGTAGGAGCTGCCGAAGGCTGCGATCTTTTGACTTTGTTTTTTAGAAGCAAGATCAAACGATCGCAGCCTGCGGCAGCTCCTACAGGGGCACCGATTCCAAATTCAGTTCAGGCTCAATGCTCAGCCTTGAGAATATCGAACAACGCCTGCGCCGCCGCCGACAGTTCATTACCCGGTTCAGTCAGCACGCCAATCGCCCGCTCCACCGAGTCATTCAAAGTCAGGCAGCACGCGCCCAGCTCGCTCATCTGCTCGGCACACAACGCCGGCACCGCACTGACGCCCAGGCCGCTGGCGACCATGCGCCCGACCGTTGCCAGTTGATGGCTTTCAAATTCCACCGGCAGTTTCAGGCCTCGGGCCTGCAGGTGTTCTTCGAGCATCACGCGCACGGTTGACGGTCGTTGCAGGGTAATGAACGGTTCCTGCAGCAAGGTCTGCCAGTCGATCTCACCGCGCTCGGCCAGTGCGCAATCCTGCGGCACCACGGCGACAAAACGATCCAGATACAGCGGGGTGAATGTCAGCGAGGTGTTCTGCATCGGCTCGAACGCCACGCCCAGTTCCACCTGGCGGTCGCGGACCATTTCCAGCACTTGCTCGTTGATCACGTCGTTGACCGTGACGTTGACGTTCGGATAGCGCGCGCGAAACGTCTTGAGGATCGGCGGCAGCAGGTTGCCGGCAAACGATGGCATGGCCGCCAGCGTCACCCGTCCGCGTTGCAGGCTGAAGCGCTGGCGCATTTCATCTTCGGCGTTGTCCCAGTCGGCAATCAGGCGCCGCGCCAGCGGCAGCAGCGACTCGCCCTCGGCAGTCAGCGCCACGTTGCGCGTGTTGCGGCTGAACAAGCGCCCGCCCAGGCCCTCTTCCAGCGCCTTGATGGTCAGGCTCAGCGCCGACTGCGACAGGTGCAGGCGCTCGCAGGCCACGGCGAAGCTCAGGCTCTGGGCCACGGCGAGAAAGGCGCGGATCTGTTTGATGGTCATACTGGATAGCGTCCCATGGTAATCGCCATACAACCTGTAGGAGCTGCCGCAGGCTGCGATCTTTTGATTTTGTTTTTAAAGATCAAGATCAAAAGATCGCAGCCTTCGGCAGCTCCTACAGGGAAATTGTCGTTGATGAACGTTTCCACAAAACGATCAAAGCGGCGAATTGTTGAGTTTTATCTATCAATCAACCTTAAAAATCAACTTAACAAATATATCTTCCAGCGCGACACTCCAGTCATTCGGCTAGCCAGCCGCCCGACAGACAATAAAAGAGGTGCATATGGCAGGTTTCGACAAGCGTGTGAGTTCCTACGAGGAAGCCTTGGCCGGGCTTGAAGACGGCATGACCGTGATCGCCGGCGGCTTCGGCCTGTGCGGCATTCCGGAAAACCTGATCGCCGAGATCAAGCGCAAGGGCACCCGCGACCTTACCGTGGTTTCCAACAACTGCGGCGTCGACGGGTTCGGCCTCGGCGTGCTGTTGACCGACCGCCAGATCAGCAAGGTCATCGCCTCCTACGTCGGTGAAAACAAACTGTTCGAAGAGCAACTGCTCAAGGGCGAGATCGAGGTGATCCTGACCCCGCAAGGCACCCTCGCCGAGAAAATGCGCGCAGGCGGTGCCGGCATCCCGGCCTTCTTTACCGCCACCGGCGTCGGCACCCCGGTCGCCGAAGGCAAGGAAGTGCGTGAATTCAAGGGTCGCAAGTACCTGATGGAAGAATCGATCATCGGCGACTTCGCCATCGTCAAAGGCTGGAAAGCCGACCATTTCGGCAACGTCGTCTACCGCCACACCGCGCAGAACTTCAACCCGCTGGCGGCCACCGCCGGCAAGATCACCGTGGTCGAAGTCGAAGAAATCGTCGAACCCGGCGAGCTGGATCCGTCGCAGATCCACACCCCCGGCATCTACGTCGACCGGGTCATTTGCGGCACGTTCGAAAAACGCATCGAACAGCGCACCATCCGCAAATAACTCAAGCCCAGACGGAGAACAACAACATGGCACTTTCCCGCGAACAAATGGCTCAGCGCGTCGCCCGCGAAATGCAGGACGGCTTCTACGTCAACCTCGGTATCGGCATTCCGACCCTGGTCGCCAACTACATTCCCGACGGCATGGAAGTCATGCTGCAATCGGAAAACGGTCTGCTCGGCATGGGGCCGTTCCCCACCGAAGACACGATTGATGCCGACATGATCAACGCCGGCAAACAGACTGTCACCGCGCGTATCGGCGCGTCAATCTTCAACTCCGCCGAATCCTTCGCGATGATCCGTGGCGGGCATGTCGACCTGACCGTGCTCGGTGCGTTCGAAGTCGACGTCGAGGGCAACATCGCCTCGTGGATGATTCCCGGCAAACTGGTCAAGGGCATGGGCGGCGCGATGGACCTGGTGGCTGGCGCCGACAACATCATCGTGATCATGACCCACGCGTCCAAGGACGGTGAGTCGAAACTGTTATCCAAGTGCAGCCTGCCGCTGACCGGCGCCGGTTGCATCAAGCGCGTGCTGACCGACCTCGCCTACCTGGAAATCGAAAATGGCGCTTTTGTCCTCAAGGAACGCGCACCTGGCGTCAGCGTCGAGGAAATCGTCGCCAAAACCGCTGGTAAACTGATCGTCCCGGATCACGTACCGGAAATGCAGTTCGCTGCCCAGTGAGGAATTCGAAAAATGCAAGACGTCGTAATTGTTGCCGCCACGCGCACCGCGATCGGCAGTTTCCAGGGCTCCCTGGCCAGTGTGTCCGCGGTTGATCTGGGCGCGGCGGTGATCCGCCAATTGCTTGAACAGACCGGTCTGGACGGCGCGCAGGTCGATGAAGTGATCATGGGCCAGGTGCTGACGGCCGGTGCCGGCCAGAACCCGGCGCGTCAGGCCGCAATCAAGGCCGGCCTGCCCCACGCCGTGCCGGCCATGACCCTGAACAAGGTCTGCGGCTCGGGCCTCAAGGCCCTGCATCTGGGCGCGCAAGCGATCCGTTGCGGTGACGCCGAAGTGATCATCGCCGGTGGTCAGGAGAACATGAGCCTGTCCAACTACGTCATGCCGGGCGCACGCACCGGTCTGCGCATGGGCCATGCGCAAATGGTCGACACCATGATCAGCGACGGCCTGTGGGATGCATTCAACGACTACCACATGGGCATCACCGCGGAAAATCTGGTCGACAAGTACCAGATCAGCCGCGAACAGCAGGACGCTTTCGCCGCTGCCTCGCAGCAGAAAGCCGCCGCCGCCATCGAAGCCGGGCGCTTCATTGATGAGATCACCCCGATCCTGATTCCGCAGCGCAAAGGTGACCCTGTTGCGTTCAAAGTGGATGAGCAACCGCGCGGCGACACCACCGCCGAATCCCTGGCGAAACTGCGCCCGGCGTTCAAGAAGGACGGCAGCGTCACCGCCGGCAATGCCTCGTCGCTGAACGATGGCGCCGCTGCAGTGATCCTGATGAGCGCGGAAAAAGCCAAGGCTCTGGGCCTGCCGGTGCTGGCGAAAATCGCTGCCTACGCCAACGCGGGCGTCGATCCGGCGATCATGGGCATCGGCCCGGTCTCGGCCACCCGCCGCTGCCTGGACAAGGCCGGCTGGAACATCGGCCAGCTCGACCTGATCGAAGCCAACGAAGCGTTCGCCGCGCAATCGCTGGCAGTGGCCAAGGATCTGCAATGGGATCTGAACAAGGTCAACGTCAACGGCGGCGCCATCGCCCTCGGTCACCCGATCGGTGCATCGGGCTGCCGGGTGCTGGTGACCCTGCTGCACGAGATGATCAAACGTGATGCGAAAAAAGGTTTGGCGACCTTGTGCATCGGCGGCGGTCAGGGTGTGGCGCTGGCGCTGGAACGCGGTTAACCATCGAGTTCAACGGCGGGCGGTGGATCCACGACATCCGCCGCTCGCTGGCGACAAAACACCCGGTGTGACTTGCGTTGCACCGGGTGTTTTTTTGTCTGTTCCAGATATTCGCTGAATGTTCTGACGCCTTCGCGAGCAAGCCCGCTCCCACAGGGGATTTGTGAACCCGATCCAATGTGGGAGCGAGCTTGCTCGCGAAGAGGCCGGCGCCGGCAACACAAAAGCTGGGTTCACACCACCATTTGCAAAATCAACCACGCATTCGCCCCACTGATCACGGCAAACAGCCCCCACGCCAAAACCCGCGTCGGCAGCCGGTTCACAAACGGCCCCATCAGTTGCTTGTCACTGGTCATGCGGATCAACGGGTACAGCGCAAACGGCAGTTGCAGGCTCAGCACCACCTGACTCAACACCAGCAGCTTGCCCACCGCGTTATCGCCCATCAGCCACACGCCGATGAATGCCGGGATCAACGCCAGGCCGCGAGTGATCAAGCGTCGTTGCCAGCAGGGAATCCGCAGGTTCAGATAGCCTTCCATGATCACCTGCCCGGCGATGGTCCCGGTGAAGGTTGAGCTCTGCCCCGACGCCAGCAACGCCACACCGAACAGCACACTGGCCAGGGCGCCGCCCACCAGCGGATCGAGCAGGTGATAGGCGTCCTGAATATCGACCACGTCGGTGTGCCCGGACTGGTGAAACGCAGCCGCCGCCAGAATCAGGATCGCCGCGTTGACCAGCAGCGCCAGGGCCAGCGAACCGATGGTATCGATGCGCGCCAGCTTCACCGCGTCCTGCTTGCTCGGCAGATCCTTGCCGATCATCCGCGTCTGCACGATCGAGGTGTGCAGGTAGAGGTTATGCGGCATCACCGTGGCGCCGAGAATGCCGATCGCCAGGTACAACGGCGCCGCATCGCTGATCGCCGAGAGCGACGGCTTGAAGCCGCCGAACACGTCCGGCCAGTAAGGTTTGATCAGCACCAGTTCGACGAAGAAACACACGCCGATGGTCGCCACCAGCACCAGCATGATTGCTTCCAGGCGGCGGAAGCCACGGTTTTGCAGGGCCAGCACCAGCAGCGTGTCGAACGCGGTCAGGGCGATGCCGAAGGTCAACGAACAACCGAGCAACAGGTGAAACGCCAGCGCGCAGCCAAGCACTTCGGCGAGGTCGGTGGCGATGATCGAGATTTCCGCCAATACCCATTGCAGGCGCGCGGTCGGAGTGCTGTAGCGTTCGCGGGACAACTGTGCCAGATCGCGCCCGGTGGCGATGCCCAGGCGCGAACACAGGCACTGCACGACCATCCCCGCCAGACTCGCCAGCAGCACCACAAACAGCAGGCTGTAACCAAACCGCGACCCGGCCTCGATGGCGGTGGCCCAGTTGCCCGGGTCCATGTAGCCAATCGACACCAGCAACCCGGGGCCGGCAAAGCGCAGCACACGCTTGAAGAACGAGGCGTTCGGGTCAACCGCGACACTGCCGGCCACTTCCGGCGGGCAGAACGGCGCGGTGGCGATTTTGGGTAAGCTGAATTTCACGCACACATCCAGAAACAAGTCAAAAAGACGCAGCTTAGACGTTTCAGTTGAAGCGTTGAAGCAGCAGTTCCGACATTGGAATGCGTTCCCCTGTAGGAGCCGCCGCAGGCTGCGATCTTTTGATCTTCAACGACTCTCACCAAGCAACTGCTCCCGCAACTGCGGATTGCGCGTACGCGGATCCAGCCAGATATCAAAAAACGCCCGGGCAAACTGCGGGTCATCAATCTCGTGCCGCAACTGCTGCCCCACAAAAAACCGTGCGCCCTGCCCCGGCAAATACACCCCGGTAATCCGCGTCCCTGCCTGCACATCGACAAACGACTGCTGCATTTGCGTCTGCCACTTCGCCAGTTGCGCCGGGCTGACACGGGCGCCGGACAGACGTTTGATTTCATCGACGCTGGCCTGCACCAGATCCTCGCGGGCGATCTTGCGCCGGTAGATCAGTTCCAGCGCGAATGGCTGTTCGGTGGACAACGGGCGTGCCGCGCTCCACAAGCGCGCGTTGTACACGTCAAACCCAAACACGCTGAAATCGCCACTGCCGATGATCTGCGCGCCGGGCACCGCGTCCTGCCAGTTGGCCCAGGTAGGTGTCAGCAGCAACGCCCATAAACCGATGCCACAACAGCCACGCAGCAACTTCGATGGTCTGCTCATCGCCGCAACAACTCCCGGTTAAACCTTGATAAGCCAAGCATAGCGGAAGCCGGCCCAGATCTTTGTATACAAAAATTGTCGACTGATGCACCAATCGGTTACCGTGGCCTTTCCCCTGCCCGAGGCCTCCCGCGTGCTCATCCTCAAACTGTTGCTGATCCCCGGTTTTCTGTTGCTGATTTCCCTGGCGGGCAAGCGCTGGGGGCCGAGCGTGGCCGGGTGGCTGTCAGGGTTGCCGGTGGTGGTCGGGCCGATTCTGTTTTTCCTCGCCATCGAACAGGGGCCGCAGTTCGCCGCGCAGTCAGCGGTCGCGGCGCTGTCGGCGATGTTTGCGATGATCGCGTTTTGCGTCACCTACGCGCAGATGGCGCAGCGCGCGAGCTGGCCGTGGGCGCTGATGGTGTCACTCTCGGTGTGGGCGTTGCTGGCGCTGGGGTTGTCGCTGATTCCACCGTCGCTGACGTTCTCGGTGGCGGCGGCGGCCACTGCCCTGCTGGCCGCGCCGTACCTGTTTCCCGCTGTGCAACCGGTGCTGAACGGCCCGGCGCCGAAGTCGGACAAACTGATCTGGCGGATGATTGCCGGGGCGGCGCTGACGCTGCTGGTGACGATGCTCGCCAGTACCGTCGGCGAACGCTGGAGCGGCTTGCTCGCAGTATTCCCGGTGCTTGGCAGCGTGATGGCAGTGTTCTCGCAACAGACCCGTGGCCCGGCGTTTACCGCAGCGTTGCTGCGGGCGACGGCGACCGGCATGTATGCGTTTTCGGCGTTTTGCCTGGTATCGGCGCTGACCCTGCCCAGCCTCGGCCTCAGCGGGTTTATCGCCGGTGTGGCGGTGTCGGTGGCGATGCTCGGGGTTACGCGCAAGCTGCTGGCCCGGCCGGTCACGGCGAAAGCACGCGAGTCCAAGGCGGACGCGAGCGTCTGACAACCCGCGCTGGAACCCCACGCACGCTCCGTGGGATCATCGCCGCCCTGGCGCGACCATTCTTCGGAGATTCACATGTCATTGCTCAGCAAAAAAGCCGTCGTCCTGATGCTGGCGGTAGTCGCCGGTCTCGGCGCAATCAACGCCCAGGCGGCCAAGGCCAAGGACAAAGCCCCGACCGACAAGGTGTCGATGCTCGACGGCAAGTTCACCTTCGTCCTGCCCAAAGGCTTCACCGCTGATCCGCTGCCCGCCGGCCCGACCGGGGCCAAGGGCACGATGTACACCAATCAGGCGACCAAGACCGTGGTGATCGCCGCGGAAAACCAGATCGCCGGGGGCACCAGCGTCAAGGACAACGACAATGAATTCCTCGACGGCAGCCTGGCGAGTTTCATCGATGACCAGCGCAAGGCCCTGCCGGACTTCAACAAACTCAGCGAAAAAAGCCTGACCCAGAAAAGCAGCGGCCTCGGTGTGCGTCAGGTCGACAGCACCGCCACCCAGGGCGGCGGCCAGACGCTCAACACCACCCTGCTCGCCGCGTCCGGCAAACGCATGGCGCTGGTCCAGGTGATTTCCCGGGCAAGCGACAAGAGCGGTCACGATGCGCTGGTGAAAACCATCCTCAAGGACAAGTGATCCTCACGGATTGAGCTGCTGCAGCCAGGCGTTCAAGTCTCGCAGTTCGGCGGCACTGATGCTGTGGCCGACGCCGGGATAGGCATGGAACTCGGGGGTGTAGGCGAGTTTCTGCAGCAGCGCATTGGCCTCGGTGCCGTCGTGATACGGCACTCGATCATCGGCAGTGCCGTGGCCGATGAAGATCTTCATCGGCAACGGTTGTTTCTGCGTCTTGAGCTCGGCTTTCAACACCGGCAACAAGCGCCCGCTCAACGCCGCGATCCCGCCCACCGCCACGGGCGGACGCAAACCCACTTCGTAGGTCATCATCGCGCCCTGGCTGAAGCCGATCAGGTACACCTTGTCCGGGCTGGCGTGATATTTCTGCGCCGCCTGCGCGACAAATTCCCGCAACTTCTGGCCGCTGGCCTTCAGGTCATCGGTTTCACCGTTGTAGGCGCCTTCGCCTTTCTTGCGAAACCACTGGAAACGCCCTTCACCCAACGCCAGCGGCGCCTGCACCGACAGGTAGTTGTATTGCGCCGGCAGCTGAAATTTCATGCCGATCAGGTCGGCTTCGTTACTGCCGTAACCGTGCAGGAAAATCACCAGCGGCCGGGTTTCCGCATCGGGGTGAACCTGGGCGAGGTACTTCAGTGGCAGGTCGCTTTGCAGCGTGGTTTGCGCATGGACGGCACTGGACGCCAGCAGGGTTAACAGGGCAAGCACCTTCAACATAAAGTCTTCCTTCACGGGGTGTCGGGTTAGCGGTTGAGCCTAACAGGCTTAACTGCCAACCCAAACCTGTAGGAGCTGCCGCAGGCTGCGATCTTTTGACTTTGACTTTGACTTTTAAAAGACAAGATCAAAAGATCGCAGCCTGCGGCAGCTCCTACAGGGGGGCGTGTTGGCGCGCGCTCAGTCGTTGATCAGTTTGCCCGCACGTATCGGCTCGCGCCCCGCGACCTTGGCCTGCCAGATCCCCGGCTGGGTGTACCGCCCGCGATCAATGGCAAACAGCACGCCGCTGGTCCCGGCGCGGACGGTGGTGAGGCGGTCATTGAGCGGATCCACCACTTCGAACAGCGCATCGCCCTGCTCGACCCATTCCCCGGCCTTGCGCAGGAAACTGACCACACCATGGTGCGGGGCGAACAGGTATTCGGTGCCTTCGAAGGGCATGCCTTCGCAACATGCCTGCGGTGCCGCCGGCCATTCGCCGCTGATGAAACCCTGTTCGGCGAGGAAGCCGAGAATCGCTTCGCAATTGGCCTGGGCCTGATCGACCCGAGTGTCGCCCATGCTGCCCAGCTCCAGGGTGGTAGCAAGGTTGGCCGGGGGAATCGCCGCGTGCGGGAACGCTCGCGCCAGCCGCAACCACGGCGACGAGCACGACTCGTCGAACGAACTGCCGCCCGAGTCTTCGCACAGCAGCGCCACGCCGGCCTTCAATCGCGCCGCCAGGGATTGCCAGCGCGGCCAGTGTTGCGGCAACGCGTAGAGATGGATCGCCGCCTCGAAATCGCAATGCAGGTCGAGGGTAATCTCGGCATCGCAGGCGTGGCGCAGCAGCAAGCGGTGCAGCGCTTCGAGTTGCGAGGCCGGGGCTGGCAGTTGATCGAGCACGTCGCCCATGGTCTGGCGGATCAGCGCGATGTTGGCCTCGGCATCGCTGCCCAGTTGCTCGCCGATTCGCGCCGCCACCGGCGCACTGAGCTCGACAAAGCTGCGGTTGAAATTCTTGCCGCTGCCCAGCTCGAAGCGGCCCATGTGGCTGCCTTGCAGGTGCTGGTCGAGACCGATCGGGTTGGCCACCGGCACCAGCTCGATCACGCCTTGCAGACGGCCCTGCTGTTCCAGCTCGTTGAGGCGTTGTTTAAGCTCCCACGCGGTGCGCATGCCCGGCAGTTCGTCGGCGTGCAGGCTGGCCTGGATGTAGACCTTGCGGCTGCCCGCGCCGTAACGAAATACGCTGAGGGAACGTTCGCTGCCCAGATGGCTCCAGGGCAGGACATGGTCGATGCGTTGCATGGGGAAACTCCTGCTGATCGGGTAAGTCTGGATCAATGAGATCCCTGTGGGAGCGGGCTTGCTCGCGAATGCAATTCGACAGTCAATAAAGATGTTGAATGTTAAACCGTATTCGCGAGCAAGCCCGCTCCCACAGTGAATCTCTATCAGTAGAAAGAGAGCACAAAAAAAGTGGCCACCGTCTGCACGGGGCCACTTTTTCTACGGCTGATTAATGGCCGTACACGTCAAAGTCGAAGTACTTGTCCTGCACTTTCTTGTACTCGCCATTGGCGCGGATTTCGGTGATGGCCTTGTTGAATTTTTCGGCCAGCTCTTTATCGCCCTTGCGCACCGCAATACCGGCGCCGCCGCCGAAATACTTGGCGTCTTCGTAGGTCGGGCCGACGAATTCGAAGCCTTTGCCGGCGTCGGTTTTCAGGAAACCGTCGCTCAGGTTGACCGAGTCGGCGAGCATCGCGTCGATACGACCGGACACCATGTCGAGGTTGGCTTCCTGCTGCGAGCCGTAACGCACCAGTTCGATCCCGGCCGGCACCAGCACTTCGGTGGCGTAACGGTCGTGGGTGCTGGCGCGCAGCACGCCGACTTTCTTGCCCTTGAGCTCGGTCAGCGGGTCTTTGACACCGGAGCCTGCCTTCATCACGAAGCGCGCCGGGGTGTGGTAGTACTTGATGGTGAAATCGACGTTCTTCTTGCGATCGTCGGTGATGGTCATCGAGGACAGGATCGCGTCGATTTTCTTCACTTTCAGCGCCGGGATCAGACCGTCGAATTCCTGCTCGACCCACACGCATTTGACGTCCATCTGCTTGCACAGGGCATCGCCGATATCGACATCGAAACCGGTGAGTTTGCCGTCAGGGGTTTTCATCGAGAATGGCGGGTAACCCGCTTCGATGCCGATGCGAATCGGCTTGGCGTCTTCGGCCACAGCGGTAAAGGACAACATCGACAGTGCCAGGGCACCGAACATCACTAGCTTCTTCATTTATTACTCCTGTGTGCGGAGGCTTTTATTGGCAGCTTTCGATTGGCGTTCGGTCATGGCCGTTGAGCAGCAAAAACCGAAGTGGCCGGCAGTCTATGGCGGCGCGCACAGGGTAAATTGTGTATAGGCGACAAATGCTTACAGAAAATCGGCGCATGCGTTGACCGGGATCAACGGTGCGCCGATATGGTGCAAAGGCTGTAGGACAAATCAGCAAAATCCCTGTAGGAGCTGCCGAAGGCTGCGATCTTTTGATCTTGCTTTTTAAAAAACAAAGTCAAAAGATCGCAGCCTTCGGCAGCTCCTACAAAAGCAATCAGCGACCCGCAATAGCGTTCAGCGTTCAGCGTTCAGCGTTCAGCATTCGCAGCCGATTGGGGCTTTGACGGTTTGCTCGACACTCAAACTGAAGCCCTCATCCAGCCACCCCGCCACACCACCGATCATCTCCTTCACCGGATAACCCAACGCCGCCAGTTTCACCGCAGCCTTGTTGGCGCCATTGCAGTGCGGGCCGGCGCAATAGACCACAAACAGCGTGCTCTTCGGATAACCCGCCAAGCCTTCGGCCGTCAGCAAGCGGGTCGGAATATTGATTGCCCCCGGCACATGGCCGCGCTCGAACGCCAACGGTCCACGCACATCCACCAGCACAAAATCGACCTCGCCGGCCTCTTGGCTGCTGAAGACGTCGGAACAATCGGTTTCAAAGGTCAGACGGTTGCTGAAGTGCATCAGGGCAATCGCCGACGGCGCGGCGGGAATTTCGCGAACCAGGCTGGTCATGCTGAGTAGCTCCTGTATCGATTGGGGTGTAAGCAGACTTTATCGGGCCGACACTTGGCGCTACAGTGGCGCGCAAGACACTCACCGGGAATTTTCCGCCAAATGCCTGATTCACCTGGACTGGTCGCGATTCTGGCCTACGACGGCCTCTGCACCTTCGAATTCGGGATTGCCGTGGAGATCTTCGGCCTGGCCCGACCGGAGTTCGATTTCCCGTGGTACGAGCACCGCATCGTCGCCGTCGATCAAGGGCCGATGCGCGCCATGGGCGGCATTCAGGTGCTGGCCGACGGTGGTCTGGAATTGCTGGCGCAGGCTCGCACTATCATCATTCCCGGTTGGCGCGACCGTGAAGCCCTCGTGCCGACAGCGCTGCTTGAGGCGTTACGTGCGGCCCATGCGCAAGGCGCGCGGTTGTTATCGATCTGCTCCGGGGTCTTCGTGCTGGCCGCCAGCGGTCTGCTCGACGGCCACGGCGCGACTACGCACTGGCGTTACAGCGATGAACTGGCGCGGCGCTTCCCGGCGATCGCGGTGGATCCCGAGGTGCTGTACGTCGACTCCGGCCAGTTGATTACCTCGGCCGGCAGCGCTGCCGGAATCGATGCCTGCCTGCATCTGGTGTCTCGTGACTTCGGCACTCAGGTCGCGAATGCCGTAGCGCGACGGCTGGTGATGTCGCCACAACGCACTGGCGGCCAGGCGCAATTCATTCCCACGCCGGTCAGCCCGACGCCGCGCAATGATCTGTCGCGGGTGATGCAGTGGGCCCGTGAGCGCCTGCATCAACCGCTGGAAGTGCGCGATCTGGCCAGCGAGGCGGCGATGAGCGAACGCACGTTTCTGCGGCGTTTCACCGAGGCATGCGGCCAATCGCCCAAGGCCTGGTTGCAACACGAACGCCTGGCGCGAGCGCGGGAGCTGCTGGAAAGCACGGCGCACAACACCGAGCAGGTTGCCGAGCGTTGTGGTTATCGTTCGGTGGAAAGTTTTCGCGTGGCGTTTCGCAGCGTGGTCGGGGTGCCGCCGTCGGTGTATCGGGAGCGGTTTGGGCGTGGGGGCAGGGTCATTTTCTGAGGTGACTGTAATGGCCCCTTCGCGAGCAAGCCCGCTCCCACATATGAAATGCCTTCCCCTGTGGGAGCGAGCTTGCTCGCGAAGACGTTTGGGCGTGGGGGTAAAGCGACTGCCTGAGGTGGCCTTGAGGACGCTATCGCTGGCAAGCCAGCTCCCACAGGTTTTGCGTCGTACACACCTCTTATTTCAACCCGGAAACCTGTGGGAGCCGGGCTTGCCCGCGATGAGGCCCGCATCGACGCCACACAAATCAAGGTTTACGCAGCAAATAGGTATCCATAATCCACCCATGCTCGGCCCGCGCCGCCTTGCGCGTGCGCTCGATCTGCTCTGCCACGTCCTCAAGCTTGCCACTGATCAGGATCTCATCCGGCGTGCCCAGATAAGCGCCCCAGTAAATCTCGGTCTGCGGATCCGCCACATGGCGGTAGGCATCTTCGGCATCGAGCATCACCACCAGACTGTCGGTGTCACTCACCTGCCCCGCCGCCAGACGCCGGCCAGTGGTGATTTCAATCGGCTGTCCAATGGTGTTCAACGGTACTTTGTGCTGCGCGGCCAAGGCCTGCACGCTGGTGATCCCGGGGATCACTTCAAACTCGAACATACAACGGCCCGACGCGAGAATCGCCTGCAGGATGCGAATCGTGCTGTCGTACAACGCCGGGTCGCCCCATACCAGGAAACCGCCGCACTGCGCGTCGGACAGTTCCTCATTGATCAAGCGCTCGAAGGTTTCCTGCTTGGCGCGGTTCAGATCTTCGACCGCGCGGGTGTAGTCCACATCGCCACGCTCGCGCTCCGGGCTGTGAGCTTCGACAAAGCGATAGGCAGGATCAGTAATGTAGCGCTCGCAGATCTCGCGACGCAGATCGAGCAGCTTGTCCTTGCGCGGACCTTTGTCCATCAGAAAGAACACATCCACCCGGTTAAGCGCTTTCACCGCCTGCATCGTGATGTAGTCGGGATTGCCGGCGCCGATGCCGATGACCAGCAGTTGTTTCATCACATTGCTCTCGCCGGATCGATACCCGGCAAGCGTAGCCGCCAGATCCCGTTGAAGCGCAGTTCGACCTCCGCCAGCGGTTCAACATCGATGGCGTTGAACGCCGCACCCTGCAGCACGTGCATCAGCGCCGCGCGAATCACGTACGGATGGGTGACTGCCACGACGTGTCCCGGCGCGGCTTGCAGGCTGTGCAGCCAAGCCGCGACCCGCGCGCCCAACTGCATCACCGACTCGCCACCGTGAGGCGGCGCATGCGGGTCGCTGAGCCACAACTGCACAGCCTCAGCCTCATGGCGTTGCAGGTCCTTGATCGACTGGCCGTGCCAGCGGCCCCAGTCGCAATCACGCAGCGCCGGATCGACCTCGGCCTGATCGCCAAACCAGGCGGCGGTTTGCCGGGTACGCAATTCCGGCCCGCAAAGCAGACGCGCCGCGGCATCGAATCGTGCCGCCAACGAGCCTGCGGGACGATCAACTTCAACAGGTTCGTTCGTAGGAAAACGCGCCAATTTTTGTGCGACGGTTCTGGCGTGGCAGATCAAGGTCAAACGGGTCGTCGGCACAGGGCTGCACTCGGTCATCAGGCAGGAAAAACACCGGCAAAACGCCGATTGATCGCGCATTGTGCCGCAAACCGGGCAATACAGGGTGGTTGAGGCTGCAGCGTGCGCCGCCCAAGGTCGTGAACAAAAGGCAATTTCCGACATCGCGATAGCCAATGTCCTACAAACTCCATCGACATCCGTGTAGCCCTTGTGCCACGGGCTTCTCGCCGCTTTCTGGTGCCTTTTAAACACGCACAAAAATTCACTAGACATGTAACCTGAGTTACATAAATACTGTTTTAACGGATTGTGAAACGAATTCAACACCCCTCATCCAGCAGGAGCCCGGATGCCCCCTCTAAGAGACTTGATCACCGATCCCGGCCTGGAACTGACGCCGTCGGAGCGCAAAGTGATTCGCGCCCTGCTCGACCAGTATCCGCGCAACGGCCTGGGTCCGATGGCGCGTCTGGCCGAACACGCCGGGGTCAGCGATCCGACCATCGTGCGGCTGGTGAAGAAGCTTGGATTTGGCGGTTATGCCGAGTTTCAGGATGCCCTGCTCAGCGACATGGACCACCGCCTGCGTTCGCCGCGCACTTTGCTGCAGCCGCGTTCGCACCTGAACAAGGACGACGCCTGGGGCCATTATCTGGCCGACAGTCAGCGTGTGCTGGTGGAAACCCAGGCCCTGACCCAGCCTGAAGACGTGCGCATTCTGCTCGACTGGCTGCTCGATACGCGGCACCAGATCCATTGCTTCGGCGGGCGCTTCAGCGGCCTGATGGCCAACTACCTGCTCAATCACCTGCGCCTGCTGCGCCCCGGCTGCTTTGCTCTGGAAGACAACGCACAACTACCCGATCGCCTGTTCGATCTGCAGCGTCAGGATGTGGTGCTGCTGTTCGACTATCGCCGCTACCAGAGCCAGGCCCTGCGCGTGGCCAGTGCCGCCAAAAGCCGTAACGCGCGGGTGGTGTTGTTCACCGACATCTATGCATCACCTTTGCGAGAACTTGCCGATCTGATCATCAGCGCCCCGGTGGAATCGGCCTCGCCGTTCGACACCATGGTCCCGGCGCTGGCCCAGGTCGAAGCGCTGATTGCCTGTCTGACCTTGCGCAGCCCGGATCTGGCCGATCGCCTGGAAGGCATCGATGCCATGCGCAACGAGTTCAACACCCACCTGCTGGAGGATAAATAAGGATGTTCAGTCTTCCCCACCGCTCGCCGCGGGACTTGCCGTTTGTCACCGACCACACCGCGTTGTTGCTGGTGGACATGCAGCGTGCCTGGCTTGAGCCGCAGTACGACCCGCACCTGAACGGGCCGGATGGCGAGTATTTCCTGATCCGCACCCACATGCAGGTGGTGCCCAATCAACGCCGCTTGCTCAGCGCCTTTCGCGAAGCGCGGCAGAACGTGCTGCACACGATCATCGAGAGCCTGACCGCCGACGGCCGCGACCGCTCGCTGGACCACAAACTGTCGGACATGCATCTGCCCAAGGGCAGTGAACAGGCGCGCATCATCGACGACCTGACTCCAGTGGAAAACGAGATCGTGTTGCCGAAAACCTCGTCCGGGGTGTTCAACTCGACCAACATCGATTACGTGCTGCGCAATCTTGAAACCCGGCATCTGATCATCGCCGGCATCGTCACCGACCAGTGCGTCGACATGGCGGTGCGCGACGCTGCTGACCGAGGCTATCTGGTGACGCTGGTCGAAGACGCCTGCGCCACCTACACCCCGGCGCGGCATGACGCCTGCCTGAACGCGATCAAGGGCTACTGCTGGATTACCGACACGCAAACCGTGCTCGGCCGGTTGCAGGAGATGCGGCCATGAGTGAACGCCTGACGCCGTTGCCGATGACCACGATCGTGACGACCGATCTGATCGGTATCACCCGTGGCCGTTCGTTTCCCACCGACGAGCTGGAGCATTATCTGGCCGGCGGTTGCGGCTGGGTGCCGGCCAATAGCGCGTTGACGCCGCAGGACATCATCGCCTCGACCAACCCGTGGGGTGCTTATGGCGACTTGCGGCTGATCCCTGATTTAGCCAGCCGCGTCACCGTCGGCAATGGTCCGGACGCTGCGGCCCCGGCGCTGGACTTCATCCACGGCGACATCCGCGAAATCGATGGCCGCCCGTGGAGCGCCTGCCCGCGCACCTTGTTGCACGATGAAATCGAACGCTATCGCGGCGACCTCGGTTTGCAGGTCAACGCCGCGTTCGAACACGAATTCAACCTGCATGCCGGTTTCGCCGAGCATCTGGCGTTCTCCCTGCAAGCGCAGCGTCAGGGCGCCGAATTCGGCGGCTGGCTGCTCAGCGCGCTGCGCGCCGGCGGCGTCGAGCCGGAAATGTTTTTGCCCGAATACGGCAAGCATCAATACGAAATCACCTGCCGCCCGACCCTCGGGGTGGCGGCGGCGGATCGCGCGGTGAACGTGCGCGAGATCACCCGCGAAATCGCCCGGCAACTGGGGGTCGACGTCAGCTTCGCGCCGAAGACCAAGGCCGACGCGGTGTGCAACGGCGTGCACCTGCACGTCAGCCTGCTCGATCTGCAAGGTCTGCCGATGCTCTACGACGCCGGCACCAGCAACGGTTTGTCGACCCTCGGCCAGCACTGGGCGGCCGGGATCCTCCACTACCTGCCAGCGCTGTGTGCCTTCACCGCGCCGACCCCGCTGTCGTACGAGCGTTTGCAGCCGCATCACTGGAGCGCGTCCTACGCGTGTCTGGGGCAGCAGAATCGTGAAGCGGCGTTGCGCATCTGTCCGACCGTCAGCCTCGGCGGCAAATCCGTGGCGGCGCAATACAACCTGGAATTCCGCGCCCTGGACGCCACCGCCTCGCCGCACCTGGCGATGGCCGCACTGCTGATTGCCGGACGCCTGGGCATCGAACAGCGTCTGGCGCTGAACGCGATCACCAATGAAATTCCCGATTCACTCAACGACGAGCAACGCAAGGCCCGGGGCATCGTTGCCCTGCCCGCCTCGCTGGCGCAGGCGCTGGATTGCCTGCGTGACAGTGCAGCCTTCAACCAATGGCTGCCCAAGCCGTTGCTCGACACCTACTACGCCCTTAAAACCGAGGAACTGGCGCTGACGGAACAGCTCTCGCCCGCTGACCTGTGTGAGCACTATGCACGCCTGTACTGAATCCGCCGAGCTGGGGTTGTACACCCGCCCGGTCTACAACCTGAGCCGCGAAGATTCATCGCATCCGCTGATCCTGGTGTGTGAGCACGCCAGCCGCTACATCCCCGCCGCCCTGAACAATCTGGGCCTGGACGATGCAGCCGCGCATGAGCACATCGCCTGGGACATCGGCGCACTGCAACTGGCAGAAGCGCTGTCGGCAAGCCTCGGGGCGACGCTGTTGAGCGCCAACTATTCACGACTGCTGATCGACCTCAACCGGCCCCGGCATGCCCCGGACAGCATTCCGGTACAGAGCGAGATTTATCAGGTGCCCGGCAATCGCGATCTGGACGAAGCCACCCGCGAATACCGGCGCCAACAGCTGTTCAAACCGTTTCACGCCCGGCTGCAGACCCTGATCGACCAGCGCGTCGCCCAGGGCCAGGCAGTGCGGGTGGTAGGCATTCACAGTTTTACCCCGGTGTATTACGGCCAGCCGCGCCCGCTGGAAGCCGGCGTGCTGTTCGGTCAGGCCAGCGCCTATGCGCAGCGGGTGATCGAGGGTCTCGGTCAGTACCCGCTGAAGGTCGCGGGCAACCAGCCGTACCGGATCGATCCGCTGGGCGACATGACCGTGCCGGTGCACGGCGATGCCCGGGGTCTGGAATCGGTGCTGATCGAGGTGCGCAACGACCTGCTGTGCAGCCCGGAAGCGGTAGCGCTGTGGGCCAAGCGCCTGGCGCCGCTGCTGTAACCCATGCACTGAAACAAGGCTGACGCGGTAAACGACGGATCGACAGAACAACTAAAACGCTGCATACGCTGACAAGGAGTTGCGCTTCATGGAAATAGAAGAGTTCGGCTACAAACAGGAGTTGAAACGTAGCCTGACACTGACCGATCTGGTGGTGTACGGGATGATCTTCATGATCCCCATCGCCCCCTTCGGCGTGTATGGCTACGTCAATGCCGAGGCGCCCGGGATGGTGCCGCTGGCGTACATCATCGGCATGGTCGCGATGCTGTTCACCGCACTGAGCTACGGCAGCATGGCGCGGGCCTTTCCGATCGCCGGTTCGGTGTATTCCTACGCGCAACGCGGCCTCAATCAACATGTCGGGTTCATCGCCGGCTGGCTGATGTTGCTCGACTACCTGCTGATTCCACCGCTGCTGTACGTCTACGCGGCGATGGCGCTGAACCATCTGTACCCGGACATTCCGAAGGTCGGCTTCATTCTGGCGTTCCTGGTCAGCGCGACCTTCGTCAATCTGCGCGGCATCACCTTCACCGCGCGGATGAACATCATCTTCCTGCTGGCGCAGCTGGTGGTGCTGGGGATTTTCCTGTTCTACGCCTGGAACGCCCTGCACAACGGTGGCGGCCACGGCGAGCTGACCCTGGCGCCACTGTACAACCCGCAAACCTTCAATTTCGCCTTGCTGATGCAAGCCGTGTCGATTGCGGTGCTGTCGTTCCTCGGCTTCGATGCAATCTCGACCCTCGCCGAAGAAATCAAGGGCGACCCGGGCAAAAGCGTCGGCAAAGCGGCGCTGATCACCCTGGTGGTGATGGGCGCGATTTTCGTCGTGCAAACCTGGATTGCCACCGATCTGGCGGCCGGCATGGGCTTCAAATCCGCCGACACCGCGTTCTATGAAATCGCCGAAGTCGCTGCCGGCAGCTGGCTGGCGACCCTGACCGGGGTGGCGACCGCGCTGGCCTGGGGCGTTGCGGTAGCGATCACCTCGCAGGCCGCGGTGTCGCGTCTGCTGTTCGGCATGGCCCGCGACGGCAAACTGCCGAAAGTGCTGGCCAAGGTGCACCCGAAGCACAACACCCCGTACCTGAGCATTTATCTGGTGGCGGTACTGTCGCTGGTGATCTGCTACCTGTTCATCAATTCGGTGGACACCCTGACCTCGCTGGTCAACTTCGGCGCCCTCAGCGGTTTCATGCTGCTGCACCTGACAGTGATCAACTACAACTGGCGTCGGCAGAAATCCGGTCAGGTCGTGCGCCATCTGATCTGCCCGCTGATCGGCTTCGGCATCGTCGCCGCCATCATGTACAACATGGGCGTCGATGCGCAGAAACTCGGCCTGATCTGGATCGCCCTGGGCCTGGTGTACCTGTTCTTCCTGAACAAGCTCGGCGCCAGCACCGCGCTGCCAGACCCGAGCAATGGCTGACAAGAAAAAGAGCGGCGTCTGACAACGAATCAGGCGACCGCCGCTATAAAGCGTGGCAACCGACAGTGATAGTCAGGTTCGGTGGAAATCACCGGACCCTTTGATACAGGAGTGCATCCATGCTGGTCTTACGCCCAGTCGAGCCAGGCGACCTGCCGCAATTGCAGCAACTGGCCCGCGACAGTCTGGTCGGCGTCACGTCGCTGCCGGACGACAGCGAGCGCCTGCGGGAAAAAATCGCCGGTTCCTGCGCCTCGTTCGCCAGCGACGTCAAGGCGCAAGGCGCGGAGAACTACTTCTTTGTGCTGGAAGACCTCCACCGTCAGCGGCTGGTCGGCTGTTCGGAGATCCTCGCCACCGCCGGTTTCAACGAACCGTTCTACAGCCTGCGCAACCGGCACTTCACCAGTGCCTCGCGGGAACTGAACATCGAGCACGGGGTGCCGGCGCTGTCGTTGTGTCACGACCTCAATGACCACACCTTGCTGCGCGGTTTTCACATCGACAACGCGCTGGTGCGCAGCGCCTTTTCCGAATTGCTGTCACGGGCGCGACTGCTGTTCATCGCCGCCCATGCCCAACGCTTTGCCGATGCGGTGATCACCGAAATCGTCGGCTACAGCGACGAGAATGGTCATTCACCGTTCTGGGACGCGCTGGGCAAGCACTTCTTCGATCTGCCCTACGTCGAGGCCGAGCGCCTGTGCGGTCTGCAGAGCCGCACGTTTCTCGCCGAACTGATGCCGCAATACCCGATTTACGTGCCGATGCTGCCGCCCGCGGCACAGGACTGCATCGGCCGGATTCATCCGGATGGCCAGGAAGCCTTCGACATCCTCGAACGCGAAGGCTTTGAAACCAACAGCTATATCGACCTGTTCGACGCCGGCCCGACCTTGTATGCGCGCACGGCGAACATCCGCTCGATTGCCCGCAGCCAGACCGTCAGCGTCCGCCAGCAGCCGCAGCTCGACGCCCGCGGCCGCTATTTGCTGAGCAACGACGCGCTGCACGGTTTCCGCGCCATCGTTGCGGATCTGGATTACCAGCCCGATCAACCGCTGTCGCTCACGCCGGATCTGTGTGCGGCGCTGCAGGTCCGCGACGGCAGCAGCATCAGGCTAATCGCTCTGTGAAGCGCTCTTGGCTGCAAACCCAACGACAGTGCCCGAACCGGCGCGTACAAGGAGTTACTGCATGATCGTCCGTCCGGTGAAGGTCAGCGACCTGCCAGCGCTGATGACCCTGGTGCAACAGGCCGGCCCCGGCTTCACCTCCCTGCCGGCCAACGCCGACCGTCTCGCCCATCGAGTGCGCTGGGCTCAGCGGGCATTCGCCGAGCAGGTGGAACGCGCCGACGCCGATTATCTGTTCGTGCTCGAAGACGACGAGCAGCGCGTGGTCGGCGTCAGCGCCCTGACCGGCGCGGTGGGCCTGCGCGAGCCGTGGTACAACTACCGCGTCGGGTTGACCGTGAGTTCGGCGCCGGATCTGGGGATTTCACGGCAGATCCCGACGTTGTTTCTTAATAACGAGCTGACCGGCCAATCGGAACTGTGCTCGTTGTTCCTCAGTCACGATCATCGCCATGGCAGTAACGGGCGGCTGCTGTCGCTGGGGCGCCTGCTATTCGTCGCCGAGTTTCCGCAGCTTTTTGGCGAGAAGATGATTGCCGAACTGCGCGGCAGCGCTGACGAACTCGGCCGCTCACCGTTCTGGGACAGCCTCGGTCGGCACTTTTTCAAAATGGACTTCAGCCACGCCGACCACTTGTCGGGGCTGGGTAACAAGTCGTTCATCGCCGAACTGATGCCGCGTCAGCCGCTGTACACCTGCCTGCTCACCGAACAGGCGCAAGCGGCCATCGGCCAGCCGCACCCCAACACCGAGCCGGCGCTGAAAATCCTGCGCGAAGAAGGTTTTGTGCACAGGGGCTACATCGACATCTTCGACGGCGGCCCGGTGATTGAAGCCGCGATCCCCAACATTCGTACGGTGCGCGACAGCCTGGCGCTGACCCTGAGCCTCGGCACGCCGGACGATCAGGCGCCACTGTGGCTGATCCACAACCGGCGTCTGGAAAACTGCCGCATCACCGCGGCTCCCGGCCGCCTGGTCGGCAATACCCTGGTGGTCGACCGCCTCACCGCCAAGCGCCTGCAGTTGCAGCCGGGCAACTCGGTGCGCGCGGTATTGCTGCCCAGACAACAGCAACACGCGGTAGCGGCCTGATCAGCGGTCAGGCCAGAGCAAATCCGTGGATCGCCGATGAATCCTTTCAGCCGTTGAACCGGTGATCGG
The DNA here is from genome assembly GCF_054456575.1 of Pseudomonas sp. Eth.TT006. NCBI lineage: Bacteria > Pseudomonadati > Pseudomonadota > Gammaproteobacteria > Pseudomonadales > Pseudomonadaceae > Pseudomonas > Pseudomonas sp. Eth.TT006. The sequence goes on along the minus strand of NZ_JBTJEN010000008.1, from coordinate 220,744 downwards.
CGCCTCACACGCAAATTCGTCATGAACCTTGACCCATTCGCGTGATAGCCTTTTCATTCTTCGGCGTTGACACCTTTGCTCAAGCCGTTCCATTCCTTTGTATTGGTGGAACTCGTATGACCAGGCTTTCCCATCAAGATTTGCGCCGTAACTTCCGTCAACTGCTGGCGTCCGACAGCTGCTACCACACCGCCTCGGTGTTCGACCCGATGTCGGCACGCATCGCCGCCGACCTGGGCTTTGAAGTGGGAATTCTCGGCGGCTCCGTGGCCTCGTTGCAGGTACTGGGCGCTCCCGACTTTGCTTTGATCACTCTGAGCGAGTTCGCCGAACAGGCCACCCGCATTGGCCGCGTCGCCCAGCTGCCGGTAATCGCCGACGCCGACCACGGTTACGGCAACGCCCTCAACGTCATGCGCACCATCGTCGAGCTGGAACGCGCCGGCGTCGCCGCCCTGACCATCGAAGACACTCTGCTGCCGGCGCAATTCGGCCGCAAATCCACCGACCTGATCACGGTCGCCGAAGGCGTGGGCAAGATCCGCGCGGCACTGGAAGCCCGGGTCGATGCGGAAATGGCGATCATCGCCCGCACCAACGCCGGCATCCTGCCGAACCAGGAAATCATCAGCCGTACCCGCCAGTATCAGGCCGCCGGCGCCGATGGCATCTGCATGGTCGGGGTGCAGGACTTCGATCAGCTCGAGCAGATTGCCGAACACCTGACCGTGCCGCTGATGCTGGTCACCTACGGCAACCCGGCGTTGCGCGACGACAAGCGTCTGGCCGAGCTGGGTGTGCGCGTGACCATCGACGGCCACGGCGCGTACTTCGCGGCAATCAAGGCCACCTACGACAGCCTGCGCGAACAACGGCAGATCTTCACCCAGGCCTCGGACCTGAGCGCCACCGAACTGACGCACACCTACACCCAGCCTGAGGATTACATCCTGTGGGCGAAGGAATACATGAGTGTGAAAGAGTAATTCCTGTTCGGAATTCGCTCTCTCTGGCAAATATTCAAAGGGCCGGCAGACGCAATGTCACCGGCCAGATTGCCAACAGTTACGACCAAATCAACAGCAGTACTTGCCAAATAATACATACTTGAAAACAACTAATAATATTCAATAACAACTCCCACATTGATATTAAATATCGCCTCCCTATAATCGCAAATCGTTAAACAGCAAAAGTGTTTAACTCACAAAAGCCAAACTCAAAAAAACAACCAAGCCATGTCAGGCACATTGATAAACAAGGATTAGTTATGAAAGCCGTTACTGAAAACTGGGAAAACGCACCACTGTTACGCGCCGAAGCAAAAGTAATCAATACCCCAACCAAGTCCACCCACGCGGCCAACTGCCCGGGCTGGGACGGACTGCGCTTTAACGTGGGCAATATTCACGAAATCAAGAAAATCCGTAATCTGCCTGCTCAGGACTAACCCTTTTCGCAGCGTATAACGGTGCGATAGACGTCAGTGCGCAGAATACTCCGCCATTGACGTCTATCTACCAGCTACCAAAAAGTCTGTTGATGATATCTGGCAAATATTCCATCTTGTTTGCCCGCACATTAAAAGTGATTCCCCATGATAAAAAACCTGCTCAATCCAGGCTTGCCGCCTGAACAATTGATCGCCCGCATCAAGCACATAAACATGGGGGCCGAAATATATAAACTGGCGACACAGCTGATCCACTCAGACACCGAAAATCAAGACTCGCTTTATCGCGCCGCAATCATGCAAGCGACAAACATCCACACCGGCACCGTGACTCTTTATTGCAACAATCATGGAAACATCAGCCTGAAAGTTGCAGATAACGCGACGGCAGCAGACCAACTTTATTCCGTCCCCGGCAAAAGCGTATTGTTTGCAATCAACGCTGAGTCATTTCCCGTTCAACTTTACCGGCTTGAAGAAGACCGCCTGACGCGCGCGGAGCGGGTCATCGTAGATGGCGATAATCCTTTGTTCGTAGATGGCACGAAGACGTTGTTCGACAGCAACCCCGACAGCAACGGGCCTCAAGCCTTCATTGGCAGCGTCAATCTGCCGGAAAGAGCCGCCGATATCAGCGTGTTTGACCCCGTCACATTGCGCAAAATCGCCTGGTTCCCGCATGACGACAGCGCCGCACGCTTTCTGGTAAGTCTCGAGCTGCTTGAAGCCGCCCAAGACCCTGGCGCCTGCAAAGTCGCTGAGGAATTGATTTATCACTACCACCCGGCGGTTGCCTGGAGGGCGTTTCAGCTGATCGGCAGAACCGATCTGCAGGCGGCCATGAAGAGCGCACCGATGTTGCGCAACCTGCAAAACAGGCGCCTCAACCATTTACTCGACCAGTGTGAGGCCGCATGAAACTGACCACATTTGTCGAGCGTATGGCGACCTACGATCTGCAGCGGGACAGCGCAAGAATCATTGACGACCTGCGTCAACTGGCCAGCAACCGTACCTTATTGAGTGACTACCTTTACGCAACGATCCAGCAGGACGGTTTCAGTACCCGAAACCGGCTCTACGGCGCCTACGCATTTGTTCTGCACTCAAACGATCTGTTCACCGTGCGCCTGGGTTTCTGGTCGCCGGTCCGGTCCCAGGATGAGCGGGAAACCTTCATCTATGACCTCAACCACAGTCATGACTTCGAACTCTACTGCGTCGGTTACAGCGGTGACGGCTACACCACTGTCTCCCGAACGATTCTCGATCACACGCCCCTCCAGGCTGGCACAAAGCCCGAGTTCGGCGAAGAGCGAGTTTTAAAACTTATTCCGGGTGAGGTGCTGCACATGCTTCCACTGCGCGAAGTCCACAAGCAGCTCCCACCTGAAACGATGTCCGCCTCGCTGAGCTTGCTCATCCATCCTCGGCAGGAGACTCAAACCGAAGAAGCCTGGTGCTTCGACGACAATCTGGTGCCGACTTATCCCGGCATCGCTCGCCAGGAAACAGCGCTGTGTGACAGCCTGCTGTCCCGGCTACAACGTGAGCAGACTTCACTGCCCACTCAATCAGAAAGGAAATCTGTATGAACAAGCAACTCGAAAACTGGAACCCGACTCCATTGCTGCACGCTGGCACCAACGTTATCGGCACGCCCGTGAAAACCACTGCCGAAGCACCGTGCGCCAGCTTCATGCCGCGTTACAACGTGGGCAACATTCACGAAATCAAGCAATTCTGGAACTTGCCGCAAGCTGCCTGATGCTTGCCGTCCCGGCGCATTGTGAGTGTCAAAGAGTGATGTGCCGGTCGGACTGACGCCATCGCGAGCAGGCTCGCTCCTACAGTGGGTATTTGGTGAACATATGACGTTCACTGAAAATCCAGTGTAGCGGTGAGCCTGCTCGCGATAGCAGCCGCCGCAACAGCGCGATATTCAGGCAGCTCAGTGTTTCGCCAACTCCATGATCATCCGCGACAACAGATAAATCCGCGGTGTCACGCTCGCCACCTCGGCGTATTCCTCCGGCGTGTGAATGTTGCCGCCAACAATGCCGAAGCCATCCAGTGTCGGCGTGCCTACCCCGGCCGACAGGCTGGCATCCGCCGCGCCACCGCTGCCCTCCTCGGTCAGTTTGCGGCCGATCTCGCCGTAAATCCCCTGGGCCATGGCCATCAAGCGATCCGACTCGGCCGTCTGCGGCATTGGCGGCAGGCCGCGTTTGAGGCTGGTAGTGACTTCGGTGTCGGCGATCAGCTTGTCTTGCGAGACCCGCGCCAGGTCTTTTTCGATCCGGTCGAACTCTTCCGGCACCGCTGCGCGCACGTCAGCCTTTGCCGTCGCATGGTCCGGGATCACGTTGGTACGATCGCCGGCCTGCAGCACAGTGAAGTTGATCGTGGTTTTCTTCGCCTCGTCGCCGAGTTTGCCCAGTTGCAGAATCTGGTGCGCCGCTTCCATCGCCGCGTTGCGTCCCAGCTCCGGCGCGACGCCGGCATGCGCGGCCTTGCCTTTGACTTCGACCAGCGCGGTAGCGCTGCCCTTGCGCCACACCACGAGGCCATCCGCCGGGCGACCCGGTTCAAGGTTGAGGGTGACGTCGTGGGCCTTGGCGGTTTTCTTGATCAGGTCGGTGGCGACGTCCGAGCCGGTCTCTTCGCTGGCATCGAGCAGGAAGGTGATTTGCGCGTAGTCCTTGAAGTCGAGGTTGTGCAGAATTTTCAGCGCGTAGATCCCGGCGACGATGCCGCCCTTGTCATCCATCACCCCCGGCCCGTAGGCGCGGCCGTCCTTGATGCGGAACGGCCGTTCGGCGGCGGAGCCTTCCTTGAATACCGTGTCCATGTGCGCCATCAGCAGGATTCTGGCCTTGCCGGTGCCTTTGAAGGTCGCCAGCACATGGTTGGTTTTTTCCGGGGTATTGGGCACCAGCTCGATGGTCGCGCCGAGCTTTTTCAGCTCGTCGATGGCGATCTCGCTGACTTGCTTCAGGCCCGGTTCATAACCGGAGCCGGAGTCGATATTGACCAAACGTTCCAGCAGCTTCAGCGCTTCGGGCTGATACTGCTCGGCATCGGCCAGCACTTGTTTGTGCGGCTCGGCGAAGGCACTGGAAGTGCTGAGGGCGAGGGACAGGCCGAGGCTGGCGGCCAGCAGGGAGCGGGAAAATGAGAACGTCATGAATCAATCCTTGGTTCGCGTCGGAGGGATTCAACCGTACCTGACATCGGCGCAAGGCTCTATACCGGATGCAACACCGATCCAGCCAACACCACACTTCCCTCCTGTGGGAGCGGGCTTGCTCGCGAATGCGGTGTGTCATTCAGCGTAAATATCGACTGACACGCCCTCTTCGCGAGCAAGCCCGCTCCCACAGGAATCGATCCCTGGTTCGCGTCGGGGGATTCAACCGTACCTGACATCGGCGCAAGGCTCTATACCGGATGCGACACCGATCCAGCCAACACCACACTTCCCCTGTGGGAACAGGCTTGCTCGCGAAAGCGTTTTGTCAGGCACTGTTGATGTTGATTGATCCGCCGCCTTCGCGAGCAAGCCCGCTCCCACAGGAATCGATCCTTGGTTCGCGTCGGGGGATTCAACCGTACCTGACATCGGCGCAAGGCTCTATACCGGATGCAACACCGATCCAGCCAACACCACACTTCCCCTGTGGGAGCGGGCTTGCTCGCGAAAGCGTTTTGTCATTCAGCGTAAATATCGACTGACACGCCCTCTTCGCGAGCAAGCCCGCTCCCACAGGGGGACGGTGGTGACATCAGACCGAATCGAGCACCTCATGCTTCGGCCGACTATCGGTGTTACAGATCACCCGATTACGCCCGGTCTCCTTGGCTTCATACAGCGCCTGATCGGCATCATTGAGCCAGCGCGTCGCATCACCATGGGCCGGCTCGTAAGCCGCCAGGCCAATGCTCAGGCTGACCTTGAGTGCCGGGTTCTGCTCGTAAACCAGAATGGCGAAACGCTCGCGCAAGGCTTCCATGGCCTGCGCGGCATTGAACAGCGGCAGGTCCGGCAGAATCACGCAGAATTCGTCACCGCCATAACGCCCGGCCACGTCGGTGGCGCGCAGATTCTGCTTGAGCAGCTTGCTCAACTGGCGCAGCACGATGTCGCCGGCCACGTGCCCGTAGGTATCGTTGATCGCCTTGAAATGATCGATGTCGATCAAGGCAATGGCCGCGCCGTGTTGCTGCCGGCGACAGCGTTGAAATTCGATTTCCAGTTGATCCTTCCAGGCGCCGTGATTGAGCAACCCGGTGAGGCTGTCGGTGCGGCTCAGGGCCAGCAGCTCGCGCTTGTGCAGCCCCAGCGTATGGGCCTGGCGAAAGCAGATCCACCCCAGCGCCAACGGGTACACCATCAATAACGGCAGACAGGCGTAGAGCTGCAACGGCGAGGTTGGCGGGATGAACGCCGGGGCGAAAATCGCCAGGCCGACGCCAATGCCGAGGATCTGCGCCGCCAGGCCGGCAGCGAGAAAACGCAGCCCGCCGATGGCGACGTTGTTCATCGCCATCATGGAAATGGTGGTGGCACTGGGCAGCGGATTGAACTGCATGGCGGCGACCCAGAAGCCGCCCATGAACGCGTCGACCAACAGATTGCGGTGTTCGGCGCGGTAGGGAACGCTGGAACGACGGGCCCAGTGAAACGCCAGATGCGGCCATAACAGACCGTTGCACAGCATCAGCGCCCAAACCCACAGCGGCGGCTGAAGCGGATACATCGCCGCGCTCACGCACAACAACCCCAGCATCAGCCCGAGGATTCGCGACGGATAAAGCCTCCTGGCCAATGAAAGTCCCTTTCCCCCCTTTTTTCGCATAAGGGCCTCGAACACACGAAGGAAGCTGCGCACACCGCCAGACGGATGTGCTGGAAGTCTATCAGCCAAGCGTTAAATAGCTATCACCGGCCAGCCGCCGGCCTTCACTCCCACAAGGCAAATATTTAGCTATACCTGAAGGGATGAAAACGGAAAAACCACTCTAAAAAAGGAGCCCCATGCACACCTACCGCGTGTTGATCATCGGCAGTGGATTTGGCGGCCAGTGTGCGGCGGTCAATCTGCTCAAGGCCGGGATCGACGACTTTCGTCTGCTGGAGCGGCGCGACTTCTTCGGCGGCACCTGGTGCCAGAACACTTACCCCGGCGCCGCAGTGGATGTGCCCTCGCCCCTGTATTCACTGTCGTTCGCGCCGTACCGCTGGACGCAAATGTTTGCCGCCCAGGCCGAACTGCAGCAATACACCCGACACGTGATCGAGCATTTCGGCCTGCGTGAGCGAGTGGAGCTGCAGACCAATGTCGAACGTATCGAATGGGACGACGGCGAAAAGCGCTGGGCGGTACACACCAACCGCGGCGTGTTCCAGGCGCAGTTCGTGATCAACGCCAGCGGCCCGCTGAGTCAACCGGTGATCCCCCGGTTTCCCGGTGTGGAGCGTTTTCAGGGCAAGACATTTCATACAAATAGTTGGGATCACAACTACGACTATCGCGGTAAACGCGTGGCCATCGTCGGCAGCGGCGCGAGTGCCGCGCAGGTGATTCCGGCGATTGCCCCCGAGGTGCAGCGACTGCATGTGTTCCAGCGCACAGCGCACTGGGTGTTACCGCGCGCCGATCGCAGGTTCGGACGCTTTCAGCGCTGGCTGCTGGGTTTGCAACCGGCCTACAAGCTGTTGCGCTGGCTGCTTTACTGGCAATTCGAAACCCGAGTGATCGCCTTCAAGTATTCCCGACCGGCAATTCATCTGGTGCAGCGCCAGGCCCTGCGCTTTCTCAAGCAACAGGTGGCGGATCCGCTGTTGCGCGAAAAACTCACCCCGGACTTCACCATCGGCTGCAAGCGCGTCCTGCTGTCCAGCAGCTATTACCCGGCGCTGACCCGGCCCAATGTCACCCTGCACAGCCGCGAACAAGGCATTGCCGAAATCGATGAGAGCGGCATCACCACCAGCGACGGCCAGCACATCGACGTCGATCTGATTGTCTGGTCCACTGGCTACGACGCCATCGACGGCGTGGTCTCCTACCCGGTGACCGGCAAGCATGGCGTGCAACTCAAGAATGTCTGGGCGCAGTACCCGCGCGCCTATCTCGGTACCTGCGTGCCGGACTTTCCCAACCTGTTTATCGTCACCGGACCGAATACCGGCATCGGCCATACCTCGGCGCTGTTCATCATCGAAGCGCAGATGAACTACATCCTCGACTGCATCCGCACCCTGCACACCAAAGGCCTGCGCAGCATCGAAGTGCGCGCCGAAGCGGAACGTACCTACACTGCAATGATCCACCGCGAGATGGAACGCACGGTGTGGAAGTCCGGCGGCTGTCACAGTTGGTATCAGAGCAAGAGCGGTCATGTGATCGCGATTTTTCCGGGTTTCAGTTTCAGCTATTACCGGCTGACCCGGGCGCTGAAACCGGCTGACCACATTCTGTCCTGAACACGTAAAAGGAAGACGTCGATGCTCTTGCTGTTTGTCGCTCTAGCGGTGTTCGTGGCCTGGAGCTGGTTGAGTTACCCGGCGGTCGGGCACTGGCTGTACGACCTGTGCATGGCCCTCGAAGCCAGGCTGTACAAGCTGCACAAAATCGAAGTGCCCATCGCCGAGATGGGCGTATCGACGTGGCAGGGTGGCCCTTATGAAGCGTCCAGCGCGATCCTGATGCTGCACGGCTACAGCGCCGAAAAGAACCTGTGGCTGCGCTTCGCCCGGCATTTTGTCCGCCAGTACCGGGTGATCATTCCAGACATCGCCGGCCACGGTGAAACCGGCTTCAAGGCCGGTGGCGGCTACGACATTGCGTTGCAGGCCAAGCGCATGATTCAGTTGCTCGATGTGTGCGGCGTGGAGAAAGTCCACGTGATCGGCAACTCGATGGGCGGCTACATCGCAGCGTGGCTGGCGGCGACCTACCCGGAGCGAATTGCCTCGCTGGCACTGATTGATCCGGCCGGCGTCTCCGCTCCGCAGGCCAGCGACATGGAACGCCAACTGGCGCGCGGGCATAACCCGTTTCTGATCAATTCCCGGGAAGAATTCCGCCAGCTATATGCCATGACCATGGTCTCGCCACCCTGGGTGCCGGGGCTGGTGCTGGATGCATTCGCCCAGCGTTACCAGCGCCAGCGTGATGAACTTGAAGAGATCTTCCGCGACTTCCACGCCAGCCCCCCGATGGAGCCGAAACTGGCCGACATCAAATGCCCGGCGCTGCTGTTGTGGGGGCGCAAGGATCGCTTGATTGACGTCAGCAGCGTGCCGGTCTGGAGCAAGGGCATCGCCAACCTGCGGGTCGAGGTGTGGGACGGCGTCGGGCATATGCCGATGGTGGAACAGCCGACCGACACGGCGCGGTTGTATCGGGAGTTTCTGGGTAGTCAGCGATGAAACCCAACACTGTCGTTGTGATGAGGGGATTTATCCCCGATGGGTTGCGGAGCAGCCCCAACCCAGAGTATGCGGTCTATCGGACACCGCTTAGTGTTGGAAATGGGGCCGCTGCGCGCCCATCGGGGATAAATCCCCTCACTACAAGTAATCCCGTCCGGCGATGGAATTGAAATGAACATTCTCTACGACGAACGCCTCGACGGGCCGCTACCTGAGGTGAACAAGGCCGAACTGCTCAAGACCTTGCAGCACGCCATGCCCGACCTCGACGTGCTCTGGCGCGAAGATGAACTCAAGCCTTACGAATGCGACGGCTTGTCGGCCTATAGCACCGTGCCGATGCTGGTCGCCCTGCCCCGGCGCCTCGATCAGGTACAAACTCTGCTCAAGCTCTGTCATCAACACAGCGTGCCGGTGGTCGCCCGTGGTGCCGGCACCGGACTGTCGGGCGGCGCGTTGCCGCTGGAAAAAGGTCTGCTGCTGGTGATGGCGCGGTTCGACAAGATCCTCCACATCGACCCGGCGGCGCGTACCGCACGGATTCAGCCCGGAGTGCGCAACCTGGCGATTTCCCAGGCTGCCGCGCCGTTCGGCCTGTATTACGCGCCGGACCCGTCGTCGCAGATTGCCTGTTCGATCGGCGGCAACGTCGCGGAAAACGCCGGCGGCGTGCATTGCCTCAAGTACGGTCTGACCGTGCACAACTTGCTGAAGATCGAGGTGCTGACCATCGAAGGCGAGCGCCTGACCCTCGGCAGCGACGCCCTCGATGCGCCGGGGTTTGATCTATTGGCGCTGTTCACCGGCTCCGAAGGCTTGCTCGGGATCATCACCGAAGTCACGGTCAAACTGCTGCCCAAGCCACAACTGGCCAAGGTCCTGCTGGGCAGTTTCGATTCGGTGGAAAAGGCCGGCCGCGCCGTGGCCGAGATCATCGCGGCAGGGATCATTCCCGGTGGTCTGGAGATGATGGACAACCTGGCGATCCGCGCCGCTGAAGATTTCATTCACGCCGGCTACCCGGTCGATGCCGAGGCGATCCTGCTGTGCGAACTCGACGGCGTCGAAGCCGACGTCCACGACGACTGCCTGCGGGTTCGCGAAGTCATGCTTCGGGCCGGCGCCAGCGAGGTACGGCAGGCCCGCGACGAAGCCGAGCGCGTGCGTTTCTGGGCCGGGCGCAAAAATGCCTTTCCGGCCATCGGGCGTCTATCGCCGGACTATTACTGCATGGACGGCACCATCCCGCGCCGCGAGTTGCCCGGTGTGCTGCAAGGCATCGCCCGCCTCGGCGCCGAATACGGTTTGCGCGTCGCCAACGTGTTCCATGCCGGCGACGGCAACATGCACCCGCTGATCCTGTTCGACGCCAACCAGCCCGGCGAACTGCAGCGCGCGGAAGCGTTGGGCGGCAAGATTCTCGAACTGTGCGTGCGGGTCGGCGGCAGCATCACCGGTGAACACGGGGTCGGCCGCGAGAAAATCAATCAGATGTGCGCGCAATTCAACAGTGCCGAGCTGACCCTGTTTCACGCGGTCAAAGCCGCATTCGACCCGCACGGCCTGCTCAACCCCGGAAAGAACATCCCGACCCTGCATCGCTGCGCGGAATTCGGCGCCATGCACATCCATGCCGGGCAACTGCCATTCCCCGAACTGGAGCGTTTCTGATGGCGGACGTCGATGCCAGCAGCGCCCTGCTCGATCAGGTCAACCAGGCTCGGGCCAATGCCACGCCGCTGAAAATCCAGGGCGGCAACAGCAAGGCGTTCCTCGGTCGCGAGGTGGCCGGCGAAGTGCTCGACACCCGCGAGCATCGCGGCATCGTGCGCTACGAGCCGACCGAGCTGGTGGTCAGCGTGCGCGCCGGCACGCCATTGCGCGAGTTGCTGCAGACCCTCGACGCCGCCGGGCAGATGCTGCCGTGCGAGCCGCCAGCCTTCGGCGACAGCGCCACGGTCGGCGGGATGATCGCCAGCGGATTGTCCGGGCCACGCCGGCCGTGGTCCGGCTCGGTGCGCGATTTTGTCCTCGGCACGCGGGTGATTACCGGTCTCGGCGAGCACTTGCGGTTCGGCGGTGAAGTGATGAAAAACGTCGCCGGCTACGATCTGTCGCGATTGTTGACCGGCAGTTTCGGTTGCCTCGGCGTGCTCACCGAAGTCTCGCTGAAAGTCCTGCCGAAACCGCGGCAATGCCTGAGCATCCGCCTCGACCTCGATTGCGCCCGAGCGCTGCCCCGGCTCGCCGAATGGGGCCAGCAACCGTTGCCGATCAGCGGCGCCTGTCATGACGGGCAAAGCCTGTACCTGCGCCTGGAGGGCGGCGAAGGCTCGGTGAGCGCCGCCCATCAACGCCTTGGCGGCGAGCCGCTGGACTCGGGGTTCTGGCGTGACTTGAACGAGCATCGCCTGGCGTTTTTTGACGAGGGCCTGCCGCTGTGGCGTCTGTCGCTGCCGAACAATCTCGGGCCGCTGGACTTGCCCGGTGAGCAGTTGATCGACTGGGCCGGCGCACAACGCTGGCTGAAATCCGATCATGAGCAGATTCAGAAGCTCGCCGAGCAACTTGGCGGCCACGCCACCTGCTTCAGCCATGGCGCCAGCGCCACGCCGTTCCAGCCGCTGGCCCCGACATTGCTGCGTTACCACCGCCAGTTCAAGGCGCAACTCGACCCGCAAGGGCTGTTCAATCCGGGCCGGATGTACGCGGAGTTCTGACCATGCAAACCACCCTCAGCGAACAAGCCCGACAACTGCCGCGCGCGACCGAGGCGGAAAAAATCCTTCGCACCTGCGTGCACTGCGGTTTTTGCAACGCGACTTGTCCGACCTACCAATTGCTCGGTGACGAACTCGACGGGCCGCGCGGGCGTATCTACCTGATCAAGCAAGTACTCGAAGGCGCGCCGGCCACCGCGCAGACACAACTGCATCTGGATCGCTGCCTGTCGTGCCGCAATTGCGAAACCACCTGCCCTTCCGGCGTCGACTATCACAACTTGCTGGACATCGGCCGGGCGTTGGTCGATCAGACCGTGCCGCGCCCCGCTGCACAGCGACTGCTGCGCGAAAGCTTGCGCGCGCTGGCGCCCAATCCTGGGGTGTTCAAGGGCTTGCTGCGGGTCGGCACGACGTTCCGCCCGCTGCTACCGCGCAGCATCGAAAGCAAGTTGCCGCAACGCCCGCCAAAGTCCGGCACCCGCCCTGCTCCGCGCCATGCGCGGCGGGTGCTGTTGCTCGAAGGTTGCGTGCAACCGGGGCTTTCGCCGAACACTAACGACGCCACGACGCGGGTCCTCGATCGGTTGGGGATCAGCGTCACCCCGGTGGCCGAGGCCGGCTGTTGTGGCGCGCTGGACTATCACCTCGACGCCCAAGCCAGGGGCCTCGACCGTGCCCGGCAGAACATCGACGCCTGGTGGCCGCATCTGGAGAACGGCGCGGAAGCCATCGTGCAGACCGCCAGCGGCTGCGGCGCCTTCATCAAGGACTACGGGCATTTGCTCGCGCACGATCCGCGCTACGCCGACAAGGCGCGGCAGATCAGCGAACGCTCGCTGGATCTGGTGCAAATCCTCGCGCAGCAACCGCTGGAACAACTATGCGCCGCGACGCAACGCCGGATCGCCGTGCATTGCCCGTGCACCCTGCAACACGCGCTGAAACTCGGCGGCGCGGTGGAAGCGCTGCTGACCCGCCTCGGGTTCAATCTCACGCCGGTGGCGGATGCTCATCTGTGCTGCGGTTCGGCGGGTACCTATTCGCTGACGCAACCGACTCTCGCCCGACAACTGCGCGACAACCGCCTCAATGCGCTGGAAAGCGGCGAGCCGGAGCTGATCGTCACCGCCAACGTCGGTTGCCAGCAGCATCTGGCCAGCGCCGGACGCACGCCGGTTTCGCACTGGATCGAACTGGTGGATCAGTCGTTGGCAGAATGAAGTCCGTAGGATTCTTCGTTTGCCGCAGTGGGCGAAGGCTGCGATCTTTTCCTCCATCCTTTACATGACCGTGGCAGGAATTTTTTTCATGACCGTGCAGCCTTTCGTCAGCCCCGACCTGATCCGCCAACGCTTCTCCAAAGCGATGTCCGACATGTACCGCGAAGAAGTGCCGCTGTACGGCGCGCTGATGGCACTGGTGGAACAGACCAACCGCGAGGTGCTGGCGCGTGAACCGCAGATCGCCAGTCAGCTGCACAGCACCGGCGAGATCGAGCGTCTGGACATGGAGCGCCACGGCGCCATCCGCGTCGGTACCGCCACAGAGCTGGCGACTCTCGCCCGCCTGTTCGCGGTGATGGGCATGCAACCGGTGGGCTACTACGACCTGACCCCGGCAGGCGTGCCGGTGCACTCGACGGCGTTTCGTGCGGTGCATGAGGATGCGTTGCAGGTCAGCCCGTTTCGGGTCTTCACCTCACTGCTGCGCCTGGAGCTGATCGAGGATCCCGAGCTGCGTGCGTTTGCCGAATCGGTGCTGAACCAGCGTTCAATCTTTACCACGCGAGCACTGACTTTGATCGAGCAGGCGGAAACTGCCGGCGGTCTGAACGAGCATGAGGCAGCGGAATTCGTCATACAGGCGCTGGAGACCTTTCGCTGGCATCACAGCGCAACCGTCAGCGCCGCGCAGTACCAGACCCTTAGTGCCCAGCACCGTTTGATTGCCGACGTGGTGGCATTCAAAGGCCCGCACATCAACCACCTGACCCCGCGCACCCTGGACATCGATATCGTCCAGGCGCAAATGCCGCTGCACGGCATCACCCCGAAAGCGGTGATCGAAGGCCCACCGCGCCGGCACTGCCCGATCCTGCTGCGCCAGACCAGTTTCAAGGCGCTGGACGAGCCGATCACCTTCACCGACCAGCACGACACGCGCGGCAGCCACAGCGCGCGTTTCGGCGAGATCGAACAACGCGGCGCGGCCCTGACGCCCAAGGGCCGGGCGCTGTACGACCGTTTGCTGAATGCCGCACGCGATGAACTCGGTGACTTCCCCAACGAAGGCAACGCCGCACGCTACAACGCGTTGATGACTCAACATTTTGGCGAATTTCCTGACAGCGTCGAAGGCATGCGCGAACAGGAACTGGCGTACTTTCGCTACTTCCCGACCGAAAAAGGTCTGGCCGCGGGTAGCCTCGCGCCGAAGTCGCTGGAGGATTTGCTCCGCGAGGGCCATGTGAAAGCTGAACCGTTGGTGTACGAAGATTTTCTGCCGGTGAGTGCGGCGGGGATTTTTAAGTCGAACCTGGGGGATGCGGCGCAGACGCACTATGGCGAACACTCCAACCGCCAGGCATTCGAACAGGCGCTGGGGCGTTCGACCATCGATGAGTTGGGGTTGTATGCCGAGACGCAGCGGCGGTCGATTGAGGATTGTCTGGCAGCGCTTTTGCGTTAGAAGATCAAAAGATCGCAGCCTTCGGCAGCTCCTACACTGGGACGGCGTACACCCTGTAGGAGCTGCCGAAGGCTGCGATCTTTTGCTTTCGCTTTTTCTCGGGCTTCAACCCAAACACTGGCACATCGCCTTACTGCGCAAGAAGTTGCGCACTTATCCCGCGAAAAACACCACCCATCCCGCTACAAGCCTTGAGCGACAAGGCCTGCAGCCAAGTGCGCAAGAAGTTGCGCACCACTGCGCAAGAAGTTGCGCACTTCCTCTCTCGATCCAGCAAAAAACATCGCCCCAACCGCAGACCAGAGCCACTTAACCCCCGGTTGTTGGGACCTTGAGCAAACCTGGCACGCTCCTTGATAACAGTCAGACACCCACCGGGCGATTTCGCCTCCCGGGCACCCTAAATTTATCCGCAAGGAGAGCACCCCATGGCAACACCAGCGTACATGTCGGTTACCGGCGAAAAACAAGGCCTGATCACTGCCGGCGCCTTCACCGCCGACTCCGTTGGCAACACCTATCAGGAAGGCCACGAAGACCAGGTTATGGTTCAGGCTTTCAGCCACGACGTGATCATCCCGCGTGACCCACAATCCGGTCAGCCAACCGGTCAGCGCGTTCACAAGCCAGTTGTGATCACCAAGGTCTACGACAAGTCGTCGCCTCTGCTGCAAGCTGCTCTGACCTCCGGCGAGCGCATGAGCGAAATCGTTATCCAGTGGTACCGTACTTCTGCTCAAGGTACTCAAGAGCACTACTACACCACCAAACTGGAAGACGCGATCATCGTCGCCATCAACAACAAAATGCACAACTGCCAGGATCCATCGAACGCCCACTTCACCCACCTGGAAGAAGTGCAGTTCACCTACCGTAAAATCACCTGGACCCACGAAGTATCCGGTACTTCGGGTTCCGATGACTGGCGTGCTCCAGTCGTTTAATTACGGCTGATCGTTACAAGCATCGACCAGCCCTGCTGGTCGATGTTGTTTACGCCCCTCCAGAATTTCGCGTGCGTTGAACCGCCTGGCGGTAGTCGACGAACGCCGCTGTACAGCACGAGGAACAAGGGATGTTCGCGCCGGCCAATGAAACCCACTTTGCCCTGACCATCGAAGGGCTCTCCGCCGATTTTCAGGTGTTTACCCTGACCGGCCGGGAAGCCATCAGCCAGCCTTTTGTGTTCGAGGTGGAGCTGGTCAGTGAGCAGCCGTCGCTGGATCTCGAAACCCTGCTGCACAAACCGGCCTTCCTGCAGCTGTCGCCCGATGGCAGCGGCATTCACGGCCAGATCTACCGTGCCGCCCAGGGCGATTCCGGCAAGCGCCTGACGCGCTATTCGGTGACCCTGCGCCCGCAACTGGCGTACCTGGCGCACCGCATCAACCAGCGCATCTTCCAGAACCTCACGGTGCCGAAAATCATCGGCATGGTCCTCGAAGAGCACGGCATTCAAAGCAACGCCTACGAATTCAAGACAGGTTCGAATCCCGAACGCATCTACTGCGTGCAATACGATGAGTCGGACCTGCACTTCATCCAGCGCCTGTGCGAGGAAGAAGGTATCCACTACCACTTCCAGCACACGGCGACGGCGCACAAACTGGTGTTCGGCGATGACCAGACGGTGTTCCCGAAACTGGCGCCGGTGGCCTATCAGCAAGACTCCGGCATGGTCGCCAGCAACCCGGTGATCAAGCGCTTCGATCTGCGCCTGGAAACCCGCACCAGCCGCACCACCCGTCGCGACTACGACTTCGAAAAACCGCGCCTGAAGCTGGAAAGCGAAAACCGCGGCGACGCCCTGCCCGACCTCGAAGACTACGACTACCCAGGCCGTTTCATCGACCGCGAGCGCGGCAAGCACCTGGCCAAACGCGCCCTCGAACGCCACCGCAGCGACTTCCAGCTCGCCGAAGGCAAGAGTGATCAGCCGCTGCTGGTCAGCGGTCATTTCCTCGCCCTGACCGAACACCCGAAAGCCAAATGGAACGACCTGTGGCTGCTGACGGAAGTCCTGCACGAAGGCAAACAGCCGCAGGTGCTGGAAGAGTCGGTGACCAGCGACACCACCGCGCTGAAAGACGATTTCCATCAGGGCTATCGCAACCGTTTCCAGGCCACACCATGGGACGTGCCCAATCGCCCACCGCTGCGCCACCCGAAGCCGCGCATCCTCGGCAGCCAGAGCGCCGTGGTCACCGGCCCCAAAGGCGAAGAGATCCACTGCGACGAATACGGCCGGGTCAAAGTGCAGTTCCACTGGGACCGCGAAGGCCAGGCCGACGACAAGACCAGCTGCTGGCTGCGCGTCTCCAGCGCCTGGGCCGGCGCGCAATACGGCGGCATCGCCATCCCGCGCATCGGCATGGAAGTGCTGGTCACTTTCCTTGAAGGCGACCCCGATCAACCGCTGATCAGCGGCTGCCTGTACCACAAGGAAAACACCGTCCCCTACGCGCTGCCGGCGAACAAGACCCGCAGCACCTTCAAGACCCTGAGCTCGATGGGCGGCGGCGGTTACAACGAACTGCGCATCGAAGACAAGAAAGGTCAGGAGCAGATCTACCTGCACGCCCAGCGCGACTGGGACGAGAACATCGAACACGACCAGAAAATCCGCGTCGGCAACGAACGCCACGACACCGTCGAGCAGAACAGCTACACCGAGTTCAAGGCCGAAGAACACCACACCGTCTACGCCGACCGCAAAGTCGAAGCCCGGGCCAACGACCACCTGACCGTGGGCGTCAACCAGCACATCAAGATCGGCACCGGCCAGTTCATCGACGCCGGCCAGGAAATTCACCTGAGCAGCGGCATGAAAGTCGTGATGGAAGCCGGCGCCGAGCTGACCCTGGTCGGCGGCGGCAGCTTCATCAAGATCGACGCCGGCGGCGTGACCATGAGCGGCCCGGTGATCAACATGAACTCCGGCGGCAGCCCCGGCAGCGGCACCGGCGCCGCCCCGCTGATGCCCGGCGTGCTGAAACAGGCCGACGCCGACAAGGCCGGCCAGGTGCTGACCCCGGCGCAGATCAACACCCTCAAACGTAACGCGCCATTCTGTGAAGAGTGCGAGAAATGCAAGGCAGGTGCCTGTGCCATCTGATCGACTGACACCCCAACAGTGGCTGGCGCAACAGCCGTTGCAAACTGGCGAGCGGCTGTACCTGATTATCAGCGCAGCGAGCGATGCCGACGCGCTGAAAACCCTGTACCTGACCGAACCCACCGCCCAGCTCCTGCCGATCTGGGGCGGCACGCCCTACGCCACCTGGCAACCGGTGATGCCCTACGTCACCGAGCTAAAACCCAACTCGGCATTCCTGCCGTGGATCGCCGAAACCGGCGCCCTCGACTGGGGTTGGCTCGCCGTCTCCCGCGCCGAACCGAACGACGTATTCGAACACCTGCGCAGCCTGACCCAAGTGAAAATGCCGGATGGCACTGAAGTGTTTTTCCGGTTTTGGGATGGGCGGCATATCTACCCGATTCTGCATGGGCTGGGTGAAAAGGCCGGGGAAGTGCTGCCGGTGTTTGAGCGGTATCTGATTAACGGGCAGACGCTGGAGGTTGGGACACGGGTGTTGCCGAAGGTGCGGGATTGGCCGTGGTGGGAGGTGCCTAAGGAGTTGCTGGATGGTTTGACCAAGGAAAATCCTTCGACGCTGATTGGCAATCTCCTGCAATGGCTCGAAGAAGAACGCCCGGACATCTACAGCGCGTGGCCAGAGAACAACCTGAAGCTGAAAGTCAGCCGTTTCGTGCGCCGCCCGGATGCGCCGAAAAACCTTAAAGAAGCACTGTTAAACCACCTGATTCTGGAGCAAGGCTGATGGATCGCGTTGCCTTTGTTGATGAACTACTCTCTTCCTTCCCGGACAGTTTGAAGGACTACCGAAAACTGACCGAAAGCAAATATGCGGAATGGCTGGATAAAGGCCCTCAATTCCTCGATAGACCAGCATTTTTTGGCTTGAGCAGATCTATCAAGCTAGGGAGCGCGAGCGCTATTGTCAGCGTGAAAGACGATGAGTTCGAGTCCACCGTCGCACAATGCCCCAAGGACGGCAGATTGCTCATCGAAAGTAAGTTTGTCTCCGTTAATGACATTCCCGTTGGCAATATCACGGTCGAGGTGACTCCAAAAGAAGGCGGAACAGCAACTTCCATCACTCTCGATGCGGATGGAAAAGGTGTTTACAAAGGCGTACCAGGCAAAAAATACTACGTCCGAGTGCAAAGCTCAGTAACAAAAAACCAGTTGAATGAGCTATTTAGCTCTTACGACGGATTTACCGCGCAATTAAATAACTGGCTCGACTCAGAGTGGAAAAAATACAGGCCACTTTGGCCGAAGGAAACACTTGCTTCTCCCTACCTTGCACAAGTGAAGGGAACATTCATTGGAGGGTGGGAGGCAATCAAGGCCGCGTTTGACGGGATCAAGCGTGTCTTTGAGATTCTGAAGGATCCGGGGAATTTTGCCGCGCAATTAGGAGAAAGTGCCAAAGATCTGCTGAGACTGGCGAAAGAAACACCAGCAACGATGGAAAAGCTGATGTTGCTAGCAAGCGACCAAGCTGCACTTTTCCTCATTCTGAAGGCATCAGGTATATGGCTTTCGCAGCTTCCTCCCAGCGTAATATCCGGAAAAACGGCAGAACAAGTATCCGGTGCCATTGTAACGATTCTAATAGATATCCTTCTCGCGATAGTCCTAACTTTTGCAGCCGAAGGCTCGGGCATCGCATATCTCGGCGTACGCCTCGTCAACTATGGCGCAAAAATTATCGAAGTTGTTTCTGGGTTTGTAAAATCCATATTCAGCATCGTCAAGAAATTTATGGAAGCGATCGAGCACTATAAGAAACTTGCTACAAGAGCGATTGCAGGGACGTACGAGAAAGGTAAGGTCAAGCTTGGCTGGGATCGACAAGACCATGCCAAAGTTAGCAGTTCAGAGCATATTGACGACAAATCAAAACAGTCAGCGAGCCACGACGACAAAGCCGTGGCCTGCACCAGAGAAACATGTGTCAACGGTTGCCCAGTATCTATGGTTACAGGGGAGGAACTGCTAACGCTTACCGACGGGACGCTAAATGGAATATTTCCATTCGAATGGACTCGCCTTTATCGTACTAGCGCAGCAGAAATAGATTGTGGGCTGGGCTACGGGTGGAGCCATGCGCTCGCGCAGCGAGTACAAGTAACTGAAGAGAGCGTTGTTTGGACAGATCATGAAAATCGTATTACTCATTTTCCACTCCCTAGTGATCAACGACCGGCTATAACCAACAGCCTAGCAAAAGCTGCTGTTTTTATTGGTGATGATCCATCTGAACTCGTTCTAACTCAGGCAGGTGAGCGCCCGCTGTTCTACCACTTCAGGTACAACGATAAAGGCGCAACGCTCATTGCAATCACGGACCGATACCGAAATCGGCTTCATATTACTCGTGATATTCACGGGCGTATCAAACGCTTGGATAACGGTGCGGGACGATCATTGCTCCTTCGATATGATCGAAAGCATATCGTATCTGTCGAGTATCAGCAGTTCACTCCTGCAGATAACCTGGAAAGTGCTTGGAGCACTATCCAAACACTCGTCACTTATCGTTACGACGAAAACAGCCATCTCGTTGAAGCAAAGAACGCTGCAGGTGAAAGTGAACTTTATTCCTATAATCGCCAGAACGTAATTCTCGAGAGGCAACTAGCTGGTGGCGCGAGCTTTTTCTGGGAATGGGAAAACGAGGGAAAATCTTCACGTTGTGTCCACCACTGGGCAAACTTTACACAAATGGACTCCCGCTATACGTGGGACGACAAAGGAAGCGTCACTGTAACTAATGCTGATGGCAGTGAGGAAATCTATACTCACGACGATCACGCCAGACTCATAAGCAAGGTCGAACCGGATGGAGCTGAACACAGGAACGTATACGATGAAAATGGTCGCCTAATCGCGGAAAAAAATCCATTAGGCGCACTTACGGAGTACCAATATAACGACGCGGGTCGATTGGAGGCGGTTATTCCGCCAGAAGACACGCCTACACTTTACGACTACACACTCGGTTTTGTGTCAGAAGTTCGTCGTGGCGATGCGATTTGGAAATATATTCGAAACAAACAAGGCGACATAACTCAACAAATCGATCCCGACGGAAATTCTACACGTTACTATTACGATGATCAGGGTCGTCTTTTAGAAATCCTAAATCCGGATGGCAGCCGCCATAAATTAGGCTGGAACAAACTTGGCGAACTGCTTGAAGAGCAGTTGCCGGATGGTGGGAAACGCAAATACCGTTACGACGCACTTGGACGGCAAATTACCCGCCAGGATGAAACGGGCGCTATCACTCAATACGAGTGGGATGCCGTTGATCGCCTGACCCAGGTGACCCTGCCCGGTGGCGCGACTCGCGCATTCACCTATAACCCGTATGGTCGCGTCACTGCCGAGCGGGATGAACTTGGCCGCATTACCCGGTACGAATATGTCGATAACCTGCATCTTGTAAGCCGTCGAATCAATCCCGACGGTAGCCAATTGCGCTATCGATATGACAATGCCGGGCTACGGCTTACCGAAATCGAAAACGAGCGTGGCGAGCATTATCACCTCGATTACTACTCGAACGGGTTGATCCAACAGGAAACCGGCTTCGACGGCCGCCGCACCGCGTACG
This sequence comes from Pseudomonas sp. Eth.TT006, assembly GCF_054456575.1. NCBI lineage: Bacteria > Pseudomonadati > Pseudomonadota > Gammaproteobacteria > Pseudomonadales > Pseudomonadaceae > Pseudomonas > Pseudomonas sp. Eth.TT006. The sequence goes on along the minus strand of NZ_JBTJEN010000008.1, from coordinate 199,729 downwards.
AATATGACCTCAACAGCCAATTGCTGAAGAAAACCGAATTCGGCGACGACGGCAGCGAACTCATTACCGAATACCAGCGCGATGCCGCCGGCCGCCTGCTCGTCAAGACCCTCCCCGACGGTGAAGAGATTCACTACAGCTACGACGCCTTGGGTCGTCTGGTTAACGTCGACGACGGTCACTGGCCGCTCGCCTACGAATACGACGTTCAGGATCGTCTGATCGCGGAGCATCAAGGCTGGGGCACGACGCGTTATGAGTACAACAGCATCGGCCAATTGAGCCACTGCCGCCTGCCCGACGGCAGCAAACTCGACTACCGACACCTGCCTGGCGGGCGCCTCAGCAGCATCGATCTAAACGGCTCACGCCTGACCAGCCACCAGTTCAGCGCCGGTCGCGAACAGCAACGTCAGCAAGGTCTTTTGCTCAGCCAGTACCAGTACGACGAACAGGGTCGATTGCAAGCCCACAGTGTCGGCCAGCGCGAAAAAAGCCTCTTTCAACGTCGCTACCACTACGACGCCAACGGCAACCTCAGCGGCGTAAACGACAGCCGCAAAGGCAATCGCAGCTATCACTACGACCCGCTCGATCGCCTGATCAGCGTTCGCGGCGCCACTCCGGAAAGCTTTGCCCATGACCCGGCGGGCAACCTGCTCGGCCAGAACAACGAAGGCACGGCAAATCTCGCCAACGTCAAAGGCAACCGCCTGCTGATGCAGGGTGATCGTCATTACGATTACGACGCCTTTGGCAATTTAATTCGCGAACGTCGCGGCTCCGGTCAGAAACTCGTTACCGAATACCGTTACGACTGCCAGCACCGCCTCATTGGCGTGAGCTTGCCGGGCGGAAGCACCGCGTCTTACAAATATGACGCATTCGGCCGCCGCATTGAAAAAACCGTAGACGGTCGAACCACCGAATTCCTGTGGCAAGGCGAACGCATGATCGCGGAAAGCGCGGAGAACCGCTATCGCAGCTACATCTACGAGCCCGGGAGCTTCCGTCCACTGGCGATGCTCGATGGCGAAGGCCCGCGCAAGGCTACGCCGTTCTATTACCAACTCGATCATCTTGGCACGCCACAGGAACTCACCGACTACAGCGGGGAGATCATGTGGTCAGCGAAATACCGTGCATACGGCAATCTCGCAGCGCTGGACGTCAACGAAATCGATAATCCGCTGCGCTTTCAAGGTCAGTACTTCGATACCGAGACGGGGTTACATTACAACCGGCACCGCTACTACAATCCGAGTACTGGGCGGTTTTTGACGCCGGACCCGATCAAGCTTGCGGGTGGTTTGAACAACTATCAGTACGTGCCTAACCCTACGGGGTGGGTGGATCCGCTTGGTCTGAATACTTGCCCTGGCGGCGATAAATGCATCCCAGGCGAAAGTGCTGAGGCACCTGAAGGAAAAGCCAAGGTAAATGAGGGGGATCAAAAAGCGCCTGAGACGGGAGGTGCCGCCAGAGCTGCCCAGTATTCCGCAAACTGGCCGAAAGCGAATTTAAATAATGCGGTAGAAAAATTTGCTGGCGACAACCCCATAATTAGCACTACCGACAAAGGTAAGAGAATATATAAAAACCCTCAAAACGGAGTAGAAGTGGTCGAAGATATGAACGGAAACTATTTCAGAGTGTACGACCCATCACTTCCTGGAAAGCGTAAATATCTAAACCTCGACGGAATTGTTCCTAGCAACAAGACGCTTCCGAACGGAAAACAAACCGGCAGATCGCAAAGCGAATACAATGAAGTCACGCACTTCAACAAGGAACCATAGAGATGAAAACTATTTCGGTACCGTTGACCGTGGAGGCAATGAATAGACTAGACTTCGATGAATGCCTCCCCGGGGATCTAGAAGAAATCGATCTTTCTGAGGACGAATTCACTGCTCTATTAAAGACAAACATCATCGAAAACATAAATTCAACATTGGGAATATTTATAGACGAATACGAAGACGAAAAGATACAAGGAATCTCGAAACTGGAAGCCTCTCTTAAAATCTTCCAAGAGGCGTTTAAAAACACCAAGTGTGAAACGATAAAAAAAATAATAAAGCTTAATGAATCAGCAATACAAAAAAATACTGGATTATTTTTTTATTTCTGACCCCGTCATGAGATATCAATCATAACAAAAAAAACAAGACGACTCCAAAGAGAAATTAATTATCGAGATAATTAAATGCAGTCACTCGCCTCGCCATTACCTTACATAAACCTAGCCATCCTGGATAAGGTTTGCTGACATCACAACCGGCACCGCTACTACAATCCGGGACTGGAAAGTTCTTCCGCCGGTCCGATTAAACTTATGGGTGAGTTGAGTAACTACCAGTACGTGCCTAATCCTATGGGGCGGGTGGATCTGTTGGGACAAGAAAGCACGATGTGATGAGCCGCCCCCTATAATAGAAGTAGACTACCTTTTCACCTGAATAAAAGACGAATAGAAGAGCATTCTTAATCACTTATTTAACCTGCCCACAAACAAAAAGATCACGATCTGAGGGGACAGATTTATTATTCCCGAAGATGGCCTCACGAAGCACTCAAAATAAATCTGCCCCCCTTTTGTTGCCTTTACTAAACGATCCACGCTTTAGCCACGAGATGCCAAACGGTTGTGAGAATGGTGCTTACCCTAATGATTGGGTACCGAGAGGAGCTACCAAAAGTAGCACAGAAAAGGGTGCCCTAATCGAATCGAAAAACATTACTCACAACAGTGACATTGGAACGTTGTTGAAAAACTTTGATGACTGGGAAAAGCTTCAATGAAGACTACCTTTGAAACTGCATTAGATCTTCACGAAATATCTGACTTCTTTAAAGGTAAGGGACAGTATTTTGCTCGAGGCTCCGACTGGGGAGATCATCTTTTTATCAGCAACTGGCAGGAAATGTGTAGCGTTTTAAAAAAACAAAAAGCAGCACAAAACTTGCTCACAGCCATATTTGAGGATTACGCAAAATACCTAGAAGAAAATTACTCAGACGCCGAAGGGTTATTTTCGAATATAAGCGCCTACTACACACTCAAAAACAACATACCGTTTTTATCGAACAATAATTACGATCTAGTCGAGAGCCTTGACGAAAAAAGCAAAAAAAACATAGGAAAGCTCTTTCGCCTACTTAGGCAACAGTATGACTTGAAGAACAAAGACTTGCCAAAGTACAAATTCGATGAGGAAATCAAGCGATTAAAGCTTAAAGGTTGCACTCTTGATCTCGAGCAGCTTTAAAAACACATGGGTCAGGCTAAACCCAAATCGGCATAAACAGCGACCTCCATGACTACGTGGATTTATGGCGTGATATTGCCAGGCAAAAAAAATGACAAATCTCACTGGGCAATTACGGAAAAATGAACGGCATTTGTTTCTATTTTTTCTAATCTCCCTGACGATCTTACTATATTTCTACCGGGTCGAAAGCGAAAGTACTGTTCCTGATGATATCTCCACTTATGTCGAAAAACGAAGCAACTGCGATTCGTTGCGCGGAGAGATTACCGAACCTGATCCAAAAACTCCGAAAAGTCTTGATCACGTTGTCAGCGATATCAATAAATACTGTAAAGGTACGGATCTTCAGCTGAAGCAGCTGAAAGAAAAATATTACGGCGACGTAGAAATCATCAAAAAACTTTCGGAATTCGAAGAGAACGTCGAAGCAGACATGAGTTTTTAGCCACATCATCAAGAACGGTCGATAGAACACTTAAAATATTTCTCTATCTTGCTCCTTTGCGAACGTTCTAAAAACACGAATGAACGCCCGTATCGCCCGCCAATATACCCTGAGATGGATAAGCCAACACAAACGAAGCTATTACAAATCTCCCAACGTGTGCTTTAAAATGAAAAAAATATTTTACACAGCAGAGGCTTATATAAGCGCATATGCCCAAGGCTCTGACCTAATCTTAACAAGATCAAAAGATGATACCATTTACGGCGCATCCTTTGAGTTCAACACATGTACAAAAGACATCTCAAAAGCTTCAATCAAAAACGACGAAATATTTAATAAAAATGATCAAAAATTTGAAAGCGCCGAATGGACAGGACTCACTAAAAACCTTGAATTGCTACCAGCTAGTTGGTTAGATATCATGAATGCTGGTCTGTCCGACTTTGTTTTAGGATATCAAGTCGAAGGAGAGATAACTATACATAAGTTTTAGAAGCCAGAAACTTATCGATTCGGGAACAGATCACTTTTGTTCTAAATTTAGTTTGCCATTGCGCAATCTCCACTTTTTATTTTTAAACTGCCCTTCCCGAGGTTCCCTCGCTTGCACAACCTTGGTCAACTGGGGGAAGAATGCTGCCGGTCGATGCCAATGCCAGTATCGCTACGATACGTTTGGCCGGCAAATCACTCGTTAGGACGATTTGGTGGGAAATCTCAATGACCAACAGTTTTGAAACAGCCTTAAAAAGAAACGAATTTCCCGACTATTTCAGAGGAAACGGCCAATACTTCACAGGCGATCCTGACTGGGGAACTCAGTTGCACGTTATAAATTGGCAAAATCTATGCTGTTATTTAAAATCACGAGACAACTCAGCAAAAATATTGAAAGATGCATTTAGCGCATACTTAAACTCGATTGAATTAACAGAAAATGACGCCAACGACCTGTTCGAAAATATTGGGTGCTATTATTACCTGAAAAACAAACATCCATTTCTATCAGCAGACGGATTTGACCTTGTGCGAAGTGCTGTTGATCATGAGAAACAGAAAATCTCCCTTGTCATGACCTTTCTCAAAAAAACAGTCGAAACCAAAAATAACTTCCAAAACCTGGAGCTATATAATCGACGAATGAGCAAACTGATTAATGATGGCGGCCCTACCAACATAGACAGTCTCTGATTTTTTGTGCCTCTAGATCCACCAGATCTTAAGCACCACATAATCCCCCTCCCCCCGGCCACTAACCCAACCCCATGAATAAACACCAGATCGCCCTCACCAACGGCTGGACCGCCACCTTCGAAAACATCGGTGAATTCCGTATGGGAGCCGAAGGCTGGAGCTTGCTTCTGCAAGGCTCGGACGACAGGAGTATCCGATACTTCGCGGACCAGATCGTTTTGGTCAACGATGACGACGGCACGCAGGCAAACTCGTGTATGCAACTGTCCGACGATGGTGTTTACGGTTACCTGAGCACCACGATGGATAGCGGTTGGGTGATCGATTTTGCGCAGTGCATGATCGCGCCGCATCGAGTGAGCATCCGACACCACCATGACGCCTACGATGAGAGCGTGGCGGTTTACGAGCAGCCGGCCTTCAAACGTGCACGGCAATACATCAGCGTGATTGGAAGGCACATTTATCTGACCTTCCCGCTGACCAAAGATGAGGATTTTCCCAAGATCTGGGAAGAGTATCTGTCGCTACGCAAGCGCCAGCTGGATGAGCTCTACTTCAGAAACTGACCGGCCCCGGCAGCCTCCCCCACCCCCTGAACCCCAAATTAAGCTTCAACTAAGCTTCCCTCGCTAGCATCCCGGCTCGACAGACACCTGTTGCCGACCAACCGTGGATGAGCTTTCGAATGAGCCAGTTTGATTTACCAGCCGTTACACAGCCGAATTTCAGTCTTGTATTGGTAAATTACAAAACCCCGGACATCACCCGGATGTGCCTGGAACTGTTGCGCGAGCATGTGCAGGCGCAGCGCATCCCGGTTTGGGTGGTGGACAATGATTCGGCGGATGCCAGCCTGGATTATTTGCGCTCGCTGGACTGGATCAATCTGATCGAACGTCCCTCTCCCGGTAAAGAAGCCGGGCATATTGCCCATGGCAAGGCGCTGGATCTGGCGTTGGCGAAAGTTGATACCGATTATCTGTTTTTGCTGCACACCGACACCTTTGTCTACGACAAGGAAGTCTTCGCGATGATGCTGGGCGAGTGCACCAGGACTGCGGATATTGCCGCTGTCGGCTGTGTCGAGCAGATTAATCGGGGGATGTTGAGAGATACCTGGCGATTAACTTCGCGCTTTTGCAAACACTATGTTCGCCGGGCGAAAATCTCGTTGGGTTTGCGCAGCAAAGAGCCGAAACCTTATCTGGAAACGCATCTGAAAAGTTTCTGCACGTTGTGGAATGCGAAGTTGATGAAGTCGCACGAACTGCACTTTTGCATGGATGACCGGGTACCCGGTTATACCCTGCAGGATCGCATGAGCGCGTTGGGCTACGGCATCAAGCTGTTGGCGCCGCGCAAAATTTTCCGCTATCTGGATCACATCCAGGCAGGCACCGTTGCAGCGGCCGGCACCTACGGCAAAAACCATCGCCGCACCCGAATGTACGAAGCGACGCTCAAACGTTTTCAGAATCAGGCATCGGCTTGAATTGCGCATACAAAAAAGGGCGACTTTTTCAAGTCGCCCTTTTTTTCTGAAATTGTATACATCCACTCAGAAGAGGTGTTCGCCCAGTGTAATGGCCTGGCAATCCATGCACCGGTAAAGAGCCCTGACACTGGGCGAACGCGAAGGATTTTAATAGAAGTTGGCGGATATGTCGTCACTCATTAAGTAAATTTAATGTACGAGAAAGTTAACAGATATTTATCGACGAAACCCTTTCATCAAACTTTCAGTATTCGGCACAACTGATTTCAGATGATTGTTCTCATACAATAACCTGTACAAGAACAATCATCCTGTAGAGTTAATGCTCAACTTTCATGCTGGCTGGTCACTTTTAATATATCGGTGTAAGTGACGATAACGCTCTGCCCTTCTTTCAGATCTTTGAGCTTCGCTTGGATTTCCGGCTTCTTCACGTCGAGGACTTTTGACTGGCCCGCCGGGTTTTCCAGGGTCACCTGATGGTTCTTCAAATCAATTTTGGTGATTTTCAGTTGTACCTGAACCTGCCGATAGGCCTCGCCACCGGGGTTTTCGCTGCCCGGCGCCTTGCGCAGCTCGCCGCTACGCTCGACGGTGCCAGGCAGACCTTTATCCACATCGGTGTCGAGATAAGCCGCGACGGAGCGCTGAACCTCGATTTTTACCAGATCACCGACCTGCAGGTTGGCAAGGTTTTTCGCCTTGTCGCTGAGTTGAATATGCACCTGACGACCTTCAGCCCCCTCCAGCACCACTTGATGGTTGGCGGCATCGACAGCGAGGACTTTGGTGGTGACCTTGTCAGCCTCGATGCTGGCCGACAGCGGAATATCCGCAGCCCACGCGCCGAAGCTGGTGGCCGACAGTACGGTGGCGAGGGTGATGGCTTTGGCCAGAACGTGAAGTTTCATAAGCGATACCTTCCCTGTAATCAATGAGAGCAACCGGCGCCAACCTGTGTTGGCACCGGATGTGTCACTGAGCATAGACGCTGTTCAGGGCTTGGCTTTGGTTTGCGGCGCGGCAGTCTCTTGGGCAGTGGATTCGCCACTGGCGGTGCCTTTGCCGCTGTCCTTGCGCTGTTTCGGGTCGCTCGGGCGCAGGGCGTCGTTGTCGCGTTCGGTTTCTCCCGGTGGCCGGGGTTCGTCAGGGTGTTCGCTGGTGGATACGGATGTCATGGCGGGCTCCTCAGGCTTCGGGGTCGTCCAGTTCACGGGCGACGTTGATGGCGGGCGAATCCTTGTGCAGGTCGTCGGCCTTGGCACGAAGGATCTGCCACTGCTCCAGATCGATCGCACCTTGGCCGAGCAGGTCGTCGGCAATGCGCTGCAGATCGAAGTAGTGAGCGTCGGGGGATTGCTGCCAGTAGGTCTGGTCGTCGAACAGGCGTTGCCAGGTGGTCAGGTCTGGGGGTTGCAGGTCGTCGCTCATGGCCAATCCTCCGCGAGTAATACGGTGTAGAGGCCACGCAAGAAGCCGGAGTTCCACCCAATCCCCTGTAGGAGCTGCCGAAGGCTGCGATCTTTTGATCTTGATCTTCAAAAAAACAAGATCAAAAGATCGCAGCCTTCGGCAGCTCCTACAGGGGTAATTCTCAATACCCGGTCATTTCCAGATATCCGCGCCCGCCCTGGCTGCCGCTGATACGCACTGGGCCTTCCCAATAGGGAATGCGCAGGTTCATCCAGGCATTGGGGTTCAAGGCCGACAGGCTGATGCCCAGCTGTTTGTCGGGAATGCTGATGGTCCAGCGCACCGGCATTTCGCGCCCGGCGACTTTCGCGCTGTCCTGTGGGATCAGTTTGATCTGCTCGCTGCGCAGGGTTTGCGTCTGACCGTCGGCGGCGATCCAGGTGCCGGTGAGGTAAGGCGCGCCGTCCTTCTGGCGCATGCGGTAAAGCATGACGTGTTCGCCGCTGTCGAGGTGCAGGGAGAACCAGTCCCAGCCGGTCTGGTTGGCGGTCAGCGGCTGGCTGCTCCATTCGCGATCGAGCCAGGCCGGGCCGCTGACCGTGTAAGTCTGGCCATCGATCTGCAGGGTGCCGCTGGCCTGAAAAAACGGCTGGCTGTAGTAGTACGAGGCCTGGCCCTGCTCGGATTTCTGGCTGAAACCCTGCTCGCCCTGCAACACCAGCGGCCGGCTGGAGCTGAGGTGCAGTTGATAGGCAAACGATGGATCGCGAGCACTGAGTTGCATGTCGCTCAACGGCTCGGACGCCTGACTGGCGAAGCGCCAATCATCGATCCACGCCTCGAACGGCACCGCCGTCACCCCGGCCTGCCCCACGCCGCCCCGGGCATACCGTTCGGCGGCATGGTGCGTGGTGGCCGAAGTGACTGCCGCATGCCCGAGCCAGATTGTCTGATTGCTCCAGCCCGCTTGCTCTGCCGCAGGCTTCAGCGCACTGCGAAACAGCGTCCACTGCACGCCGAAATCATTGCCCTGCGCATCCTTGAGATTGGCGGTGACGTACCACCACTCGATACGAAATCCATCATGGGCGCCATGATCCGCCGGAAAACTGAACACCCGCCCCGGCACCACGGGCGTGAATTGCGCCGCCTGATCGCCGAGCCCGGCGAAGCCTTTCTGTTCAGGCGTCGATTGCTCACAGCCAATCAGCAGCAACGCCAGACACACCGCCGCAAACCGGTTAATCCTCATGGGCAAAGGTCCTCAGCAGATCCGCCGGTTGCGTGCGGTACAGCGAATACAGCGGCCACGCGGAGGCGAGCAAGGTCGCCATCAGCGCCAGCCCCATCAGTTGCAGCAATTGCAGCGGAAAGATCCGCAACGGCAAACGCCAGCCGAACGCCTGCACATTGATCACCGCATCCAGACACCACGCCAGCGCGATCCCCAGCGGCAATGCCAGCACTAGCGTCAGCACCGCCAGCAGCCAGGTCTGGCCGAGGTTGAGCAGCATCAACTGGCGGCGCGTCACGCCCAAGGCCCACAGTGGAGCCAGTTGTCCGAGGCGGCTCTGGCTCTGGGTCAGCAGACTGATAAACAGCGCCACACCCGCCACCGCCAGGGTCAGGCTGTTCAACGCGGCGGTGGCGGCGAACGTACGTTCGAACACTTGCACCGACCAACCCTTGAGCCGCGCCTGATCGACGATACGACTGTCATCGATCTGGAAACGGGTTTGCAGCGCCGACACAAATTGCGGGATGTCCGATGGGGCGATGCGCAGGTTGAATCGGTTCGGCGTCAATGACGGCCACAGGCGCAGCAGATGGTTGCTGTTGACCAGCACGTGCCCTCTGGGATTGCCATAATCGGCGTAGATCCCGACGATACGCGGTGACCACGTCCCGCCCGGGGTCGGCAAATTCAGATGATCACCCGCGCGCACCTTCAGCCGTCGCGCCAGTTGTTCGCTGAGCATCACCGCATCATCGTTGGCCAGCCGCGCCCACGGATCCCCGGCCATCGCTTCGAGCAACGGCCAGTGCTGGCGGTAATATGGATGATCAATCGTGCCGAACACGTCTGCCGGCCAGCCTTGCAGGGTCACCGCCACCTGCCAGTTGGGCAGCACTGCGCTGACCTGCGGTTGCTGCTTGAGCCAACTGTAAAGCTCCCGCGATTGCGCCGGATTGACCGGGTTGACGTAGAGTTCGGCGCTCAGGCGTTGTTCGAGCCAGTCGTTGAAGGTCTGGCGAAAACCGGCGGTCATGCTGCCGGCGCCGATGTTCGCCGCCAGCGCCAATAGCAGCGCCATCAGCGCCAGACTCAACGCCGGCAATTGCTGGCGACAATCGGCGAGAAACCACTGGCCGAGCACCGAGCGACTACGCCCGAGCAGTTGATTGAGCACCGCGCTGAGCACCACCGGCAACGCCAGCGCGGCGCCGAGCAACAGCCCGGCCATCAACGCAAATCCGCTGCCGAGGCTGTCGCCCCAAACCAATGCCAGCAGCGCCAGCGCCGCCAACAGCGCCGCCAGCCAGCCCTGGCGCAGCAACCAGCGCGCATGCTGCTGATGCCAGGCCTGCGGATCCGCCACCGCCAGCAATGGTAAACGCGCCGCGCGCAACAAACTGTTGGCGCCGGCGAGTAACGCGCCGAACAGGCTCAAACCGATGCCGCTGAACCACCACCACGGACTCAGGCGCAACTGCCCCGCCACTTCCGCGCCGTACAGTCCGCGCAGGCTGGCGGCGACATCCGGCAGCAACACACTGGCCAGCCAGTAGCCGCTGACAACCCCGAACACCCCGCCGACCAGCGCCAGCACACCCAGTTCGACGATCAGGCTGGCGATCAACATCCGCGCACTCACCCCACAGGCACGCAGGGTGCGCAACAACCCACGGCGCTGCTCCAGCGCCAGGCCAATGGCCGCGTGAACGATGAACAGCCCGACCACAAACGAGAGAAAGCCCAATGCATCGAGATTCAGATGGAAGCTCTCGGTCAGACGCGCCAGATTGTTTTCCTCGGCGCTGCTTTTCAGCTGCAGTTGCCCTTTGAAGGCGGCCGGCAGCTCGGCGTGAAAATCCTTCGGCAATAACAGCCGCGACAGTTGCCCGGGTTGTTCGAGCAGGGTTTGCGCGACACCGATGTCCACCAGCAACACGCCGGGCGCCATGTCCTTTTGCGCGCGCAATGGCGGCAAGGTCTGACCCTTGAGCGTCTGCGGCGTGGCGCCTTCGCGGAGGTTCAGTGCCTGCAAGGTCTCCGGGGAAATCCACGTGCTGCCCGGCGGCGAGAAGAATTCGACGATGCGCTCGATCGGCAGCGCCTGCCCGGCCACGGCGGAATCCGCTGGCAGCGACACCGGTTCGATGCCGATCAATTGCAGACGCTGGTTGTCGTGATCCTTGAGCAGCAGCCGCCCCTGCAACACTGGCGAAACCGGCCAGCCGTCGCGGCGCAGATCGACAAACCACTGCTGGGTGAATAACGCACCGCTGGGCGTGGCGAGACTGGCCTGCGGTTCGCCGCCAATCATCTGGCTGGCCCGAGCATAACTGTCGCGGGCCTGACTGTTCAGCGCCTCGACCCCGGTGAGCAGACTGGTCGCCAGCCACAATCCGGTCAGCACACTGAAAAACTGTACCGGATGCCGCCGCCAATGGCTGAGCAGTGCGCGCAGGGTTTGCCAGAAGACGTTCACGTCAGACGGCCGTTGGACAACACCACCCGCTGCGCCAGTCGGGCAGCAACCCGCGGGCTGTGCGTGACCATCAGCAGCGTGGTCGGCGTGTCGTCGAGCAGTTCCAGCAACAGACGCAGCACTTCGTCGCTAGTGGCTTCGTCGAGGCTGCCGGTGGGTTCGTCGGCCAACAACAGTTTCGGCCGTGACGCCAGGGCCCGGGCCAGCGCGACCCGTTGCTGCTGACCACCAGAAAGTTGTTCGGGATAGCGCTTGAGCAACTCGCCCAGCCCCAGACGCTGCACCAGATGCGCCTGCCAGCGCGGGTCATGGCGTCCGGCCAGACGTGCTTGAAACGCCAGATTGTCCTCGATTCGCAGGCTGCCGATCAGGTTGAACTGCTGGAACACCAGCCCGATCTCGGTGCGGCGCCAGTCGGCCAGTTGCGCTTCGTTCATGCTTTCCAGGCGATGCTCGCCGCTGCGGATGCTGCCGCGATCAACCTTGTCGAGGCCGGCGATCAAGTGCAGCAGCGTGCTTTTGCCACTGCCGGATTCGCCCATCAGCGCCAGACTGCTGCCGGGTTCCAGGCTCAGGTCGACGCCTTGCAGCACCGGTAACGGGCCTTGCGGGGTGAGGTAACTTTTGCAAACGCCTTGAACCTGAAGCATGCCGCCATCCGCCGGGTCAGTGTCGGGCAAGGATAGCGGAAAGTGGTTGGGGTGGATCAGAGGTGTTCACACTGGCGCCATCGCTGGCAAGCCAGCTCCCACAGGGATTGAAGTTGGTCACACATATCGAGTTCACACCAGGACACTGTGGGAGCTGGCTTGCCAGCGATGGCGTCAGTGCCTCCAACAAAAATCTCACTGACCAGTCGCCACACTGGTCCCCACCTCACCCGGCGTCACAATGGTGTTCAGATCAATATGCTTCCACTCAGGCTTGGCCCCCAACCGCGCATTGAAGCGGTAGTTGAAGGTGAAGTCATCCGCGGTCGGCACCGTCAGCGGCTTGCCATACACCGCCTCGATCCCCGCCATGTCATAGCCCATCAACTGCAGCAGGGTCGGGAAGATGTTGTAATGGCTGGAGCGATCCTTGTTCAGCGGTAACGATTGCGCCCAGTCCGGCCCTTGCAACTGATCGCCCTGAATCACCACCAGCGGCACCAGGCCCTCTTCCTCCACCGGGTCACCGCCGCAATGCGTGTTGAGTCCGGGGTTGCCACGTTCATGCAGATCCTGGCCGTGGTCGGAGGTGTAGATCAGCAGCGCGTTGTTCAGCCGGGCCTGGGCGAATACCCGGGCAAAAAACTCTCCGACGTTCCACAGCACAGTGTTTTTGTAGGCGTTGCGGTACAACACCCAATCGTCCGGCTGGCCGTTGAAGCCGTCGCGCTTGCCGGTGTCGGCGACCTCGGTGAACTGGCCACGGGGTAGCGTCGGGCGGTAGGCCATGAAGGCGTCAGGGTATTTGTCGTGCACCGGAAAATGCGCGCCGACCTTGTTGATCACCACCAACTGCGGCTGATCGTCATTGAGCAGTTCGATCAGCTTGGCGGCGGCGGCCATGTCGCGGTCGCGCACGCTGGTCTGGTCAAACTGGATGAATTGGTCGATGTCCTTTTTTTCGGTGTCGGTCATCAGGTTCTGCAGGTTGCCGGCGGTGCGCTGGGCATCGATGTATACCGTACGCAACCCGGCCTTTTTTGCGTACTGCCAGATCGACGGCAGGGTGCTGTTGATCCGCATGTAATCGCTGCGGGTACCACCGTAGCGCAGGGTGACGTTGGTGTCGGCGCTGCAGTTGGCGATGGAGGCGGCGTAGCCATAATTGAAGATGTCGACGCCCGGATGCGCCTGCTTGAGGTTGCTGTGCACGCCGAACGGCGCGTTGATGTCCAGGTAATTGCCGGAAATGCTTTCGTCGATGATCAGCACGATATCGTGATTCACCGCCGCCGCGTTGCGCACCAACGTCACCGGCTCGCGCGGGCCGACCGTGTTGTGCAGCGCCTCATAGGCGAACAGGTTCAAGTAGGCCAGCGGTGTGTACATGATCGGCAAACCGCGCGCGCCCTCGCCCGCGCGCAGGAACAACACCGCACTCAACAGCAACACGCCGCACACCGGCGCCGCCACGCGCAACGCGTTGGGCACTGCCAGTGAGTGACGCGGCTTGAGCCCGATACCCAACAGCAACAACAGCCCGCTGAGCGCGCCATGAATGATCGCGTCGCGGTACTGGTAGGCGGCTTCCTGGATAAAGCCGCCGGAGTACACCAGCGAGACAAAACTGCTGTAGCTCAGGTAATCCGCGGTGACCCGGGTATAGACATCAAAAAACACCGCTGAAACAAACAACGTTATTGCGAATAAATGTCGGATCAGCGCCTGACGTATATATGCCGTTAGATATAACGCTAAAGTTAGCGCCAAAAACATCGCGCCAAAAAGAAGTACAGGAAAACCGAGGCCGATAGCATTTAACCGATCAATGTAATAGTCGGCAAACAGCAGCAGATAGGCAATTAAAAGCAGTTCTTTGGCGTATCTGGACATGGCGATACCGGTCGTGCTCTGCGGCAGAGAGTCAAAGGATTGTCGGTCAGAACCTGACACTAGCACCCGGCTACCAAAGCGCAAGAATTGACTGTTTTCACCGCCAAGCGTCAAAAATCCGGTGACTCAAATCTGACACACCTGAAACGCTACAAGCCTTTAAATTAAAGACTTACAACCGTCCATCGCTTATTTTGAATCTGAACAAATCTGCAAAAATTCAACAAATCCAATCGCAGCAATGACTTGATGGCCAATCGCCAAAAAGCGCTCAAGTGTTATACAGGTGCAACATGTCATTTTGCTGACACGCTTTCCAAACCCTGCGCTATACCCCTTTTACAGTGTTCTTCAGAACTTCTTCTTTTCGCTCTATCGGGGGTGCGCAGATGGACGTGAGCGTATTTGGCACAGGCTATGTCGGATTAATACAAGCTGCCGCACTTGCCGATGTCGGGCACCGGGTTTTATGTGTCGACGTTGATACGAACAAGATTAAACAACTGCAACAAGCCGTACCGCCTATTAGCGAACCGGGGTTATCCGCCGCGCTGGAAGAAAACATCAAGGCCGGCCGTTTGTTGTTCAGTACCCAAGCCAGTGATGCGGTGGAGCATGCCGAGCTGATTTTCATCGCCGTGGGCACCCCGGCCGATGAGGATGGCTCTGCCGACCTGAGCCACGTACTCAATGTGGCCCGGCAGATCGCCGCGCACATGGAGGCCGATCGCACTCTGATCATCAAGTCCACGGTGCCGGTCGGCACGGCGGATCAGGTCGCTGGTACAGCCAATGAAGAGCTGCTGCGTCGCGGCAAAAGCGCGCTCAAGGTGCGCGTGGTATCCAACCCGGAATTCCTCAAGGAAGGCAGCGCCCTCGCCGACTGCATGCGCCCGGACCGGATCATCGTCGGCACCCGTGACGACGCGGCCCGCGAGCAGATGAGCGAGCTGTACGCGCCGTTCTGCCGCAACCACGAAAAACTGATGTTCATGGACAACCGCAGCGCCGAGCTGACCAAGTACGCGGCCAACGCCATGCTCGCCACGCGCATCAGCTTCATGAACGAGCTGGCCAACCTCACCGAACTGCTCGGCGCCGACATCGAAGCCGTGCGCAAGGGCATCGGTTCCGATCCACGCATCGGTTACCACTTCATCTATCCGGGCTGCGGCTTCGGTGGCTCGTGCTTCCCCAAGGACCTGCGCGCCCTGCTGCACACCGCCGAACACAACGGCATGCCACTGAAACTGCTGCGCAGCGTCACCGACGTCAATGACAGCCAGCGGCACATCCTCTTCAGCAAACTCAAGGCGCAGTTTCCGCAAGGACTGGCCGGCAAGTCGATTGCGATCTGGGGCCTGGCGTTCAAACCCAATACCGACGACATGCGCGAAGCCCCCAGCCGCTATTTGATGGACGCGCTGTGGGCCGAAGGCGCCAGCGTGCAGGCCTACGATCCGGAAGCCATGTCCGAATGCCGGCGTCTGTACGGTTATCGCAACGATCTGCACCTGTGCGCCACCCGCGACGACACCCTGGAAGACGCCGATGCGCTGGTGATCTGCACTGAGTGGAAAAACTTTCGCGTGGTCGATTTCGAGCTGTTGGCGAGCAAGCTGCGCTCCAAGGTCATCGTCGACGGACGCAACCTCTACAACCCGGAATACGTGGCCGCAGCCGGTCTGCACTACAGCGGCATCGGCCTGCGCCACGTCGCTGCGGAAGGATTGCGCCCATGAAAATTCTGGTCACCGGCGCAGCCGGCTTCATTGGCGCCCATTGCGTTTTGCGGCTGATGCGCGACGGGCATGCGGTGGTCGGCCTGGATAATTTCAACGGCTATTACGATCCGCAACTCAAGCATGATCGCGTGCAATGGGTGCGCGATCAGGTCGGGGATTTCCGGCTGGCGCGGATTGATCTGGCCGATGCCGCGGCAATCGAAGCGCTGTTTGTCCGCGAGCAACCGCAAGTGGTGATCCACCTCGCGGCTCAGGCCGGGGTGCGCTATTCGCTGGAAAATCCCAAGGCCTATCTGGACAGTAACCTCTGCGGTTTCCTGAACATTCTTGAAGGCTGCCGGCATCATCCGGTCGAGCACCTGATCTACGCCTCGTCGAGTTCGGTGTATGGCGCCAACCAGCACACCCCGTATTCGGTGCACGACGGCGTCAACCACCCGCTGTCGCTATACGCTGCAACGAAAAAAGCCAACGAGCTGATGGCGCACAGTTACAGCCACCTGTTCGGCATTCCCAGCACCGGCCTGCGCTTTTTCACCGTGTACGGTCCGTGGGGGCGGCCCGACATGTCGCCGATCCAGTTCGCCCGGGCGATCACCGAAGGCACGCCGCTGAAACTGTTCAATTACGGCGAGCACCAGCGCGACTTCACCTACATCGACGACATCGTCGAAAGCATCGCGCGCCTCACCGACCATCCGCCGCACAACCATCCGGAGTGGGACCGCGAGCACCCCGACGCGGGCAGCAGCATGGCGCCGTGGTGCCTGTTCAACATCGGCGGCCACCACCCGGTGGAGCTGAAAACCTATCTGGCGCTGATGGAAAAACACCTCGGCCAGAAAGCCATTGTCGAGCTGCTGCCCCTGCAACCGGGGGACGTGCTCAACACCTGCGCCGAGACCGATGATCTGGCCCAGGCCACCGGGTTCCAGCCCCGGATCGAGCTGGATGAAGGACTGGGGCGGTTCATCGCCTGGTTTCGCGACTACTACCCCACGGCCTGTCACCCACGCGCCGCTCGCGGCTGAACCTCAGCGGAGGACCCCATGACTGGACATGAGCAAGGTGTACCGATCAATCAGATGCGCCGCGACAAGCGCATCGACCCCGAGCACCGGATGCGTCTCGATGCCGCCATCCACATGCAGGGCCGTGGCTGGTTGACCGGCCGCGACGGCGGTCGGCCGTGGACGCTGTCGCGCACCAACCGCGTGCTGGCCTGCGTCGGCGCCGTGCTCATCCTGCTGGTGTTTTCGCCGCTGCTGCTGGGGCTGGCGCTGGCCATCAAGCTCACCAGCCCGGGGCCGGTAATGTTCGTGCAAAAACGCACCGGTTATCGCGGGCGCACCTTCGGCATGTACAAGTTCCGCACCATGGTGTGCAACGCCGAAGAGCTCAAGGAATCGCTGCGCCACCTCAACAAGCACGGGGCCGACGCGATTGATTTCAAGATCGACAAGGACCCGCGCATCACCGGGATCGGCGGGTTTTTGCGGCGCACCAGCCTCGACGAACTGCCCAACCTGTTCAACGTGGTCAAAGGTGACATGCGCCTGGTCGGGCCGCGTCCGACCTCGTTCAACGCTTACCGCTACAAGGACAGACACCTTGCCCGCCTGAGCATCTACCCCGGCATGACCGGCCTGTGGCAGATCTCCGGGCGCAGCAACATCGACTTCGACCAGCGCGTTGAGTTGGACCTCAGCTACATCGCCGAGCAAAGCCTTTTGCTTGATCTGAAGATCTTGTTGAAAACCCCCTTCAAAGTATTCAGCGGCCACGGAGCAAGCTAATGGACGGTTCAACCAACAAAAGCCTGAGCATTGCCAACCCCAGCGAATCGAACCTGATCTCGACCGTGCTGGACCTGGATCTGCGGATCCTGTTTCTGACCGCCGCCAACCCCGGCGCCGGCACCACCACCAGCGCGCTGGCGCTGGCCAGCCAACTGGCGCAGATGAGCAGCGGCCAGGTGCTGCTGGTCGATGCCAGCCAGTCGGCGAACAACCTCACGCAGCAATTGAACCTGAGCAAGGAGCGCGGCTTGCGCGACCTGCTGTTCAACCCGGACACCCCGCCGCTGTTGCAGGACTGCGTGGTGCAGGTGTCGAGCCTGCCCTTCCACGTGCTGCCCAACGGCCGGCCTATCCGCACCCTCGAACACCTGACCGCCGAACGCCTGAGCCCGCTGCTCGATCGGTTGGGCACCCAGTACCGCTTCGTGGTGATCGACGGTGACGCGGTGTACTCCGCCGCCGACACCCTGGTGCTCGGCACTCAGGTCGATGGCGTGGTGTTCGTGGTGCGCGCCGAAGACACCCGCTGGGAAGTCGCCCAGGCCGCCGTGCAACGCCTGACCCAGGCCGGAGCGAAAGTGGTCGGCAGCGTGTTCAACCGGCGCAAGTACTACATGCCCAAGTGGCTTTACAAAAACCTGTAAGCGAACGCGAAGGATGACGCCATGAACGCCAAGATACTTGTTCTGCTGATGCTGCCGCTTGCAGGCTGCTCCAGCACCTCCGAAACCCAGCACATGCCGGTGAATATCCTCACCGCCACGCCGGCCAACGCCCAAGCCACCGACATGCCCAAGGTCGAACAGACCCTGCGCCCGCAAGACGTGCTGGATGTGATCTTCCACATCAGCACCAGCGGTTCGGACGCCTACCGCGTGCAGTCCGGTGACCAGATCGGCCTGAACTTCACCGCCGCCAGCCAGCTCAACGGCAACCAGTTGGTGCTGCCCGACGGCACCATCAACCTGCCGGGGGCCAACACTTCGGTGAAAATCGCCGGACTGACCAGCGATGAAGCGCGCGATGAAATCCAGCGCGCCTATCAGCGCAAGCAGCTGTTCCAGCCCAACCGCAATCAGTTGACGGTGCAGATCATCAGCCCGCTGACCAACGAGCAGAACCTCAAAAGCGCGCTGAATCACCCGGCCACCGGCATGAGCCGCGAGATCACCGTGGGCACTGACGGCTACGCCAGTTTCCCGGAAATCGGCGCGGTGCCGCTGCAGGGCATGACGGTCAATCAGCTGGAAACCTTCCTCAACCAGAAGTACGCGCAATTGCCGGGCCGGATGAGCGTCGATGTGTTGCTCAAGTCCACCGCCGGCAACGAGATCTATGTGCTGGGCGAAGTCGGCCAGCCGGGTTCCTACCCGATCCGCCGGCCGGTGTCGGTGCTTGAAGCGCTGACCCTGGCCCGCGGCACCAACGTCAAGGCGCGGCTGGACTCGGTGGTGATCATGCGCCGCAACGGCAATCAGGTGCAGGCCGTGCACTACGACGTGGAAAAAGCCCTGTCGGGCGACGCGTCGCAGATCGCTTACCTGCAACCGGACGACATGCTGTTCGTGCCGAAAACCAAACTGGCCAGCGCCGGCGAACTCGCCCGGCAACTGGCCGATGTGGTGCTGTTCCAGGGCGTGGGCTTCAGCTTCGGCTATCGCGTCGACAACAAAGACAGCAACAACAACTGACTCTCAGGTGACCGATCATGAATCCAAAGGAAAACTACCTGCATGAGTTCTTCAGGATCTTCTTCGCCAACAAGCAGTTGGTGAAACGGGTCTTCCTGATCTTTGCAGTCATCGCGTTGCTGCTGCCGCTGGTGCTCAAACAGAGCTTCGATATCACCGCCCAGGTGATCGTGCAGTCGAAAAAACTCTCCCAGGGTGACGCCACCACGTCACTCACGGTCGATAACGCCACCTTCATTCCGCCGTCGCTGGCGGACATGGAAACCGAAAGCAATATCCTCCGCTCGCCGGCGCTGATCCGTCAGACCATCAGTGAGCTGCGCGACAAGGGCGAGTACGACCCGCCGGTGGGCATCTTCGCCAAACTGGTGAGCGACCCGTTCCGGCGCTACGTGTCGTCGCCGCTGCGCGAGCATGTGATCAATCCGCTGCGCAACATGCTCGGGCTGCAGACCGATCCGGTGCGCGACACCGTGCTCGACGGCCTCACCCAACAGGCCAGCGACAGCCTGAAGATCGAAACCCTGCCCGGCTCCAACGTGATCTCGATCATCTACAGCTTCCCCGATCCGCATCAGGGCACGACGTTTGTCGCCACCTTGCTGCAGAACTATCTGGTGAGCCGGCAGGCACTGCAATCGATCGACCTGCCGCAATCCTTCTACGAAACCAAGAAGCATCTGTATCAGGTGCGTCTCGACGGTCTGGAAGGCAATCGCCAGGCGCTGCTGGAAAGTGTCGCCTCGTCCGATCCGAAGGAAGAAATCACCTTCCGCCTGAACGCGATCAACACCGAAGAACAAGCGCTGAACCTGTACCAGGACCGGCTGTTGCAGAGCCAGCGCTGGCTCGAATACCTGAAGACTGCGCTGACTGCCGCCAGCAGCAACAAGCTCAATGACTACACCTTCCCTTTCACCTTCACCACCACCGTCGACAACGTGGCATTTGAGGATCGGGAAATCAAACAGCTGGGCGAGCAACTGACCACTCAGGTCAGCCGCTACATGAATGATCTCGCGGTGTTCCAGCCCGGCAGCGAGCCGATGCTGCTGACCCGTGAGCAGATCGCCCGCACCCGTCAGCAGTTCCTCAAAGTGGTGAGCAACCGCATTCAGGAACGCACCAACGACCTGGCCGTGGTGCAGCAGGTGATCGAGCAGAAAACCGCGCGCATCGCCGAGTTCAAGAACCGCATCCACACCTTGCAGCAGACCCAGAGCAAGCTGCGGCAGATGGACACCGAAATCGATGCGCTGCACACGGCGTTCTCGACCTACGCGCAGCGCTTTGCCGAAAGCAGCACCGCCGGTTCGCTCAACGATGACCTGTCGAACGCCAAGGTCCTCAGCCCGCCGTTCGAACCCACCGAGCCAGCCTTTCCGAAACCGCTGCTGATCATCCCGTTCGGCCTGCTCACCGGTCTGTTGCTGGCGATTGCTCTGGTCTACGTGCGTGAGTTCTTCGATCATCGCTTCAAACATCCGGCGCAAATCAGCCACGAGCTGGGCCTGCCAGTGTTGCTGGTGATCAACGACGAGAACGTGCAGCCAGGCAATCCGCACAAGAGCTGGACCGTGCCGAGCTTCGTGCACTGGGTGCGCAATTGAACACGCTGTCCACCCCGAACGCCGCGCTGCCGATCATTCATTTGCTCAGCAGCGGCGGCTTCTATGGCGCCGAGCGCATGTTGCTCGATCACTGCCTGGCGACACCGGGGCAGCACCAGGTGCTGTTTCTCGATGCGCCGCCCGCATTGATCGCGCGCTTTCGCGAGGCCGGGGTGGACTGCCGTGGCTGTGCCGGGCTTGGCGAGTTGTTGCGCCACCTGCGCGCCCGGCGCAGCGAGCAGCCGCTGATCAACACCCACAACTTCAAGGGGTTGTTGTTCGGCTGGCTCGGGGCGACGCTGTGGCGCTTGCCGCTGGTCATTACCCAACACGGCTTCACCCCGCGCAGCCGCAAGCAGAAATTCTACACCTGGCTGAGTCTGCAACTGTGCCGCACCGCTTCGGTAGACCGCGTGGTGTGCGTGGCCGAAAGCATTGCCGTGCTGCATCGTCAGGCCAGCGTGCAGGCGGAAAAACTCCAGGTGATCCCCAACGGCTTGCCCGCCGCCGAGGCGCTGGTGTGCGGCACTGATCGTCAGCGTTGGCTGGCCGGTTACGTCGGACGCCTGAGCAGCGAGAAAGGCCCGGACCTGTTTCTCGATGCACTGATTCCGCTGTGTCACCAGCATCCGCAACTGGATGCGGTGATGCTCGGCGACGGCCCGGAACGCGACCAACTGCAGGCGCGGATCGACGCCGCCGGTTTGACGCAACGGATTCGCCTGCCCGGTTACCAGACCGCCATGCAACCCTGGTGGCAGCGCCTGCATGTGCTGGTGATCAGCTCGCGCACCGAAGGCACGCCGATGATTCTGCTTGAAGCGATGCAGGCCGGAGTGCCGGTGGTGGCGTTCGCCGTCGGCGGTATTCCCGATGTGCTCGAGCACCGGCACAACGGCTTGCTGGCGCCCCCCGCCGACAGCGCCGCCCTCGCCCGTCAGTTGGACAACCTGCTGAGCGAACCGAAGCTGGCCCGGCAGTTGTGCGACAACGCAAAGCGTACGCAACAGGATCGCTACGACCTCAAGGCCCTGGCCGAACGCTGGTCGCAGCTGTACATCCGCACGGCACGGGAGGCACGCGCATGATTTTCCCGCTCTCGATCGTCACCCTGCTCGGACTGGTCTGTATCGGTCTGCTCGCCAGCCCTTATCCGTTTCTGGCACCCGGCGCCGTCATTGGTCTGGTGGGTTTCTCGGTGTTGTACCGCAAGCCGACCTGGGGCCTGCTGGGGATTGCCGCGCTGGTGCCGTTCGAGGGCTTCTTCAAGGACAGTTCGCTGTCCGGGAGCAAGCTGCTCGGCGCGTCACTGGCGGTGATCCTGATGCTGCAACTGGCGCTGCACCAGATTCCCTCCGAGCGGCTGCGCAGCAATATCTGGCGCTTTCTGCTGTGGTTCCTCGTGCTGTATTTCCTCAGCCTGCTCAATACCGATGACCTGGGCATGTCGCTGGGGCATCTGCGTGAACTGAGCGTCGGCCTGATCCTGTTTGTCATCACCCTGCTGATCGGTCGCGAATTGAACCTCGATCTGTTCGCCCGCCTGGTGACCCTGAGCGTCAGCGCCACCTGCGCCATGGCGATGTTCTCGAGCAAGTTCCAGGATCAGGGCCGCGCCGCCGGTCTGCTCGAAGACCCCAACGCCTTTGCCTTGCTGATCGCCTTTGCCATTCCGCTGGGGCTGCTGCTGGTGATTCGCGGCCCGAACCTGTTGCACCGTCTGTTCTGGGGCGCCTGCTGCCTGTTACTGCTCGGCGGCATGACCAAAACCGAATCGCGCTCCGGGCTGGTGGTGGTGGCCTTGAGTCTGTTGATCGGCTGCTGGCACTACCGCGCGCAACTGACGCGGATCCGTCCACGGCATCTGGGTTTCGCCATGCTTGGCGCGGCGATCGTGATTCCGCTGGCGATCTACGCGATGCCCGCCGGCTACATCGCACGCATTCAATCGCTGAGCGTATTGAGCGCCGGGGCCAAGGGCCACGACGACGAATCCCTCGGCCGCCGCGCCTCGTACATCGTGGTCGGCGGGCAGATGATCCGCGAGAACCCGCTGCTCGGCTCCGGCCCTGGCACCTTCCCGCTGCACTACGCCACCACCGGTTATGCCAAGGCGTTTTCCGCCAACCGCAAGGTCGGCGACCTGTACCGCCGGGCGCACAACACTTACCTGGAAATCTTCAGTGAACTGGGGATTCCCGCCGGCCTGCTGTTCGTCGGCATGCTCGGCCTGGGCCTGTACAACCTGATCCGCGCCCGCGCCGCGTGGATGCGGCGACGCGACTGGCAGCAGGCGGACCTGATGACCCATCTAAGTGTGAGCTTCCTGTCGCTGACGCTGTTCCTGATGTTCCTCAGCGCGCCGAACCAGAAATACGTGTGGATCATGCTCGCGCTGACCAGCGTGCTGCGCCTCAAAGCCGAACAGGCGCCACTGAACGAGGCCCGCGCATGAGCCGGATCAGCATCATCATCCCGATGTACAACGAGGCGCGGCACATCGGCCGCACGCTGCTGGCCGCGCAGAAAGCCGCGCATGCAGCGAATGTCGAGTGCGAGTTGATTGTGGTCGACAACGGTTCCAGCGACGACGGTCCGCAGATCGCCCGGCAGTTCGGCGCGCAGGTGCTGGTGCTGCCGGGGCTGCTGATCGGCGCTCTGCGCAATCGCGGCGTGCTGCTGGCGAGCGGCGAGTGGATCGCCTTCATCGACGCCGACATCGAAATGCCCGAAGACTGGCTCAAGCCGTTGTTCGAGCTGCAAGCCGAAGGTCAGGCCGACGTCTTTGGCCTCGAGTTGCACACACCGGCGACGGCACCGTGGTACGCCACCGCCTGGCAACGGCGCACGCTGCGCCGCTCCAGTCAGGCGACGCACAGGGTGGACTGGCTGCCCAGCTCGAACCTGCTGATGCGCCGGCGCTGGTTCGACAAGGTCGGCGGCTTCAACGAACACCTGCGCACCGGCGAAGACAAGGAATTCACCCTGCGCCTGCACGAACACGGCGCGCGGCTGCTGTCGGTGAACGGCAGTGTGGCCCTGCACTGGGGCTACGAGATGAACTGGCGCGAGTGGATGGGCAAGGAAATGTGGCGTCAGGGCAGTCATCTGCAACTGCTGCGCACCCACGGCATCAGCCTGCGCCTGCTGCGCTTTCCGCTGCTGTCGCTGGCGGTGTGGCTGCTGGATTTCCTCGCGATCTCCGCGCTGCTCGACGGTTTTCCGCATCACGCGGCGCTCATGGTGCTGGTGACGCTGCTACCCGGTCTGGTCCTGAGCATTCGTCAGAGTGCACGCCATCGCGACCTCGGCCTGACCCTGCAACTGTGGGCCCTGCACTGGCTGCGCCTGCATCTGGCCGGGGCGGCGCTGATTCTCAATCTGTGTCATTGGAACGCCAGGAGGCCTGCCCGTGGCTGAATTCATTTTCTGGTTGTGCCTGCTGCTGCCGGTGTACGCGTACCTTGGTTATCCACTGCTGCTGAGCGTACTGGCGCCGCTGTTCCCGGCCTGGCGCCACAGCCCGGCGCCGCCGCTCAATGTCAGCATCGTGATCGCCGCGCACAATGAAGCGCGACACATCGAGCACAAGTTGCGCACGCTGCTGGCGCAGGATTATCAGCCGGCGACGTTGCAGATCATCCTCGCCAGCGACGGCTCCACCGACGACACCGTGGCCTGCGCGCACAAGGTGATTGATTCGCGGATCAGCGTGCTCGACCTGCCGCGTCAGGGCAAAGCGGCGACGCTGAATGCCGGCGTGGCTTTGGCGACCGGCGATATCCTGGTGTTCACCGACGCCGACAACCAATGGTCGCGGGAAACCCTCGGCTACCTGCTGGCGCCACTCAACGATCCGAATGTCGGCGCCTGTGCCGGGCACATGGTGATCCCGGTGACCGGTGGTGGCTTGAGCGTCGGCGACAGTCTGTACCGGCATTACGAAGGCTGGCTGCGCCGGGTCGAGAACCGCACCGGCTGCATGGTCTCGGCCGACGGCGCGCTGCTCGCCCTGCGCCGCGAGCTGTTCCAGAACGTGCCGGCGGAGGTCAACGACGACTTCTTTCTCAGTACCTGCGCGCCGGTGGCGTTCAAGCGCATCGTGTATGTGCCCGAGGCGCAAGTGATCGACCACGGCGTCGACGAAGCGGACAAACAGTTCCGCCGCCGTCAGCGCGTGACCGTCGGCGGCCTGCAAAGTCTGGCGCAGCGCAGCGAGCTGCTTAACCCGCTGAAACATGGCCTGTATTCGCTGGCGCTGATCAGCCACAAGCTGATCCGCCGCCTGGCGCCGATTCTCCTGCTGCCGTTGCTGTTGAGCAGCTTCTGGCTGTGGGACGACCACGGTTTCTATCGACTGGCATTGATCGCGCAGCTGTGTGGCTACGCCGTGGCGATTGCCGGGTTGCTCGACTCACAACACCGCTTACCCAAACCGTTTCGCCTGGCCGCGTTCCTGCTGGTGACGCTGGCCGGCATGAGCATCGGCCTGTGGCAGTTCCTGCGCGGCCAGCGCTATGCCCAGTGGAATCCGGAACAGAACCGTTGAAAGGAGCGAAGCCATGGCGATCAAACAATTAATCAAACGCACCAGTGGCTGGCTTTACCTCAACTCCCCCGTGGGCCGCAGTCAATTGCATGGCGCCGGGGTGATCCTGATGTTGCACCGGGTGCTGGCCAACGACCGCGCCGCCAACCTGCCGCACCGCAATGAACTGTGCGTGGGGCCGAAAGCCTTCGAACATTTGCTGGTGTGGTTGCGTCGGCATTTCGATTGCGTGCCGCTGATGGACATACTCGCGCCGAACTCGCTGCGCAGCGAACGCCCGCGGGTCGCGCTGACCTTCGATGACGGCTGGCGCGACAACGCGGTCAACGCCTTCCCGCTGCTGCAGAAGTATCAAGTGCCGGCGAGCATTTTCCTCTCCACCGATTTCATCGGCAGCCGTCAGCGCTTCTGGTGGGAAAGCCTTGGCGAAACGCTGTGGGGCAGCCATGGCGAAAAAGCCCGCATGCATCTGATCGAGTACCTGCAGATGATTCACCGTCCGCTACCGGTGCTGGTCGATGACATCGACGTCGACCGCCGCAGCCTCGCGCTGCTGCATTACCTGCAAAGCCTGAAAAACCTTGAGCCGGCGATGCTCGAACGCCTCACCGATGAATGCCCGCCCGAGGCGCAGCCGCAAGCGCTGGACTGGCATCAGGTGCGCGCACTGGAGGCGTCCGGGCTGGTGCGTTTCGGCCCGCACGGCGCCAGCCACGCGATCCTCACCGAACTGGACGACGTGCGCCTGGACGAAGAAATCCGCCGCAGCCGCGAGGCTCTCTACAACGGCTGCAACCGGCCGCTGGCGGTGTACTGCTATCCCAACGGCGACAACGACGAACGCGTGCGCAAGCAGATTGCCGCTCACGATTATCCGTTCGCCCTCGGCACCGCCACCGGCATCTATCGCGGCGAAGGCGATCCGCTGAACCTGCCACGGTTCGGCGTCAGCCAGCGCACCGCACGCAATCCGGAATTGCTCTCGTGGCGCATCTTTCGCGGCAACCGCCCATGAGCCGCAGCCACTACCTCAAGCATCTGGCGCTGAGCATGGGCACCAAACTGGCGATGATCGCCCTGCGTTTGCTGCGCAACGTGCTGCTGGCGCGGATCCTCGGGCCGAGTGAACGCGGGCTGTTTGCCCTGCTCAGCACCCTGCCCGACCTGATCAGCGCCGCCACCAGTGGCGGGCTGAATTCGGCGGTCGGCTATCAGGCGGCCAAGCAACGGCCGATGGGGTTGCTGCTGAGTCAGGTGCTGGTGTTCGGTTGCCTGCTCGCCGGGCTGCTGACTTTGTTGGTGGTGGCGCTGGTGCGCGAATTCGGTAGTGAGCTGGACGTGACCATGCAACTGGGCCTGCTGGCCTGGCTGTTGCTACTGGCGGTGCCGTTGACCGTACTGAAAAGCGGCCTGCTGACCCTGCACAATGCCTCCGGTGGTGTGGTCGCGTTCAACGCCTTGCGCCTGACCGAATCGCTGGCGCCGCTGCTGCTGTTTCTCGCGCTGTTCTGGATGTGGCAAAGCGCGGCACTGGAAGCGGCGCTGATCAGTTGGCTGGCGGGCATCAGCCTGGTGGTGCTGGCCGGTTGGGTCTGGCTCAAACGCACGCAACCGCTGCAGTTGCAATGGGACCGCGCCAGCCAGAACGAACTGCTGCGCTACAGCGCGCGCAGTCATCCCGATTTGCTGTTCCAGCAAGTGATTCTGCGCTCGGATTACCTGTTCATCGGCGCCCTGCTCGGCAGCACCGCGCTGGGTCATTACGCGATGGCCAGCGCCGCCGCCGAACTGTTGCTGATCGTCCCCGAAGCGGTGACCACGCCGCTGATGAAGCGCCTGCTGCAACAGGACGAAGGCATGGACAAAGTCACCCCGCTGGCCTTGCGCCTGACCGCCACGGTGATGCTCGGCGCCTGCCTGTGCATGGCGCTGATCGGCAACTGGCTGATCGTTACTCTGTTCGGCGTCGCCTACCAACCGGCGTATCCGGCGCTGCTTGCCTTGCTGCCGGGGCTGCTCGGGCTGTGCTACGCGAGCATCCTGCGTCTGGATCTGCTGGGGAAAAACCGTCCCGGCACGGTGTCGCTGCTGATGGGCCTCGGTGCCCTGCTCAATCTGGCGCTGAACCTGCTGCTGATTCCGGCCTACGGCATCGTCGGCGCGGCGGCGGCCTCGTCGATTGCCTATCTGGCGGTGACCGTGGCGATGCTGGTGCTGTACTGCCGTTTGAGCGGCGTGGCGTTCTGGCAAACCCTGATCATTCTGCCCAGCGACGTCGCGCCGATGTGGCAGATGTTGCACCGGAAAGCCGTATGAAAGGCCTGCTCCTGCTGCTCGGTCTCGGCCTGTCGCTGGACGCCGTTGCCGCGTCGATGCGCTGGGGCGAGATCCGCGACGGCAGCCTCTATCTGCAAACCGACCGCCCGGACACCGTGACCGTGCGCTGGACGCCGGCGTGGCAAGCGGACGCCAACGAAGAGCATCTGTACCTGCTCGACGGCCAGGGCAAATTGCAGGGCGAACGCCTGATCAAGGCCAGTGAAAGCCGTGGCACGCAGAGCTGGCCGTTGCTGCCGGGAGCCGCCAGTTATCGTCTGGAAATCCCCGGCTACAGCTTCCGCAATTACCGCATCGAACACGACGAGCACACCGTGGCGCAGTTTGAGCCGGCCAAGGTGCATTTCAGCGCGCAGACGCAGAACGGTGATGAGCTGTATTTCAAGATCGCGCCGGGCGAGCACGCGGTGCTCGCCGGCAAGTTTCATGGCGGGGTCAACGCCCTGCAGGCGCAGCGGGTCGGCGATGAGCAAGCGCTGACACTGGCGCTCAAGCCTTACCGCGCTTATTGGCAGTTCGATCAAGTGGCGTTGCCGGTCAGTGAGCGCGAACAGATCTGGTGCCTGCGCCTGCAAGGCAGCGGCAAGGCGGCGTTCTGGCTCGACGGCACGGCCAACCGCTTTGCGCAGAATGCGCAGCAACTCAAACCGCTGCGCGAGGACACCGGACAAGTCCGGCTGACCCTGCACGACAAAGTGCTCGGACGCACCCCGGATCTGGGCATCGCCCTGCCTTACGTGATGCCGCCGCCGGCCAGCCATGCGGTGCTCGACGCGCTGAAACCCAGCGCCGGCAGTTACTACAGTTTTGTCGATGTCACGGCGAAGAATGCACATTTCGAAGACGCCTTCCGTCAGGTCTATCAGGATCGCTTCGGCATTCGCCAGGACATCACCCTGCTCGCGGGCAGTCAGCGTCAGGCCGATCTGCGCGCCGACGCGCAGAGCAACAGTGGCCTCGATGCGTGGCTGGCCGGGACCCGCGCGCTGGGTGGCAAAGGTACGCATTACATCGGTTTCGCCGACGAGCCGAACCTCAACTATTCGAGCTACGAACAATACCGGGCGATTTTCACCAGCATGGCCAGGCAAGTGCGCAGCGACCCGGCAAACGCCAAGGCCGGCGTGCGCATCGCCATGCCCGCCAGTTCGCGGCTGGTCAATGGGCCGTTCGCCGACAACGCGGCGGACAAGCGCGGCATCGATTGGGCGCGGCGCCTGCTGAGCGAATCCGCCGAGCAGATCGACGCTCTGGCCTGGCACGAATGGATGATTCGCGATCTGCTCGCCACCCGGGTCTACCGCGACAGCGTACGCCGCGCCGCCGAACTGGTCGGCCTCGACGCCCACGGCCAACCACGCAAAGCCTTGCTGCTGGACCAGACCAACCTGTCCAGCGGCTCCAGCCTCAGCCCTTACGATCAGGAAACCCGTTACGCCGCGCTGTGGTGGGCCTCGGTGGTGATCAACGCCTCGCAGGACGGTTTGCTGAGCATGCTCAACTGGTTTCAGGCCGCCGACGAGCCGCAGTACCCCAAAGGCATGATCCGGGTGTTGGGCGATGATCACTTCGAGCTGAAACCGGTCGGCCTCGCCCAGCAGTTCATCGCACAGCACTGGCTGCATCAGGTGCTGTCGCTGGAAAACGATGGCTTTGAAGTCGACGTGCTGGCGATGGCAGAAAACCAGCAACGCGGGCTGCTCGGGGTGAACAAAGGCACGCGTTTGCAGCGCATCGATCTGAGCGGTGCCAGGTGCCCGCTGAACAAGGGCGCCCTGCGGTATTTCGGCGCCGACAACCGCAGCCGTGACGCGCCGTTTGCCTGTCGCGACGGACGCGTCAGCTTCGACTTGCCGGGGGAAACCCTGTTTGCGCTGAGCTGGAGCGCGTCATGAACCCAATTCCGAATATCAGAAAAGGTAAAGCGAAGAAAGATTGGTGGGTTGGGAGTTTTTGTGGTGAGGGGATTTAGCGAAACGTCGCACCGCCCCGATCGGCTGTGCAGCAGTCGTCGCTTTTAGCCTGTAAATGCGGGGCCGCTTCGCAGCCCATCGGGGATAAATCCCCTCACCACAGCAAGCTCCCTCGCCACAGTCGTTCGCCTCGCCGGAACGCCGGAGCACAGAACATGGGCATCGTCAGCAAACTCAGCCAGCACATCAAACAGAAAGGCCTGCGCGCCACCCTCGGCAAGGCGTGGAAACATTACGTGTATTTCCATCAGGAACTGCTGTGGATGGAGCGCGACCTGGTCAGTCCGGTGCCGCCGCACAGTCTCAAACCCTACCCGCCACTGCGGGTGGTGAAGATCAGCGCCGACAATGCCAGCGCGTTCGCGCGCTACTTCGGCGACCGTGTCGCGACCATGGCCGAGCTGGCCAACGAAGGCCACACCGGGCACATGCACGTCGACGATCAGGGCGATGCCGTGGCGTTTATCTGGGGCAGCGCGCGGGACTATTTCGATCGCCATTACTACGGCTGCCTGTTCCCGGTAAAACCCGGCGAGTTTTTCGAATTCGGCGGTGAACTGACCCGCGCCTACTGGGGCACCGAACTCTCGGTGGATCTGCAACTGGCGCTGTGGCAAGCCATGGCCGAACAAGGCTGCGACAAGGTGGTGGACGTCTGCGAGTTCCACAACGTCCCGGCGCTCAAACTGCACCTGCGCATGGGCTACACCGAGCAGGGCCGGATCATGAACGTCTACACCCTGTTCGGTCGCTGGCATTTCTACCGCGAAACCCGCTACAGCGGTTCGCGCCTCGATGCGCTGCGCAAACCGTCCCGTCCACCTGTACAAGCAACGGCGGCCTGAGCCCATGACGGCACGATTCGAATGGCGCACCTCGCTGTGCGCCGCCGACTTCCCGGCAGCCGCCTATGAAGCGCTGCGCCTGCGAGTGCCCGACCACACGCCATTCAACCATCTGGGTTGGTTGCGTGCCGCCGAGCTGACCCTAGGCGAGGGCCAACGCTTGCACGTTCTGTTGGGTTGGGAGGCTGACGAATTGTGCCTGTGCCTGCCGTTGGTGGCCGGTCGCGAACGCTTTGCCGGGGTGCCGATGCGAGTCGTGCGGCATCTGGGTTATCCGCTGGCCGACCGTCTGGCGCCGTTGTCGCTGATTGATGATCACGCCATGCGCCAGGCCTTGCGCCTGATCCGCCAACGGCTGCCCCACGCGCTGCTGCAACTCAACGAAGTGTCCGAGCCGGCCGGTGAAGAAAGCCCTCTCACGCAATGGATGGCCGCCAGCTCCACCGGCGAGCGCCGCCTGAGCTGTCGGGTGCCGGTGCATCTGATCAGCGAGGCCGACCGTCAAGAGGTCTCCGGCGACCCACGCTACAAGCTGCGCCGCGCGCGCAAACGGATTGCCGCCTGTGGCGCCGAGGTGCGGCGGATCACTCCCGATGCGCTGAGCATGCCCGCGTTGTTGAAGATGCTCGCTCAAGTCGAAGCGGTGAGCTGGAAAGGCGACGAAGGCGTGGGGATTTTTGCCAGTGAACGCAGCCGTCAATGCATCGAAAATGCCTTCACCGCCCTCGCCGCCCAAGGCCTGGTGCGCGTGGTCACCCTGGAACTCGACGGGCGTTGCATCAGCTATCGCCTCGGCCTGCTCGAACAGGGCCGCCTGTACGACTACAACCTCGCGTTCCTGCCGCAATACGCCGACCTGGGCAGCGGCCGGGTGCTGCTGGAGGAGTGGATTCGCTGGGGGCTCGACGAGCACTGGCGCTGGATCGATGCCTCGCGGGTCAGCCTGGAAAACTCCAGCCATCAACTGCACGAACGCATGACCGGCCAACTCGAACACTGGCGCTGGAGCTTCTATTCCTGGCGCCCGAGCGGCCTGTTGCTGGGGCTGGGACTGCGCGTCTGGCAGCGCCTGAAACCGACCGTGCAGCAATGGCGCGCCCGACGCGCCGCCCGACCTGCGCCCGTCGTCAAACCTGTCGCAATCACCACGGAGGGCGAACATGCCTCGCCAAGTCATAGTCAACGCTGACGACTTCGGTCTCAGCCCCAACGAAAACGCGGTGATCTTTGCGGCATTTCAGGCCGGGGTGATCAGCTCGGCGACAGCCATGGCCAACATGCCGGCATTCGAAGCCGCGTGCGCCATGGCCCGGCATGCTGCGCTGCAGGGTCGGGTCGGCTTGCACTTCAACCTGACCTACGGCCGGCCGCTGAGCGCGTCGATCCTGCGCAGCCGCACCTTCTGCGATGGTCACGGCGTATTCGATCTCAGCCTGCCGCGCCACAGCCTGTGGCTGAGCCGCGAGGATCGCGATGCGGTGCAGGAAGAGTTGCAGGCGCAGTGGCAGCGCTGCGTCGAGCACGGCGTGCGACCGAGCCATATCGACTCGCATCAGCACGTGCACAACATCTGGCCGATCGGCGCAATCGTCGCGCGGTTTGCTGCCCGTCAAGGCGTGCCGATTCGCCTGGCGCGCAATCTGGGGCAGAACCTCAGCCTGCCCAAGCGCGTGTTCAAGGGTTTGCTCAACTGGCGCCTGCAAAGTCTGGCCGGAGCCACGGCGGATTACGTGTGCACGCCGGTGGATTTGCGCAATGCCCCGGCACCGAGCGACGGCGTGCTGGAGATCGTCGCCCACCCTAATCAGCTGGGCAGTGACTTCGGCGATGCCTACCTCAATCCCGGTGAATCCCTGAGCAACGTACTGGCGCAGCGGCTGGCCGGCGTTCCACGGATTTCCTATGCCGAACTGAACAAGGATTTTTTACGCGGTGCCACGGCACTCGATTGATTCATCCCGACAACAACGACCACCACACCGGGCTTCGGCCGCGGAGGCAACATGAACGTCATCGAAAAACTGCGTGCTCGTATCCGGCAAAAAGGCTTGCGGCATTTCTGCGCCAGCCTGTGGAAACGCTATGTGTTCTTCCACTGGGAGCTGCTGTGGATGCAGCGTGATCTGGTGTCCCCGGTGCCGCCGCACAAGCTGCGTCCGTACGAGGGCGTGCGCAGAGTCGATATCACGCCGCACAACACCGGAGCCTTCGCCAAGCACTTCGGTGACCGCGTCGAGACCATGGCCGAACTCGCTGCCGAGGGCCACACCGGGCACATGTACCTGGATGCCGACGGCCATGCGGTGGCGTTCATCTGGGGCAGTACTCGCGACTATCACGACCGCCACTATTACGGCTGCTGGTTCCCGGTCAAACCCGGCGAGTTCTTCGAATTCGGCGGCGAAATGACCCGCGCCTACTTCGGCAGCAGCCTGTCGGTGGACGTGCAAGTCGCCCTCTGGGAAGCCATGGCCGCCCAGGGCTGCCACACCGTCGTCGACACCTGTGAGTCGCGCAACATCCCGGCGATGAAACTGCACCTGCGCATGGGCTACCACGAACAAGGCCGCATCACCCACGTCTACGGCCTGTTCGGCCGCTGGCGCTTCTATCGCGAAAGCCGCTATCAAGGCTCACGCCTGGCAGCGCTGCGCAAACCGCAGCAGCCGGTGGTGAGTGCGACGGCGCAGGCGTGATTTTACGCTCGTATCTGCGGCGGCCGGGAGGCCGCCTTCGCGAGCAAGCCCGCTCCCACAATGATTTTGTGTACGACGCATATTCACTGTGGGAGCGGGCTTGCTCGCGAAGGGGCCGGATGCCGTTCGCACTAATCGTCTCAGAACGCAGGACATTACCCACACCCGAAAGAGAAGCGTCCTCCTACTCTCAAGGCCATGCCTGACTGCTCCCAATGGCGCGACCAAGTAAATTGGCGCAAAAACAGGAGAGTTCGAAAAGATGAACCACAAACTCACCAGCCTGGAGTTGCCGTCATTGCTCGATGATGTCGCGGCAATTCGTGAGTATCTGCAACAAGTACTAAGCGATGACGACGACAAAGAACTGCTTCGTGCTATCGGATATGTGGCACGGGCCTGCTCGAACATGCAGAAGCGTCAGACTATCGGAGCTGGTTCTGATTTTTTTTGCCAGAGTTGAAACCTTATTGACACCTTCGCGAGCAAGCCCGCTCCCACATTAGGTCTGCGTCGTACCCAAACCATTGTGGAAGCGAGCTTGCACGCGAAGGGGCAAATCGAGGCAACAAAAACCTCAGCCCTTGCTGGCCACCAGAGTGAAGCACAGCGGCATCTGCGCCTCGCGATTCAGGTACTGGTCATACAGCGCTTCCCGGTTCGAATGCGGGTACTCCTTGAAGTGGGCGATGTTCAACCTGGCCGCGATGGCGCCGTTGAAGATGGCGCCGAGGGTGTGCACGAACCAGTAGGACTTCGTGGCCTGTTGCTCGACTTTGCCGACGTAGACGATCGGCTCTTCCTGCACGAATGGCTCGGCGCGGAAGTACGAGCTGGCGAGGCGGTACGGATCCTCGGCGTCGGGGTCGACCATTTCCAGAAACGGGTGGGTTTCGTAGATCACCAGCTTGCCGCCCGGTTTGAGGGTCAACGCGACATGGCGGAAGAATTCGCCGATGTCGGGCATCCAGTTGAGCACGCCGATGGTGATCAGTGCCACGTCGAAGCGGCTGTGCAGCGCGGCTGGCAGGTGATGGATATCGCTTTCGATGAACTCGGCGTGGTGCGGCGAACGGCTGTTCAAGTCGCGCGCCTGCTCGAGAAACGCTGCCGATTGATCGACACCGACCACACTGCGCGCACCGAGGGCGAACAGCGACAGGCATTCGCGACCGTTGTTGCAGCCGAGTTGAATCACTTCCTTGCCGTCCACCCCGACCTGCTCCAGCAGGCCGCGCAGGGTGTCGTCGAGGCAGGAGAAATCAGTCTGTGACACTTCGTTCAACAGCGCTTGCCACTCGGCCGATTCACGGTGATGGCGAGCGGAATCGTTCCACGCCTGTCGATTGCTGTCGACGGCGGTTTTATTGTCGGGCACTTCCATGGCGCACTCCGGTACTGCTCGTGATTGAGCGGTGCCGAGTCTAGAACAGCCTACCGATACAGACTGTTGCAATCTTGTAAGCCGCACCGCAGACCCATTGTAGGAGTGAGCCTGCTCGCGATGGCGGCAGCCCAGCCAACCTCTTCATCGACTGAACCACCGCTATCGCGAGCAGGCTCACTCCTACAGTTTTGCGCGTTTACATCGGGTTGAGGCGTTCGCGCAGGAATTCGACCAGCGCCTGCACCGGGCGCGAGGCCTGGCGGTGTTGCGGGTACACCGCCGACAGCGTCAGTGGCTCAGGGCGGAATTCGTCGAGCACCGGCAGCAGCCGCCCGTCCTTCAGCGCCGCGCCCACGATGAAGGTCGGCAGATAGGTGATACCCATGCCCTGCACCGCTGCATCGCGCAGCAACTCGCCGTTGTTCACCCGCATGCGCCCGGTGACGTTCACCAGCAGCGGTTTGCCCTGCCCGGCGTTGAAGCGCCATTGCACCGAACGGCCGTGGCCGTATGGCAGGCAGTCGTGGTGGTGCAAGTCTTCGGGTTGCAACGGTGTGCCGCGTTCGGCGAGGTAGGCCGGGCTGGCGCAGTACACCCGTTCGATGGCGGCAATGCGCCGGGCGATCAGCGTCGAATCCTCCAGCACACCGATACGCAGCGCCAGATCGTAGCCTTCGCCGAGCAGGTCCACCGGGCGATCGCTCAGGTCGACTTCCACGGTGACCTCGCGATAGCGCTGCAGAAACAACGGCAACAGACAGCCCAGATGCGCCACCGCAAACGACAGTGGCGCACTCAGGCGAATCGTCCCGCGCGGCTCGGCGGTTTGCCCGGCGATGCCTTGCTCGACCTGTTCGACTTCACCCAGCAGGCGCAACGCCGACTCGTAATAGCTCTGGCCCAAGGGCGTGACGTCGAGACGCCGGGTCGAACGATTTAACAGGCGCACGCCGAGGCGCTCTTCGAGTTGCATCAAACGCCGGCTGACGAACTGCTTGGACAGACCCAACTGATCGGCCGCCGAGGTGAAGCTGCCGGAGTCCATGACCTGGCAGAAAATACGCATGTCTTCGAACGGGTTCATTGTCACTCTCTGGTGGACAGTTAAACGCTTTATAGCCGCTTTTTCAGGTTTCGACAGCTCATTAATCTGTGCTCACGGTTTGAACACAACCCAACAACACACAACAAACTTTCGAAAATGGAATTGAACATGAACATCAAGCAAACCCTGACCGCTTCCCTCCTCGCCCTGTCCATCGGCAACGCATTCGCTGCCGGCAGCCCGGGTGTCGAACACAACACCCAGGCGTTCCTCGAAGCCCTCGCCGCCGGCGGTGGCAAGCCGCTGGAGCAACTGAGCCCGAAAGATGCGCGGGCGGTGCTGACCGGTGCTCAAGCTTCGGTAAAGGTCGACCTGTCGGGGGTTGAAGTCAGCGACAAGGCGATCCAGGTCGATGGCCAGACCATCAACCTGAAAGTGGTGCGCCCGGCCAAGGTCAAAGGTGAGTTGCCGGTGTTCATGTTCTTCCACGGTGGCGGCTGGGTGCTGGGCGATTTCCCGACCCACCAGCGCCTGATTCGTGATCTGGTGGTGGGTTCTGGTGCGGTCGCGGTGTATGTCGATTACACGCCGTCGCCGGAAGCGCAGTACCCGACCGCGATCAATCAGGCGTACGCAGCAACCAAATGGGTTGCGGAGAACGGCAAGCAGATCGGCGTCGACGGCAAGCGCCTGGCAGTGGCCGGCAACAGCGTCGGCGGCAACATGGCGGCGGTGGTGGCGCTGATGGCCAAGGAACAGAAAACCCCGGCGCTGCGCTTCCAGCTGCTGATGTGGCCGGTGACCAACGCACAATTCGATGACGGTTCGTACCAGCAGTTTGCCGAGGGGCATTTCCTTACCAAAGGCATGATGCAGTGGTTCTGGGACAACTACACCACCAACCCGGCCGAACGTGCGCAAATCCACGCCTCGCCGCTCAACGCCAGCAGCGAACAGCTCAAGGGCCTGCCCGCCGCACTGGTGCAGACCGCCGAGTTCGACGTGCTGCGTGATGAAGGCGAAGGCTACGCCCGGCACCTGGATGCCGCCGGTGTGCCGGTGACCTCGGTGCGCTACAACGGGATGATTCATGACTTTGGCTTGCTCAATCCGCTGAGCCAGATTCCTGAAGTGAAAGCGGCGGTGCGCCAGGCGGCGGCTGAGCTGAAGACGCATTTGAACTGAGGCCGATCTCTCACCACACCCAACGGTGTGGTGAGTTTTTTTGATTGCAAGAACCCTTGTGGTGAGGGGATTTATCCCCGATGGACTGCGCAGCAGTCCTGTCTTTTGGTTAGCAGAGGGGTCGCTTCGCAACCCATCGGGGATAAATCCCCTCACCACAAAAGCCTCTTCAACACCAATGCTTATGCAGTTTCGGAGATCGCCATGCCCCTCCTCACCCACCCGCTGTCCTGGAGCACCGCCCTGTTGGTGCTCGATGCCCTGCTCTGGCACTTCACCCCGTTCAGCCACCGCGCACCGCGCGTCGGCGTTCGGCTGGTGCTGTTTCTCGGTTTTAGCGCACTGATCATCAACGCCGGCATCAGCCCGTTGCTGGCGCCGGTGTTTGCCGATGACCGCGTCGCACAACTGGGCGCCACGGCATTGGGAATCGTCTGGTGGCTGTACGCGGCGCGGGTGTTGACCGAAGTGATCGGTCTGGTACTGATGCGGCGCATCGGGCACAGCGGTCGGCTGTTGCAGGACGTGATTGGCGCGCTGGTTTTTCTGGCCGCAATCGTCGCGGCCGCCGGCTACGTGCTGGAGCTGCCAGTGAAAGGCTTGCTGGCGACCTCCGGGGTGGTGGCGATCGTCGTCGGTCTGGCGCTGCAAAGCACCTTGAGCGACGTGTTCTCCGGGATCGTGCTGAACACCACCAAGCCGTATCAGGTGGACGATTTCGTGGTGATCGATGGCGTCGAAGGCAAGGTGCTCGATATCGACTGGCGCGCCACGCACCTGCTGACCAGCACCGGCACCCTGGCGGTGGTACCGAACTCGGTGGCGGCCAAGGCGAAAATCGTCAATCTCAGCCGCCCGAGCAACCTGCACGGGGTCTCGATCAGCATCAAGGTGCCGAACCATATCCGCCCACGGCGGGTTCTCGACGCCCTCGACCGCACGCTGCAAGGCAGCAGCAGCCTGCTGCTGAATCCGCCGCCCAAAGCGGTGTTGAAAGAAGCCGGTGAGGAAATGTCGGAATACATCGCCAGCGGCTTCATCAGCGAGCTGGGCAAGAAGAGCGAGGTGCGCAATCAACTGTTCGACCTCGCCCACCGGCATCTCGAAGCCGCTGGAATTTCCCGGCATCCCGATGGCGTGATCGAGCCGTCGACCCGCGCCCGGGCGTTGCTCGATGAAGTGAAAGTCTTCCGCTCGTTGAGCCATGAGGAACGTGATCGCCTCGCCGAATCGATGGTCGCGCAACAGTACGCGGCCGGTCAGGTGGTGCTGGGGCTGGATGAAGTTCCCGACAGTCTGTTTGTCATCGCCACCGGCGTGGTCAGTGCGACCGTGCCCGATGGCGGCGGCCAGACCGAAGCCGGGCGCATGGGGCCGAGCGAAGTCATGGGCGAACAGAGCATCCTCGCCGATACGCCATCGCAAGCCACGTTCACCGCGCTGACGTCGTCGATCATTTATCGCCTCGACAAGAACCTGACTCGCGAATGCATGGCGCAACGCAGTGAAGTCGGCCAGGCGCTGAACAAACTGCAGGCAGTGCGTCAGCAAAACAGCCGCCTCGCGCTGATGGCGAAACCGGCGCCGCTGCGCAAGGGTGGGTTTCTGGGTTGGTTGCAGAAGCGCTGATGCGCAGGAATCAAGGTCAAGAGCTTCCCCCCCCTCACCCCAACCCTCTCCCCCCACAGGGGGCGAGGGGAAAGGGAGCCGATCTCCGTGTATTTCAATGCCGAAGATCGGCTCGGTATTGCAGGTCAACGAATCTCGAGAAGCCCCTCGGTCAGTCCCCTCTCCCTCTGGGAGAGGGTTAGGGTGAGGGGCTTTTCGAACTCAGACCCAATTACTTGGCGGTGAACTTGGTGTAGCTGTTGATCAGGTTGCGGTAGTTAGGCAGGCGTTCGGACAGCAGATGCGCCAGGCCTTCCATGTCGTTGCGCCAGTCGCCTTGCAGCTCGCAGGCTACCGCGAACCAGTTCAGCAGGTGTGCACCGGCGGCCGACATGCGCGCCCACGCCGCTTGTTGTACGGTAGTGTTGAAGGTGCCGGACGAGTCGGTCACCACGAACACTTCAAAACCTTCAGCGATGGCCGACAGAGTCGGGAATGCCACGCAGACGTCGGTCACCACGCCAGCGATGATCAGTTGCTTGCGGCCAGTGGCCTTGATCGCCTTGACGAAGTCTTCGTTGTCCCAGGCATTGATCTGGCCCGGGCGCTGAATGAACGGCGCGTCCGGAAACTGCTCGCGCAGCTCAGGCACGATCGGGCCGTTGGGACCGGCGTCGAAGCTGGTGGTGAGGATGGTCGGCAGCTTGAAGAACTTGGCGATGTCGCCCAGTGCCAGCACGTTGTTCTTGAACTCGTTAGGGCTGAAATCCTGCACCAGCGAGATCAGACCGGTCTGGTGATCGACCAGCAGCACGACCGCATCATCTTTGTTCAGACGCTTGTATGGAACGCTCATGGAAAACTCCTCGGGATGGATGTAGCAGGAAGCGCCGTACCGGGTGGCCGGCGCCTGGTTTACAGGTCTCAGAAAGCGAAACAGGAACAGCCGAACGCACCCCAGAATCCGGCGAAGTCACTGACCGGGGCATTCGACAGGCGGGCTTTTTCATGGCTGTGCGAGTGCACCGCACAGGCGCCGACGCACTGGTGAACTTGCGCCTGCAGCGGCGAATTCGGCCGCCAGTGACCCGGCACCTTGACCACTGGTGACCAGTCCGGCAGCACCGGAATCGAGCGTGGGCCGAGGTCCTCGAAATCGCCGGCGGCGTAGACAATCTTGCCGCCGACCACGGTCAGCACCGACTCGATCCACTTGATCGCTTCTTCCTCGACACTGAAGAAGTCCGCGCTCAGCGCCGCCAGATCCGCCAGTTGCCCGACCTTGATCTGACCCTTCTTGCCCTGTTCGGAGGAGAACCAGGCGCTGCCGTGGGTGAACAGTTCCAGCGCAGTGCTGCGCGGCAGACCTTCTTCGTACAAGGCCAGACCGCCGACGGTGCGACCGCTGACCATCCAGTACAGCGAGGTCCACGGGTTGTAGCTGGAAACCCGCGTGGCGTCGGTGCCGGCGCCGACCGGCACGCCCTCGGCGAGCATGCGTTTGATTGGCGGGGTGGCCTCGGCGGCCTGCTTGCCGTAACGGTCGACGAAGTACTCGCCCTGGAACGCCATGCGATCCTGAATCGCGATGCCGCCGCCCAGTGCCCTGACCCGCTCGATGTTCTGCGGGGTGATGGTTTCGGCGTGGTCGAAGAACCACGGCAGACCGTTGAACGGAATGTCGCGATTGACCTTCTCGAACACGTCGAGCATGCGGCTGATCGATTCGTTATAGGTGGCGTGCAGACGGAACGGCCAGCGCTGCTCGACCAGGTGGCGCACCACCGGCTCCAGCTCCTGCTCCATGGTTTGCGGCAGGTCCGGGCGCGGTTCGAGGAAGTCCTCGAAGTCAGCGGCGGAGAACACCAGCATCTCGCCGGCGCCGTTGTGCCGCAGGTAGTCATTGCCCTGATGCAACTTGACGCTGCCGGTCCAGTTCTGGAAGTCGCTGAGTTCTTCTTTCGGCTTCTGGGTGAACAGGTTGTAGGCGATGCGCACGGTCAACTGGTCGTCCTTGGCCAGTTGTTCGATCACCTGATAGTCGTCCGGATAGTTCTGGAAACCACCGCCGGCATCGATCGCGCTGGTCAGGCCAAGGCGATTGAGTTCGCGCATGAACTGGCGGGTCGAGTTGACCTGATATTCCAGCGGCAGCTTCGGCCCCTTGGCCAGCGTCGAGTACAGAATCATCGCGTTCGGCCGCGCCACCAGCATCCCGGTCGGGTTGCCGTTGGCATCGCGAACGATCTCGCCACCCGGCGGGTTCGGCGTGTCACGGGTGTAACCGGCCACGCGCAGGGCGGCGCGGTTGAGCAGCGCGCGGTCATACAGGTGCAGGACGAACACCGGGGTATCCGGCGCGGCCTGATTGAGTTCTTCAAGGGTCGGCATGCGCTTTTCGGCGAACTGGAATTCGTTCCAGCCACCGACCACGCGCACCCATTGCGGAGTCGGCGTGCGGTCGGCCTGTTCCTTGAGCATACGCAAAGCGTCGGCCAGCGACGGCACACCTTCCCAGCGCAGTTCGAGGTTGTAATTCAGACCACCACGGATCAGGTGCAGGTGCGAGTCGTTGAGGCCGGGGATCACGCAGCGGCCCTTGAGGTCGACCACTTGCGTGGCCGAACCGCGCAGGGCCATGGCCTCGGCGTCGTTACCGACGGCAACAAAGCGCCCGTCCTTGATCGCCACGGCACTGGCGAGGGGTTTTTCGCGGTCTACCGTATGAAATTGGCCATTGAACAGAATCAGATCGGCGTTCATCGCAGTTCCTTCGAGATAAGTGAAACGAAGCCCGGATCCGCCGCTTCAGCGCGGCGGATTGGCATTGGATTCAAGATGTTCATGGGGCTGACTGGCCGCCAGCCATGGCGCGAACAAACGGGTGGCAGCCGGCATGCACACGTAGACCACCGACACCACGATGGTCAGGGTGATGAGAAATGTCGCCACCACATAGTTGGAAAGAAAACCGTTGAGCTTGAGCAACGGCCCCCAGATCAGCGGCACCAGCAA
The DNA here is from genome assembly GCF_054456575.1 of Pseudomonas sp. Eth.TT006. Lineage (NCBI taxonomy): Bacteria > Pseudomonadati > Pseudomonadota > Gammaproteobacteria > Pseudomonadales > Pseudomonadaceae > Pseudomonas > Pseudomonas sp. Eth.TT006. The sequence continues at coordinate 158,160 of NZ_JBTJEN010000008.1, read as the reverse complement.
GGTGTGTGGCAGGATCACGAACAGTGAAACCACCGCCTGCTTCCAGCGCGGCGGCGGCGAGCCGGCATCGGCCAGTGGCGTGAACCAGAATTCGTTGGCCGCATTGACCTCGGTCTGGTCCCCGTCGGCGAGCATCGGCGCGGCTTCTTCGATCAGCGCCTGACGTTGCGGCGAATCGAGCCAGCGCTGCATCGCCTCGGTCGAGCAATAACGCAGCACGCAGGTGAACAGCGAGAGACCGCCCTGTTTGCTGCGCATCACGTCCACGCCCAGGTGCCCTTCTTCGCGCCCCGCGACGCTGACGATATTGCGCAGCCAGGCTTCGTAGGGCTGTTCGAAACCGGCCTTGACCCGGTGCTTGACGATCAGCGTCACGGTTTCATCGGTTCCCGGTTTTCTCAGGGACTGGGTATCAGGCATAACGGAGCACTCCGGGCAAACGAGCATTGAGCGCCAGCCGTCCCGGCCCGGCGATCAGCACAGTGGTGAAGAGGATCAACAGCAACCAGCCGAACTGCCCCTCGGCCACACTCCATTGCGGATGCACGACCAGCAGCGCCACCAGCAGCACAAAAAGAATAGGCAAGCACGCCAGACGCGCCAGCACTCCGGCGACGATCAGCAGCGGGCAGAGGACTTCGGCGAAGATCGCCAGGATCAGCGTGAGGTGGGCACCGAGGTGGAACGGGTCTTCAATCAGTTGCAGCTGCGCGGTGAAGTCCAGCAGCTTGGGTAAGCCGTGGACGAACAGCAGAAACAACCCGCCAGTGACCCGCAGGAACAGCAGGCCGAGGTTTTGCGCCTGGTCATTGCGTTGTACAGCGTTCATGGGCCCACCCTTGATCAATCATTGCAGGCCATGGTGCAACGATTGATCGGGGCGAAATTGGATGGGTGTGCTCTCTTTGCTCTTGATCGCCCGCCCTACCGAATCGTGTATTGACGCAGGACAAAAGCCTGAGCCGTTGACGAATTCGCGACGGTGTCGAGGTTGACCCTGAAGCGCACGGTCAACGTGCTGCCCGCACGCAAATCCTTCAAATAGCTGAACAAGACAATGACGCTGTACCCGCTATTGAAGACCCAGCTCTGGTTGACGGTGACATTGCCTGTCCACATCGCGAGATTATGGGGGGCGCCGTTGATGTCTTCGCCCTCCAGATCCAGCCAGAGTGCCTGCAATCTCGCGAAATGCGGCCATACACCAAAGCGCAAGGTCGCGCCACCCTGCACATTGGCCAGGATCAGGTCCGACGTACCATTGGCCTCGAGGAAGACGGGCGCAATGAACCTGTCCGCCGGGATCATCCCCACATTCAGATGAATGGGCCCCAAAGGCACAGGCTGGGCCGTACCGCGATCATATTCGGCGCTCACCGTTACCCGCTTGCCCAGGCTGAACGCCACGAGCGTAAGCGGCAATGGGACTCTTCTGGGACGCGTGGTACCGGCCGTGACGGTATTGGTCGTGTGTGAGCCCGCCGCCGGGGTTCCCGGCGCAGCAGTCCAGCGGACTCTGAGCCGGTCGCTGGGCTGCATGTCGTAATCCACGACAGCCGTCAGACTGGTCAGTACCGCCAACGGATCAACATTGCCATTATCGGGCGCCTCGGCAACCGTTACCTCCAGGTTTTGAACGACGACATTGATTCGCCTCGGACTGGACGTTCCCCCGCCGCCATCTGCCAAACGGACCGTGAACGAATGCAGGCCTCCGGTCAGTGCATCTGCTACATATGTCCAGACACCTGCTACGCCGGTGACCGTGGCGAGACGGGTTGGCCCATCGAACACATCTATTGCACCGAAGCCTCTACCGCTCAAGGTGACGCGGGTGAAGCGGGTGTCTGCGCCATCGGCGACTTCACCCTCGGCATCAGTGACCGACATTATGCTGGGCGTATTGGTTGCAACTGTCTGGACAATGTAGTTGCGATGGGCAAATGCCTGGGCATCCGATCGATCCGGACTGAATTGCAGCCCGGCCCAAAAACTCATGGTCAGCACGCTGCCATTTTTCAGACCTTGCAGCGGTGCGGCAGGAACTTTCTCTTCGTAATAGCCGGAACTGAATTGATCAGCGACGACATTTTCCGGCGCTTGCCAATACCAATGCTCCCAGACACTGCCATCGACCCTCTCGCCCTTAAGCTTGAGCCAGAAGAACTGCCCGCGCTTGCTCAGTAACCACGAGCGGATACGCAAGGTCACCTCGGTCAGAGCACTCACATCCAGATGAGTGCCCTCACCTTCGACGCTTGCCTCTTTGATCACCGGCCGGGGCAGATCAAGTTGATTGATGACTGGTACGAAAAGCGGCAAAGGATGTGATGTCACCGGCAGTGCCGTGCCCCGGTAGAGATCGTAAGTGAAGATAACGGTCTGCCCGAGATTGAACGCCAACAGATGGGGGTCAATACGAGTATCGAAGGGATGCTCAAATCTGCCAATCGGTATGGGCGGCGACGTATAGGAGCCGAGACCCGGCGTTCCAGCCGCCTTGATCGTAATGGAGTCGTCTGGCAACCAAGGAAATTCGACCTTTATCGTCAGGCTGTTCCGAACGGCCTTCGGCTCCAACACCCAGGCGGAACTTTCCCTGATTTCAAGTGGCGGCAGATCGTCACTGGTGAGCGCAGCAATTGGCGTGTCCACATTCACTTCCCTCGAGAGGGGGCCATTTCGGCATGGCCCCATCAAACACCGGAAGACGAGCACGCACCACTGTCAGAACTGACAGGGTAAACACTGTTTTAGACGAGCGGCCACTCACACGGCCGGAATGTCCAGCGACACCGACATGAACTGACTGATCCGCGAGCGCAGCCAGCGCTCGGCCGGGTCGTTGTCGTGCACCCCGCTCCACGCCATCGACAGTTGCGCGGCGTCGATCGGGAATGGCGGGTCTTCGGCGCGCAAGGCGCAGCCTTCCACCAAAGCGCAGGCGGCGTAATCCGGCACCGTGGCGATCATCTCGGTGCCCGCCAGCAGCGCACGCAAGCCACTGAACTGTGGCACCCCGAGCACCACCCGGCGACTGCGACCGACCTTGGCCAGGTCCACGTCGATGTTGCCGCTCAAATCCCCCGAGAACGACACCATCGCATGAGGCCGCTCGCAGTATTCGTCGAGGGTCAGCGGGCCTGGGCGGTTGTCGCCGCGCAAGACCTTGCAGGGAATGTCGCGCAGTTTCTTGCGCTTGGCGTTGGCCGGCAGATCGGTGGTGTAACTCACGCCGACGGAGATTTCCCCGGACGCCAGCAATGTCGGCATCAGCAGGTAGTTGGCGCGGCGCACCACGACCACGATCCCTGGTGCCTCTTCCTGCAACTGGCGCAGCAATGGCGGAAACAGACCGAACTCGGCGTCATCCGACAGGCCGATACGGAATACGTCGCAACTGGTCGCCGGATCGAATTCCTTGGCCCGGCTGACCGCACCGGAAATCACGTCCATAGCCGGTTGCAGCTCCTGCAGGATCGCCAGCGCACGCGCGGTCGGCTCCATGCTGCGACCATTGCGCAGCAGCAGCGGATCATCGAACAGGTCGCGCAGACGGCCCAGCGCGGCACTCACCGCCGGTTGGCCCATGAACAGTTTTTCAGCGACGCGGGTCAGGTTCTTTTCGAACATCAAGGCTTCGAAAATCACCAGCAGGTTCATGTCGACGCGGCGTAGATCGTTACGGTTCATGGATTCCGGTTCCTTCGATGGCCAGGCGCAAGTGCTGTGCACTTTACCCGATCAGTGGTGGCTGCACCCTGTTCCGGCCGGCGAATTAACAACGATTAACTCGTCAGCCCGCAGCGCTCGTTCTAACAATTGAGGCCTCTGCGCAGCGTTGTTTTCGCTCCCACGACACGGACTTTGGCCATGGCTCATCTACAGCAAACCGTCGCCCTCGCCCCCACCAGCGACCACCGCAAGCCCGCCATCGGTGGCCTTAGCCCGCAACGCGAGCGACGGGTCAAACAACTGATCCTCGAACGTCTCGGAGAAAGTCTGGAAGTCGCCGAGCTGGCACGTGCCTGCTCGCTGTCGCGCAGCCATTTCTCCCGGGCGTTCAAGGCCAGCACCGGCCTGGCGCCACAGGACTGGATCCGCGAGCAACGCATCGCCCGCGCCAAGCTGCTGATCCAGCACACCGGCCTGAGCCTGACGCAGATCAGCCTCGAATGCGGCTTCTGCGATCAGGCGCATTTCTGTCATATGTTTACCCGCAGCGAAGGGATCAATCCGTTCGCCTGGCGCTGTCAGGTCATGCGTGAAGGCAAGGACACCCGGACCCGGCCCATGACCTTTTGAGTGTGACCCGAGCACCTGCCGTTGCACTGACGGCCAAACCTGAGGAATATGCTGCGATACCTTGCATCAGACGGGTTGCGTCCCTACGCAACGCCGCTGTGCCGGGATCGTCGCATTACCGCAGGAGTGTGCTGTTGAGTCTTTCCCCGAATCAGGCCATCGGCTTCGGCCCCTATCGGATCTACACCGGGCAGCGACTGGTCATGGAAGGTGACCAGCCGCTGCGCCTGGGCAGACGCGCGATGGACATTCTGCTGATGCTGCTGGCGCATGCCGGCGAGGTGGTGAGCAAACAGCAGTTGCTCGCCGGGGTGTGGCCGGACAGCGTGGTCGAAGACATCAACCTGCGGGTGCACATGGCAGCCCTGCGCAAGGCGCTGGGCGATGGTCAGGCCGGCCAGCGCTACATCGTCACCGTGGCCCAGCGCGGCTACAGTTTCGTCGCGCCGCTGACCGTGCAGACCGACCAACAACGCCCGCACGAAGCGGCGCCAGCACGGCACAATCTGCCGTTGCGCCACACCCGGATGATCGGTCGTCAACCGCTGGTCGACAGCCTGATGCAGCAACTGCCGCTGCAGCGTTGCATCACCCTGGTCGGCCCCGGCGGTATCGGCAAGACCACCGTCGCGCTGCGCGTTGCCGAACAACTGATCAGCCGCTATCGCGACGGCATCCGCCTGCTCGACCTGGCGCCGCTCAACGATCCGGCGCTGATCGCCTCGCACTTGGCGACCCTGCTTAATTTGTCGGTGCATGACGGCGAGCCTCTGGCAGCGGTGATCAACGATCTGCGCGAGCGGCAGATGCTGCTGGTGATCGACAATTGCGAACACCTGATCGACGCCGTGGCGCTGCTCGCCGAAAGCCTCCTGCGCGGCGCGCCGCAGGTGCACATTCTGGCCACCAGCCGGGAGAGCCTGCGCGCCGAGGGCGAGTTCGTGCAGCGTCTGGACTCGCTCGACTGCCCGCCACCGACGAGCGAACCCGATCGCGAACAGGCGATGGCTTTCGCCGCCCTGCAACTGTTCGTCGAACGGGCCATGGCCGCGCAGGAACACTTTGAATTGAGTGACGCCGAGTTACCGCTGGCGATGGAGATCTGTCGGCGCCTGGACGGTATTCCACTGGCGCTGGAGCTGGCCGCAGCCCAGGTTGGAAGTCTCGGGCTGAGCGGTTTGCTGCAGCAATGGCAACATCAACGGCACCCTTTGGCGGCCGGTAACCAGCAGCGCCATGCACGGCACCAGACCTTGCATGCCACGCTGGACTGGAGCTTCAACCTGCTGAGCCCGTGCGAGCAAACCTGCTTGCGCCGGCTCGGGGTGTTCCGCGGCAGCTTCAGTCTGGCGTCGGCCGCGGCGGTGATTGTCGGCCAGCACATAGAACCCACCGAGGTGCTGGCGGCGGTCACGCAACTGGTAGCCAAATCACTGCTCAATGTGGATGTCGGCGATGAAGAGGTGTTCTATCGCCTGCTCGACACCACCCGGCATTACGCGCTGGAAAAACTCGAACACAGCGGTGAACGCGACACCCTGCGCGAGCGCCACGCCGAACGCTGTCTGACCGTGATGGAGCAGGCGCAAGCCGAGTGGGAGCGCACGCCGACCACGCAATGGATCGAGCGCTACGCCCGAGGCCTGGAAGACCTGCGCGCGGCGCTCGACTGGAGTTTGCACGGTGCCGGTACGCGCCAGCTCGGCGTGCGCCTGACGGCCAGCTCGGCGGCGCTGTGGCAGGAACTGTCGCTGCTCAAGGAATATGGTGCTTATGTACGCGAGGCGCTGACCTTGCTTGCCGACGCCGAACACCCCTGCCCTCGGCTGGAGATTGCGCTGCAACTGGCACTGGGCAGTGCCTGTTATCACACCTGGGGCGGTTCGCCGGAAACCATCGAGGCGTTCACTCAGGCCAACGCCCTGGCGCATCAGCATGGCGATGTTGCCGGGCAGTTGCGTGCGATATCCGGCCACTTGGCGGTCAATCTCAGCTGCGGCCATTACCAGGCCGCCTTACAACAGAGCGAACAGTTCAACCGCCTCGGCGACCACGACGACCCGTTGCTGTCGTTGAGCATTCATCGCTTGCGCGTCCTCGCCCTGCACTTTGCCGGCGACCAGCCGCAAGCGCGGGCCAGCGCCGAGCAGGTGATCCAGCGCATGGCCCACAGTGGTTATCGCAACCGCTTCACCCACGGGTTTGGCGTGCAGTACGACCAGAGCGTGGCGTCGCTGACCATTCTCGCAAGGGTCCTATGGCTGCAAGGCTTTCCCGAACAGGCATGGCGCACGGCCCGCCAAGCCCTGGACATCGCCGTGCAGATCAACCACGGCACCTCGATCTGCTACACCCTGGCTCTGGCCAGCTGCCTGATCGCCCATTACAACGGTGACCGCGAGACTGCCCGCGCGCTGTTACAGCTGTTGCTGGAACAGGCGCAGAAGCACTCGGTGCTGCTGTTCCATAACTGGGGGCGGCATTATGCGCAGGTCATCGATGAGCGCCTCGCCCCGCCGGGGCCACCGACAGAGGGTTTGATCAAGGAATTGATGGTCACGCTCGATGCGCGCCATATCGATGACGCCTTGCTGCAGCGCGCACGCAGTGGCGCGGCCGGCTGGAGCACCGCGGAGGTGTTGCGGGCCGAGGCGCAGCGGTTGTTGGCCATTGAGGCGGGTTCTGTTCAGGGACCTATTCGCGAGCAAGCTCGCTCCCACAGGGATTCGTACAACGGTGGGAGCGAGCTTGCTCGCGAAAGCGATTGCCCAGGCACCATCAATACCGCTGAACAGGCCGAAGACCTGCTGCAAAACGCCTTGGCCATCGCTCGCTCCCAAGGCGCGCTCGCCTGGGAACTGCGTAGCGCAACCACGCTGGCACAGCTCTGGCAGCGCCAGGCACGTTACCGTGAGGCGCTGGATCTGCTGGCGCCGATCTACCAGCGCTTCAGCGAAGGCTATGCCACTCCGGACTTGCGCAAGGTGCGCTTACTACTCGACGTGTTGCGCGAGCAGTTGCAGGCCTGCGCCTGAACGGTTGCGCCATTGATACGGCGCAGGCGGCTGGACGATATCGCTCGGTTCATCGCTGACTTCCAGTTGTTCGCGGACATAGCTGCGAATGGTGTTGAGCATCCGGTAGCGCACCGGTCCGGCGCCCCGCTCCACCGTCAGCCATGACTTGGCGGCCAGGCGTTCGATGATCGCGGTCAGGTGCTCACCGTCAAGCACGCGCAACGCGGCCTGCTCGGTGAAAGGCGTCAAGAACACCGACAGCCGCTGCAAAACCCGTTGTTCGCTGGTCCGCAGATCCTGATAGCTCCAGTCCAGCGCGGCATTCATCGACTGCAGCCTTGGCACCGCGGTGCGGCGGCCATGGCTGAGCAGGCGCAGGCCGTTGTCCAGTTGCGTTTGCAGCCCCACCAGCGCCAGTGCATCGACCTGCGCGGCGGCCAACTCGATGGCCAGCGGCAGACCGTCGAGCCGTTGGCAGATGTCACAGACGATCGGCACATCCTGTTCCCGCAAACAGAAATCGTGCTGACGGGCGCGGGCGCGGCTGACCAGCAATTGCACCGCCGGATAACCCATGACCTCGTCAACACTGCCTGGGAACAAGGCGTCGGGAAAGGTCAGCGGCGCAATGGCTTGCAGGGTTTCGAGATCGGCTTTTAGCGGTTCGCGGCTGGTCACCAGCAGCGCCAGGCGCGGCGCGGTCAGCAGCAAGCGATCGACCAGCGCCCGACAGGATTCGCGACGCCGCTCGCCGTTATCCAGCACCAGCAAGGCATGACGCGAGGCTAACGCGTCGAATGTTGTGTCGAGGGTGCACAGCAGTTGATCGAGCAGCGACGGGACATGCTCGGTAGCCGACAGATCGAAGTACCAGACGCCATCGCGATAATGCTGCAGCAGCAACTCGGCGGCCCGCAGTGCCACCGTGGATTTGCCGACTCCGGCGGGACCGGTCAGGGTCATCAGCCGGCACAGCGGCATTTGCCGCACGAAGCTGCCGACCAGCGAATCGCGACCGATGACCGGCGTCAGCCGCGCGGGCAAATTATGCTGTGGCGCCTGCAGGGTTTCGAACACCACCTGCGCAACGCTCTGACCGTGCACCGGGGCGATGAAGCAGTAGCCGCATTGCGGCACATTGACGATGTAGCGCTGGCCGTTCTCGCCGTCGCGCAATGCCCGGCGCAACGCGGCGATATGCACCCGCAGGTTGATCTCCGCGACCACGCTGTCCGGCCACACCAGGGCAATCAGTTGTTCCTTGCTCACCGTCTGGCCGGCGCGCTCGACCAGCACCTGCAGAATATCGAGGGCACGCCCGCCCATGCGCAATTGCCGGTCGCCGTCGAGGACCAGCCGCTGACGCAGATGAAAGGCGAATGGCCCGAAACACAGGACCGATGCAGCGGACAAATCAGTGAGGCTGTTCATGCCATTTTCCAGCGCCAGCGGTCGGGGGCAAGATGCCCCCGACGTCCGCCGCGTCTCCCTTCCAAGCGTTGACCTTATCTTGGCAGGCGCAGGTGACGGTACAACCTTCGGACGGGGCGCAACACGGACATCCGGGTGCACCGCACGGACAAAACCGCTCTAGCTGAACTGTTCGCGGTATTGCGCCGGGGTCAGACCGAGCTTTTCAGCGAACAGAAAGCGCATGTGGCGCACGCTGCCGAAACCACTTTTGTAGGCCACAGTCTTCAAGGGAAGCTCACTGGTTTCCAGAAGATTGCGCGCGCAATCGATCCGCGCGTTCTGCAGAAACTCCATCGGCGTCATGTTCACATCCCGAGCGAACACCCGCGCAAAATGCCGGGTACTCATGTTCGCCAGAGCGGCCATGCGCTCGACCGTGAACGCCTGGTCGAGGTGTTCCAGCACATGATTCTGCACCCGGGTGATGGCGGTTTCCTGCGGGGCCACCGCGGCCATCAACGGGCTGAACTGCGCTTGCCCGCCCTGACGCTTCATCACCACCAGCAACACTTTGGCCACGTCCTGAGCGACTTTTTTGCCGTGATCGCGGGCGACCACGGCCAACGCCAGATCGATGCCGGCGGTGACGCCGCCGGAGGTGATCAGATTGCGGTCTTCGGTGTAGATCTGGTCGGTCTCCACCTGCGCCCTGGGGAAAGCCTTGATCAATCGTTCGGTGTAGTTCCAGTGGGTGGTTACCCGGTAGCCGTCGAGCAACCCGGCATGCCCGAGCACAAACGCACCGGTGCAAATCGAACCGTAGCAACCGGTTTGCCCCACTGACCGCTGCAGCCAGGCGAGCAACGCCGGGTGCCTTTCGTTATAGGCCCCCGGTCCGCCGGGCACCAGCAACAGGTCAAAAGCCTGCGCAGGGTCGTCGATATGGCGATCAGTCTGTACCTGCACGCCATTCGACGCACGCAGCATGCCCCGTTCGGTGCCGAGGGTGATCAACTGATAGTGATTTTCGGGTTTCAGGTAGCGATTGGCGACGGAAAACACCTCCATGGGACCGGCCATGTCGAGCAGAAGAAAGTCGGGGAACAGCACCATTGCCACGGTTTTCATGGGTGAACATCACTGCAAGCTGAGAAAGGAACCAGACTTGGCATTATGGCCAAGTGCGGGCCGAGCCGCGAACTGAATGCGTGATCCAGTACGCAAAACTGTCAACCTGAGCGGGACAGTGTTTCAAATCCTGCCTGCTTATTGCATCGATTGGTTAACAGTAAGCTTCTCCTCACTCGGACGAATCAACGTCCCGCCAAGGAGATTTCATCATGCTGACGCTTCGTAAAGCTTCCGACCGCGGCCTCGCCAATCATGGCTGGTTGAAGTCCTTCCACACCTTTTCCTTCGCCAGCTACCGCAACCCGCGTGAGCAGGGTTTTTCCGACCTGCTGGTGATCAACGATGACCGCGTAGCGGCCGGCAAAGGCTTCGGCCAGCACCCGCACCGCGACATGGAAATTTTCTCCTACGTGCTGGAAGGCGCGCTGGAGCACAAGGACACCCTCGGCACCGGTTCGGTGATTCGCCCCGGTGACGTGCAACTGATGAGTGCCGGCAGTGGCGTCGCCCACAGCGAGTTCAATCATTCGGCCACCCGACCTGTGCACTTTCTGCAGATCTGGATCGTGCCGGACGTGGCTGGCGCCAAACCGCGCTATCAGCAGGAGCACTTCAGCGCGCAGAAAAAACGCGGTCGCCTGCAACTGATCATCTCGCCGGACGGCGCTGATGGCTCGCTGAAAGTGCGTCAGGACGCACGGGTCTTCGCCGGCCTGTTCGACCGCAAGGAAAGCGCAACGCTGCAATTGCCAGCCAATCGCTACGCCTATGTGCATGTGGCGCGGGGCACTGTTGAGCTCAACGGCGTGCAGTTGCAGGAAGGTGATGGCGTGCGGGTTCGTGAAGAACAGGCCCTGACCCTGAGCAATGGCGTGGATGCCGAAGTACTGGTGTTCGATCTGCGGCCACAGGAATTGCCAGAGATGCCATGACACAGTGTTTCAATGCCCACAAAAAAACGGCCTTCCGATGAAGGCCGTTTTTATTGCGGTGGTTTGAGCCATGGCAGCGTCGGGGGCATCGGCACAGTGAACTCCTTGCCCGCCTGAATCGCCGCCAGGGTCGTCTGGACCGCTGCATACATGTTGGCCTGATTGGCATAACAGGCACCGATGACGATCGCAACAAGCCCCACCAATTGAACGGCAGTCGCTGCCCAGACGTTGGCCTTGGTGGTACTCGCTTGTTTGAGCGCTTCTTTCGACTCTGCTGCTATGGTCTGGAGGGTGGACGACATCAGTTCGAAGCGTTTGTCTCGCTCTGCCCGGGCCCGTTCCCGCTCTGCCTGCGTGCGGTCCCTCTCCGCCTGAGTGCGGTCCATTTCTGCCTGAGTCCGGCCGTTGGCCTTGTCCCGCTCTGCCTGCGCCGCCAGAAACGCATCGATCCGCATCGACACACCTTCCATCCGGGCATCCATTCTTGTCTCTATGGTTTCGATCCTGGCATCGAACTCTTCGCGGCTTATCGTACTCATGGTTTGCGTATTCCGGGTTTCGTTCAATGGATCACTGTATGGATACAGACTGACTTCCCTGACTTTCAACTCATCACCGTTGGTGGGTTACGACCTTCCGTGGCCGATTACTTTGGTGCGAGCCCTGCATCTCTCACCGACCTGTGGAAACGATAGGATTCTTCTCCAATCCCCACAAGCCGGCTGATTCAGCGTCATTCGTAGGCTATTTCGTCAGAAGCTGTAGCCGCGCCAAAACCACTCGTGCCTACTCATTTTCCAGGGCAAACGCCTCGACAATCTCCTCGATCACCGCCCTCACCCGCGCCGTATGGCGCAGATCCGCGTGGGTCACCAGCCAGACTTCATACGGCAGTGGTCGCGTGCGCTGCGGCCAGAGTCGGACCAGACCATCTCGCTCGCCCATGTACACCGGGATCTCCCCGACACCCAGACCGGCCGCAATGGACCGGCGCACTAGCAAACTGGAACTGAGGCTGGCAACGATCCGGCCGCGATTCATTGGCTCCGCTACCAGGGTCAGATCCTTTTTGCTCTGCAGATACGGCTGATAGACCACCAGATCATGCCCATCAAACGCCGTGTCCGGCTGCGGCACGCCATGGGCGTCGATATACGCCTGGGAGGCGAACAACCCGACCGGCCAGCGGGCAATCCGCCGGGCGATCAGGTCCGGGTTGTCCGGCCGGGTGTTGCGCACGGCAATGTCCGCTTCGCGCTTGGCCAGGCTGAGGATCTGCGTAGAGGCGTCCAGTTGCACGCGCACGTCCGGATGGCGCGCATGCAGGCCGGCGATCGCCGGGATAAGGAAATCGACGGCCAGCGAATCGGTGGTGCTGACCCGCACCGTGCCGGTCAGACGATCATCCAGACCCTGGATCTGGCGTTCGAGTTCGAGCGCGGAATGCTCCATTTTTTCGACGCTTTTAAGCGCCGCCTCGCCAACCGCGGTCAGCGCATAACCGTCGGACGTGCGCAGGAACAGCGTCGCACTCAGGGACTTTTCCAGCGCCGTTATCCGCCGTCCGACGGTGGCCTGATCCACCCCCAATATCCGCGCCGCACCGCGCAACGTCGACTCGCGGCAAACGGCGAGAAACACCCGTGCATCATCCCAATTCATGCTCTCTCCCGGCGATGCATATTTGCATCGTAGTGCAGCTTAATCGCCGCATTAACGCAGCAACGATAGCCGATATGCTGTACGCCATAAACCTTTCGCGAGATCGCTATCATGCGTACTTCAACTTCCACCGGTATCTGGCTGCCGATCTTCGCCGGCCTCTGCGCCAGCCTGGTCAGCATCGGACTGGCGCGTTTCGCTTACACGCCGTTGATTCCTTCGCTGATTGAAGCGCAGTGGTTCAGCGCCAATGATGTGGTCTACCTCGGAGCGGCCAACCTGGTGGGTTATCTGATCGGCGCCCTTCTGGGCCGGCCGACAGCGCGCCAGCTCGGCAACAAGAACGCCTTGCGGCTGATGATGCTGGTGGTCACGGCGGCCTTTTTTGCCTGCGCGTTTCCGCTCTCGGTGAGCTGGTTCTTCGGCTGGCGATTGCTGTCCGGGATTGCCGGTGGCGCGATCATGGTGCTGGTGGCGGCGACGGTACTGCCGCATGTTCCGGCCGCACGCAGAGGCTTGGCCAGTGGCGCGATTTTTCTCGGCATCGGTCTTGGCATCGCGGGTTCAGGGACGCTGGTGCCACCGCTGTTGAGCCTCGGTTTGCAGGCAACCTGGTTGGGCCTTGGGGCTTTAGCCCTGGTGCTGACGGCATTGAGCTGGTTCGGTTGGCCGTCCGATTTTGCGCATTCGACGGCTGCGCACGAAACGGTGCCCGTTGAACCGACGCCACGCGCTGTTTATCTGCTGTTCGCGCAATACGCCTTTATGGCCGCAGGCCTGGTGCCGGCCATGGTGTTTCTGGTGGATTACGTGGCGCGCGGACTCGGTGCCGGGGCGCATGTCGGGGCCTTGATCTGGGTGATGTACGGTTTGGGCGCGATTGTCGGGCCGGTGAGTTATGGCTTTCTCGCCGATCAGCTTGGCGCTCGGATCGGCATTCGCCTGGTGCTGGTGGTGCAGGCGATCGCCCTTGGGTTACTGGCGACGTCTCACTCGATGCTGGCACTGGCGTTACTGGCGGTGATCCTCGGCTCATTCCCGCCCGGCATCGTGCCATTGGCCTTGGCCCGGGTGCATGAGCTGGTGCCGGAACATCATCGCCAGCAAGTTGCCTGGAGCCGCGCCACAGTGTCGTTCGCGACCTTTCAGGCGCTGGCCGGCTTTGCCTATTCCGCGCTGTTCAATGCCAGCGGCGGTCAGCACGCGCTGTTGTTCGTCATAGCCGGTGGCGCGGTCGTCGTGGCGCTGCTGCTGGAGCATGCAATGAAATGGCTGCCGGCCCGGACGGAACCGCAATGCTGTGCACATTGAAGGGAATCATTGGTTGCGCCGCATGCTCCCATTTACAAAACCTGACCTCGGAGGAATCGTTATGTCCCTGCCCCAAGAAATGACCCGAATCGAAATCACCGAACCCGGTGGCCCCGAAGTCCTGAAAGCCCGGCGCGTGCCATTGCCGGTCGCCGCCGAAGGCGAAGTGCTGATCCGCGTGCGTGCCGCCGGGATCAACCGTCCGGACGCCCTGCAACGGGCCGGCAAATATCCGATGAAGCCCGGCATGAACCCGATCCCCGGTCTGGAAGTGGCTGGCGAAGTCGTGGCACTGGGTGCCGGCGTCAGCGAGTTTGCCGTCGGTGACGAGGTCTGCGCGCTGACCAATGGTGGTGGTTACGCCGAGTACTGCACCGTGCCAGTCGGGCAAACCCTGCCGATCCCCGAGGGACTGGATTGGGTGCAGGCCGCCGCCATCCCGGAAACCTTCTTTACCGTGTGGGCCAACCTGTTCGGCCTCGGTGGCGCGCAGCGGGGTCAGCGCGTGCTGATTCACGGCGGCACCAGCGGCATCGGAACGACCGCGCTGATGCTCTGCCGCGAGTTCGGCATCGAAGCCTTCGCCACCGCCGGCAGCGCGGACAAATGCGCGGCGATCAGCCAACTGGGTGGGCAGCCGATCAATTACCGGGAGCAGGATTTCGCGGCGGTCATCGCGGAAAAGACCGCAGGCCAAGGGGTAAACGCGGTCCTCGACATCATGGGTGCTTCGTACCTCAACAGTAATGTCAGCGCGTTGGCGATGGATGGGCATCTGGTGATGCTGGGCTTCCTCGGTGGCGGCAAGGCCAACGACGTCGACCTGCTGGCGATCATGGCCAAGCGTGCGGTGGTCACCGGTTCGCTGCTGCGGGCGCGCACATCGCGGGAAAAGGCCGAAATTGCCGACAACCTGCGCAAGCACGTCTGGCCGGCGCTTGCAGCCGGACGCTGCCTGCCGATCATCGACAAGGTCTATTCGCTGCAAGACGCCGCTCAGGCGCACGCGCGCATGGAAGGTGGCGACCACATCGGCAAGATCGTACTGCGGGTGGATTGAGCCGCAGCATTTTGTAATCGTTCAGGCTGCACGACGGTCGAAAAACTCACGCGCAGGTCAGGCCTTCTGGTAAAAAGCCTTCTTTGCCTGCGCCGTGGTGGTCCGTTCCATGTTCCTGTCCTTCATGACTCGTTTGCGTCGCCGTCGTCTGGCGTTCGCCTTGATGGCTGCGCTGATCATTGGCGTGCCGACGAGTTGTGCCGTGCTCGAACACACCGAGCGCAAACTGCTGTTTCGCATCGAACCGGGTACCGCCGGCTGGTACCACGGTTTGCCGGGCAGCGTGCAGGAACTCGACCTGCAGCCCAAGCGCTTCAAGGCCGGACAAAACATTCATGCCTGGTGGTGGCCGGCGGAACGGCCGAACGCGCCGGCCATCCTCTATTTGCATGGCGTGCGCTGGAACCTCACCGGGCAGTTGTTCCGCATCGAGCAACTGCGCGCGGCCGGCTACTCGGTACTGGCCATCGACTATCGGGGTTTCGGCCAGAGCAAGGGCGATCTGCCCTCGGAAAGCAGTGTGTACGAAGACGCTCGCGTGGCGTGGGAGCGCTTCAAACTGCTGCAGCCCGACCCGAGTAAACGGCTGATTTACGGCCACTCGCTGGGTGGCGCCGTGGCCATTGATCTGGCGGCTGAACTCGGCCAGAACGCTGCACGGAGCCATATACCGCTGCCGGTAAAAGGCCTGGTGATCGAATCGACTTTCACCTCTCTCGCCGATGTGGCTGCCGCCGTGGCGAATACCTCATTGCCGGTGCGCTGGTTGCTCTCGCAGAAATTCGACTCCATCGACAAGATCGCCGACATCCACATGCCGCTGCTGGTGGTGCACGGCATGGCTGATGCTTTCGTACCACCGCGTTTCAGCGAGCAACTGTTCAATGCCGCGCAACAACCCAAGCGCCTGCTGCTGGTACCGGGTGGCACCCACAACAACAGCATGGCGCTGGGTGGGCAGAATTACCGCAAGGCGATCGATGCGCTGATGCAATCCAAACCCGCGCCGCGTGTGGCCGGACCTGCAGTCGTACGCAGCGCGCAGGACTCCTAGCGATAGCCACGGGCCTGCAAGTCGAACAGGCTGGCATAGTGGCCGTTGGCGGCGATCAGCCTGTCGTGGTCGCCCTGCTCCAGGATTCGCCCACCCTCCAGCACAATGATCTGATCGGCGTTGCGCACGCTGGAAAAACGGTGAGAGATCAGCAAGGTCATGCGACCTGCGGTGTGCTGGCTGAAATGCTCGAACACCGCCGCCTCAGCCGCCGGGTCCAGGGCCGAGGTCGGTTCATCAAGAATAAGCAGGTCGGCATCGCGACGCATGTAGGCTCGGGACAAGGCAATCTTCTGCCATTGCCCGCCGGACAATTCCTGCCCGCCGGCAAACCAGCGCCCCAACTGCGTGGCGTAACCGCGCTCAAGCCCTTCGATAAACGGCGCGGCCATGCCCTCGGTTGCCGCTGCCTGCCAGCGGGATTCGTCATTGAAGGCCGAGGTATCGCCGACACCGATGTTTTCACCCACGGTGAATTGGTAACGGATGTAATCCTGAAAAATCACGCCGATACGCCGGCGCAGCGTGGTCTCCTCCCAATCCTGCAAGTCGCTGCCATCGAGCAGGATCCGGCCTTGATCAGGCCGATACAGACGGGTCAGCAGTTTGATCAAGGTGGTCTTGCCGGAGCCGTTTTCGCCGACCAGCGCCATGCTTTTGCCCGGCACCAGATGCAGATCGATGCCTTCCAGCGCGGCACGCTTGGCGCCCGGATAGCGGAAACCGACGTTTTCAAAGCGCAATCCATCGCCGGGCTGGGCGCCGACCGTGAGATGCCCGGCCTCGGCCAGCACCGGTTCAGCCAGGTATTCGTAGAGGTTCGACAGGTATAGACCGTCTTCATACAAGCCACTGATCGCGCTCAGGCTGCTGCTCACTGCGCCCTGCCCCTGTTTGAACAGCACCAGGTACATGGTCATCTGACCCAGACTGATATTGCCGTGCACCGCGTCGATCACCACCCAGGCATAGGCCAGATAAAACGCCCCGGTGCCAAGCAAGCCGAGCCCGAAGCCCCAGCCATCACGGCGCAACGTCAGGCGCCGGTCTTCGGCGTAGAGCTTGGCGAAAGTGTCGCGATAGCGCTGCAACAGCAACGGCGCGAAGCCAAACAGCTTGACCTCCTTGATGTAGGCCTCATGGGATAACAGGGTTTCGATGTAATTTTGCTGGCGGCTTTCCGGGGCCCGGCGAGTAAACAAACGGAAAGCGTCGCCGGAAAAATGCGCCTCGGCGAAGAACACCGGCAAGGCACCGACCACCAGCAGCACCAGCGCCCACGGCGAAAAATGCACCAGCAGCACACCGAAGCTGATCAGCATGATCAGGTTCTGGATCAGCCCCAGCGACTTCATCACCAACGCCAGCGGCCGGGTCGAGGCTTCGCGACGCACGCGGACCAGCTTGTCGTAGAACTCCGAGTTTTCGAACTGCACCAGCGACAGGGTCTGCGCCTTTTCCAGAATCAGCGTGTTGACCTTCTGCCCCAACTGCACGCGCAACAGCGACTGCTGGACCGACAACGCCCGTTGCGTGCCGGACAACAGCGCCAGCACCCCCGCCTCCATCAACACATAACGCAATACCGGCCACAGTGGTGCATCGCCCTGCTGCGCATGCAATTGCATCGCCGTCACCACCGCGTCGACAATGCGCTGGCCCAGCCACGCGGCCAGCGCCGGCAATACACCGGCGATCAAGGTCGCCAGCACCAGCCCCAGAAACAGTCCGCGTGAAGTTGCCCAGACTAGAAGCAAGGCGCGCCGGGCCTGATCGAGCAGAGCGTGGAAGCGTGAAATCAACGGCATGGAACGGTGAGCTCGACAGCAGATAGAGCCTGTCATGGTACTCCGCCGGTTTGATCCGTGCTCAAACCGCGCTTTTTCATGAGAAAAACATCTGGAAAAACTCTGCCCATTTCAGCGTCCAATGCTCTGCTATGTTTTAACCGTCTTTCGCGGAACCTGGCGAAAATCGCCTCACTCCGCGCCAACTGCCAGGAGCGCCGCCATGCGCATCAATCCCTACCTGATCTTCAACGGCAACTGCCGTGAAGCGTTCACCTTTTACGAGCAAGCCCTGCAGGGAAAACTCGAAGCGATCATGACGTTCGGCGAAACACCCGCCGCCGAACACGTCCCTAAAGAACACCACGCTCTGGTAATTCATACCTGCCTGAAAGTCGGCGACCAGATGATCATGGCCTCGGACACCACGCCTGATCGACCAACCGACGGCATGAGTGGTTGCTCGATCTCCCTCAACGTCGACAGCATTGCCGAAGCCGAGCGCGTGTTTAATGCACTGTCCAAGGACGGTCGCGTCGACATGCCGCTGGAGGCGACGTTCTGGGCCGCCCGCTTCGGCATGCTGGTGGATCGCTTTGGCGTGTCGTGGATGGTCAACTGCGAGCGCGATAACTGACGCTGACTTTTCGTCAGGCATGAAAAAGCCCAACCTCTTCAGGTCGGGCTTTTTGATTTATCGCTGGGCCAGTTCATGCCGCACACATTGTTCGTAATAGGTCTGCTTGACCGCTGCAGGCTTGAGCTTCGATGTGCTGTTGTAGGTCTGCTCGGTAATCCCCATCGCGGTCATGCGCATCCACGGCTGCTGAAACTTGCGCACCTGCAGCTGTTTGCGCGCGCCGTACAGCGAGATCCCCGACAGTTTGGACTGCTGGGCACCGGCGGCAATCTCCGAACCCCACGTGCAGGCAAACCGATGACTCTTGCTCAACTCCTTCGCCTGGACTCCAGAGGCCAACGCAGCCAGGGAAAGCGTTGCAACGGTTATGACAATCGTCCGCATATGGCCAACCTAACCTTTTGAAAAAAAGCGAGTTTGCCCGGTGCGGAAAAACCTGGGGGCCAGCAATTTGCCGCCTGTTCACGCGACTCCTGCTTCGCTGCCTTCAGCGACGGCTATACACTTCAATCCGCAAGCGCTCCGCCCCCTCCTCCGTGCATTCGATAACCACCGGCAAGAAGCGCTTGATCACCGTGATATTGCTGCGCAAATGCTCGGTCATCCTCGGGGTGGTGAACGATCCGCCACCTGCCAGTGCCATCGGCAGCAGCAACTGGTCGGCAAGGTGCTCCGCCACCGCCGCACCGCTGCGCAGCCAGTCTGCCGCCTGATTGATCGCTGCATCCGCCACCTTCTCCGCCCGCAGCGAGACTTGACCAAAAGCGCTGAACACTTCGGTGACGTGCGCGAATGCATACTCGAGCAGCAACACATTGCCTGGACCTCGCGCCGGATCGAGCGTGATGTGATGCAACGCATCCGCCGACAGGTTCAAGCGCTTGGCGACCCGCTCCAGCTCACGCTCGGCGACCGTTGGCGCCAGACCCGCAGTCAGCACCAGGGCCTGTTGCGACAGCGGTACGCCGCGCTCACACAAGTCCAGTCGCGTCAGTTGCGAAGGCTGCACCGTTACGTCGATCTCACCGCCACCGGCCGGCACAAAGCCGTGACGCAGCAGATCCAGTTCGATACTGGCACCCATGCGCCGCAGCAGCGGCAACCAACTGCGGGTGAGAAAATCGCTGGGCGGCGCCAATGGATTATGCGTACCGCCGCTGATCCGCACACGGCTTGCCGCCGGCGCCACCAGCAGCGCAGGCAACAGGGTCTGCAGTACCAGTGTGCAACTGCCGGCCGTGCCGATCGCAAACCGGTAATCACCTGAACGAATGGTTCCAGGTTCGAAATGCAGATCCTGAGAGCCCAGCTCCGCCCCGGAGGTTTTCGCGTCGCACACTTCGGCCGCGGCCATGACCGCAGTCAAATGCTGACGCAACAACCCCGGACGACTGCGTTTGGCGCGAATCTGTTTAATGCGAAACGCCTGACCGGTCACCATCGACAGGCTCAGAGCGCTGCGCAACACCTGACCGCCGCCAATCGCGCCGTCGAGTTCAATCACTTCCTGTTTCATTTCAATCCTTACGCGTACAACCCGACGGTGTCCCTGAGGTAGTCATCCAGTCGTCGCGAGTCTTCCTGAGTTCTAAGTAGTCGCGGCACATCACGCTCCAGTTCGGCAGCGATGAACCGGTGCAGTGCCGGGCGACGCGGGCCATAGGCGCTCTCGTCGGCATTGCGTTTAAGCGCCAGCAGCTCGTCGACTTCAGCCAGCAGTGCACGATCATCGACGGTGCTCAGCAGGTCGTTGAAGGTCATCGGTGGCCGTCCCCGGCCCTGATCGATCCAGCGCACCGCCAGCAACGGTCGCAGCACGTAGAAGTACTTCTTGAACCGCACGCTGTCGCCTTGCAGGTAGCCGCGAAAGTTTTTCTTCGCCATCGACACATAGTGGCTGCGAGCAGCCGGCGGGCTGTAGAAGGCTTCGGCCAGCTCACGCAGCTGCGCCACCGGTGCGCTTTCGCTGCGATAGACCAAGGGCGAGTCGAGCCACTCCAGCAACGTCGGGTTGGACTTGCGCAACAGCCCGAGGGTCTTGCGCAGTTCCCAGCCGCTGACGTCCAGTTCGTCGTCCAGTGGCCGCTCGATCACATCGCGTGGCGTGTCGACCTGAACGAACCACTGCGGTTTTTCCACGTAGACAAACCGTACGTCGTAGTCGCTGTCGGTCGAGGCAAAACCCCAGGCCCGACTGCCGGACTCACAGGCGTACAGCACCGTGACATTGCGCTCGCGCTCTATACGCGCCAACTCTTCCAGTACCCGCGCACGCATCGTGTCGCATAGTGGGTGGCGCTCTTCGAATTGCATGACAGTTTTCCTTTTATCCTTTGACGCACACCACCTGACGCAGGGTGTGCAGCACTTCCACCAGCTCGCGCTGGGCGTGCATAACTTTGTCGATGTCCTTGTAGGCCATCGGAATTTCGTCGATCACGGCTTCATCCTTGCGGCACTCGACATGGGCCGTAGCGCGGATCTGGTCCTCGACGGTGAAGGTGTTCTTGGCCTTGGTCCGGCTCATGGTCCGGCCGGCACCGTGGCTGCAGGAGTTGAACGACTCTTCGTTGCCCAGGCCGCGCACGATGAAACTCTTGGCCCCCATCGAACCTGGAATGATCCCCAGTTCGCCCTTCTTCGCCGACACCGCGCCTTTACGCGTGACCAGCACGTCTTCGCCGAAATGCCGCTCTTTCTGCACGTAGTTGTGGTGGCAGTTGACCGCCTCCAGCGCCACGTCGAAAGGCTTGCGAATAATCTGCCGCGTGGCCTGAATCAC
Source organism: Pseudomonas sp. Eth.TT006 (assembly GCF_054456575.1). Lineage (NCBI taxonomy): Bacteria > Pseudomonadati > Pseudomonadota > Gammaproteobacteria > Pseudomonadales > Pseudomonadaceae > Pseudomonas > Pseudomonas sp. Eth.TT006. The sequence goes on along the minus strand of NZ_JBTJEN010000008.1, from coordinate 137,063 downwards.
CGCCCGCATCATCAGTTCGCGGTTCTGTCTGGCGAAGTCCTGCGCCCAACCGACCGCCTCCACGTAATCATCAAAGTGCTGGCTGCCCTCTTCGAAGTACGCCAGGTCACGGTCCGGCAGGTTGGCGATGTGCTGCCGCATATCCGCCTGGGCCATCTGAATGAACAGGTTGCCAATGGCGTTGCCGACCCCACGCGAACCGCTGTGCAACATGAACCAGACCCGGTTCGCTTCATCCAGGCACACTTCAATGAAGTGGTTGCCGCTGCCAAGGGTTCCCAAGTGCCCGCGGTTGTTGGTGTTGGCCAGTTTCGGGTACTTGTCGGTGATCAGCTTGAAACGTGGCTGGAGACCCGCCCAGGCCTGGTCGGCCTGCTGCGGCACCTCGCCCCATGCGCCTTTGTCCCGTCGCGAGCGAGGCGAACTGCGCCCGTGGGGCACCGCTTGCTCGATGGCGCTGCGCAGACCGTGCAGGTTGTCCGGCAGATCGGCAGCCGTCAGTGACGTACGGGCCGCAATCATCCCGCAACCGATGTCCACGCCGACCGCCGCCGGGATAATCGCGCCCACCGTTGGAATCACGCTGCCGATGGTCGAACCCTTGCCCAGATGCACGTCCGGCATCACCGCCAGATGCTTGAAGATGAACGGCATCTTCGCCGTGTTCATCAACTGCGCGCGCGCCTCGTTTTCCACTGGAACGCCTTCGGTCCAGAGTTTGATCGGCTTGCCGTTGGCGACTTCGAGCAGTTGGTAAGTGTGTTCTTTCATTTCTCTATTCTTTATTCATTGGCCGATGACTCGGCGTTGCTTCGCCATGTGCAGCGACAAAAAAACAGACACTGTGGCTCTGCCAGTCGAGCCCCCGTTGCCGGGGCGGGATTCGAACCCGCGTTCCGATGGAGTACCTGTTGCATTCGCTGCCTTCTTTTTGAAAAAGGTGGCACGACAAAAGTTGATGACTGTTACGCGTTGCCGCGCACCGGCGTTAACCGGTCTTCAGATGTACAGCCATCAGGCATTCGTGCCGTCACACGCGCTGACAAGGGTTTGATGAGACGTCCTGAATGTAGTCCCACCGGCATTCAGCGCCCGTGACAAATCAATTCATTACATGTTCTCGATCACTTCGACCCAGTGCTGCGCGCCGTAACGACCGCTGGTGAACTGCTCGACCACATCGAACACCGCATCACTGAAACCGCCGACATTCAGAATGTCATCGCGGTCCGCAGCCTGCGTCGCATAGCCGGGCTGAATATCGATGCACACCAGCCGCGCCTGCGGGTTGATCTGCTTGATTCGCTCCCACTGCAGCATGGTCTCACTCGCACCACGGCGCCGCGCGTCGATCCATGACTCGTTGTCCGATACCAGAATCAGCGTATCGACCCTGGCCTTGCTGTCCGCCAGCTTCTTCAGCGGCGCCGAGCAGTTGGTGCCCCCGCCAAAAATTCCGGCGAGTTTCTCCGCGTTGCTGATCACGCTGTCTCGCGGGTTGAGCTTGATATCCACCACCTTGACTTCGAACGGCATCACCCGTGCTGCCGGTTGCTTGCGCAGTACCGCTGCCGCCACCAGTGCCGCCACATCGATGCAGCGCACCGCCGTGGTCGCGCCCTGACGATAACCGGTCGCCGGGCTGCCCATCGAACCCGACACATCCGGGCATACCACCACTGCACCTTCCAGCTTCGGTACGTTGGCCAGCGACAGTTCGAGTGCATCCTGCAACGCTTCGCGAATCTGGATTGGCACGTTATCGCCAACCATCCGGTAGGCCGCCAGCAACTGGTACGGATAAACCCGTGCCTTGGCCACTTCCTGCGGATCGGCCAACCGCGCTGCCACGTACTCGACACAACCTGGCACCTCAAAAGCGCCATGCCGCGCGAGGGTGTTGAGGTTGATGCGCAGTCCCTGCCAGCCCATGTTGTACGCTTGTGCGGCCCATTGCTCCTTGCTCAGGGTTTCGTTGCCGAGCAGTTGAAAAGGTATCGCGGGCACTTCCTGACTGGCGCCACTGCGAAATGCCAGCAGCTCGCGGGTCAGTTCAGGCAGCGCCTGCACATTCACCGGTCTACCAATCAGCCAGGCGAAGAATGCTTCGCGCCAGACCTCGGCAGGCTTGGGATGCACCATCTTCACCACGTCCGCCAGCGATGGCTGGTTGCCGATCGACGCCTGCAACAATTGACGCTCAGTCGCGCGGTTCAGCCAGTTCTGCACCAGACGCTTGGGTTGCGAACCCAGGGACTTACGCCCGGTAGCTCCGCTGCGCAGGATCTGCACGTAGTTGCGCAGCATCTTGCCGCTGTCGATCACTTGCTCGAACAACTCGGGTACCAGCGCCGAGCGGTTCGCCGTCAAAGCTGCCAGCAGCAGCGCCGGCATGTCTTTCATATGGCCCTTCTGGCGAGCATAGATAGCCGCCTTGGCGACGAAACGGCTATCGAGCTCAGCCACCAGCTTCAACACCTCTTCCAGCTGACTTTCAGCGGATGCGTAAAAGGTTGAGTTCAGGCAACCGGTGACGGCCAGTTGGGCCAATCGATGCTTCGGGGTGTAGGCATAGGCCGACGCGCCGGACGCATTCAACGTGTCGCAGGCTGGCAACTGGTTCGATTGCGTGTTGAAGAGTTTGAAGTTGGCCATCGTGGCGTCTCGCTGTGTTGTCCTGTTTGTTGCCAGAGGTATTGCAGCAGCTGTGCCAGCTTTCGAAATCCGTTGCTAAAATTTTTTATGTTATTGATTTTGAACGTTTTTTATTTTTCAAAAGAATGTTTTGCTCCGCCACTAGCGACAAACTCCTTTAGGAAAATCTATCATTGGATATCGTTATTTATCTTTTGAGATAGTCATGCAAAGAAAACGCACCGTCGCCATCGGGTTTATCGGCGCGACGCTTGACCGCGTCGGCAAAGGTGCCAACCGTTGGACTCATTGGCGTCCCAGCGTAGGTCTGTGCCAGCAACCGGACGTACTGATCCACCGGCTGGAATTGATTCACGGCATCGACGCCCGTGACATCAGCCTCGCTGAACGGGTCAGTGCCGACATCCGGCAAGTTTCGCCAGAAACCGAAGTACGCCTGCATCCGATGGCGTTGCGCAATCCGTGGGATTTCGAAGAGGTCTACGGTGCCCTGCATGACTTCACGACAGCCTACGACTTCGACACCGAGCAAGAGGATTATCTGGTTCACATCACCACCGGCACCCATGTGGCGCAAATCTGCTGGTTCCTGCTGACCGAAGCGCGCTTCTTGCCGGCCCGACTGATTCAGACCTCCCCCGCCAGGCGTAAAAGCGAAGACGAGCAAGCCACTGGCACCCACGCACTGATCGATCTTGACCTGTCGCGCTACGATCGCATTGCTTCGCGCTTCGCCAATAAACGCCTTGAAGGCCTGGAATTTCTCAAGTCCGGCATCGCCACGCGCAACGCCGCGTTCAACCGATCCATCGAACAGGTGGAACGCGTGGCCGTGCGCTCCAAGGCACCGATGCTGTTGATTGGCCCCACCGGCGCGGGCAAATCGTTTCTGGCGCGCCGCATCTACGAACTCAAGCGCAACCGGCATCAGATGCAAGGCCGCTTTGTCGAAGTGAACTGCGCCACACTGCGCGGTGACGGAGCGATGTCGGCCTTATTTGGTCACGTCAAAGGCGCCTTCACCGGCGCCCAAAACGCCCGCGACGGCTTGCTGCGCGCGGCAGATGGCGGCATGTTGTTTCTCGACGAGATAGGTGAACTGGGCGCAGACGAACAAGCCATGCTGCTCAAGGCGATCGAAGAAAAACGCTTCTTCCCGCTCGGCTCGGACAAAGAAGTCGAAAGCGATTTCCTGATCATCGCCGGCACCCACCGCGACTTGCGCAGCCGCGTCGCCGTTGGGCTGTTCCGCGAAGACCTGTACGCGCGGATCAATCTCTGGACCTTCAATCTCCCGGGCCTTGCCGGCCGCCGCGAAGACATCGAACCGAACATCGACTTTGAGCTCGAACGCCACGCCAGGGAGCACGGCCAGCTCGCGCGATTCAACCTCGAAGCACGGCGCCGCTATCTCGCGTTTGCCAACTCCAGGGAAGCGGCCTGGCTGGGTAACTTTCGCGAACTGTCAGCATCGATCACCCGCATGGCCACACTGGCCGATAGCGGGCGGATTGATGAAGCACAAGTGCAGGAGGAAATTGAACGACTGCGTTACGCGTGGGGGCTGGCGCAAGCGGACGGCACTTCGGATGATCTGCCGGGAGACACGGAGAGCATGGATCTGTTTGACCGACTGCAATTGAAGGCAGTACTGGAAGTCTGTCGACAGGCAGACAGCCTGTCGGATGCCGGACGCAGATTGTTTGGGGTATCACGCCAGGCCAAAGCGCAGCCAAATGATGCCGATCGTTTAAGGAAATATTTGAGTCGCTTTGGGATTGAATGGGGCAGTTTGCACGCTGCGAAATGATAGGGCCTGCCCGGATAACGACCGCGGTACGATCTATCAAGATAAGCAAGAATGTTCGGTGTGAATCGGCTCACCGAAGGTGGCAAAGTAGAACGTTATTTTTTCGTCCTCAACATCTCTTAATTCATACCGGATTCTGTCGAGCCCACGATCAACGCGAGTTACGACGAGCTCCATGAACTGCGTCAGCCCGCCGCCAAACCCCTTTAGCTCAAGCGCACTGACATCGTGGAAATGTACCGTTATCACGCCTGAAGCCAAGTCATTGAGAGACGACAACGTCAAGGCCAGGTTGTACTTGAAGTCTTGAATTTCGATATTCAGCGAGACAACGCCGTTGTGCTGGAACAACAGCGAGTTCAAGCGAGATAACTTATCCATTTTCCGACAACTCCCATGATAACCAGCTCAGGGTCAATACCTTCCAATCCACCGCCGGCGTGAGTTTTGCGCAGGCACAAAAAAGCCGATCCATCTGATCGGCCTAAGTGTCTGATTTTAATCAGGAATAATGGTCGGGACGGAGTGATTCGAACACTCGACCCCTAGCACCCCATGCTAGTGCGCTACCGGACTGCGCTACGCCCCGACTGGTTTGAAACCTGCCCCTCTTCTCGAAGAGCGCTCAAGAATATATCGCAAGCTTTTGAAAACTGGAAGTATTTAAAAGCCGCTTTTTATTTCTTGAGCACCACCAGTACATCTTCAAGCTCGGCAATCATCTGCCGAATCATCTGCTTGTACTGGGTGGTGTCATCTTTGGCTTCATCACCGGACAAACGCAGACGCGCGCCGCCGATGGTGAAACCCTGATCGTAAAGGAGCGCGCGGATCTGCCGGATCATCAGCACGTCCTGGCGCTGATAATACCGGCGGTTTCCGCGGCGTTTGACGGGGTTGAGTTGAGGAAACTCCTGCTCCCAGTAGCGCAGCACGTGTGGTTTTACCGCACACAGCTCGCTGACTTCACCAATGGTGAAGTAGCGTTTGCCCGGGATGACGGGTAGTTCGTCGTTATGACTTGGTTCCAGCATAAGCCTCAACTCGGGCCTTCAACTTCTGCCCTGGACGAAAGGTGACCACACGGCGAGCCGTGATCGGGATTTCTTCCCCCGTTTTCGGGTTGCGGCCAGGCCGCTGGCGTTTGTCCCGAAGGTCGAAATTGCCGAAACCGGACAATTTGACCTGCTCGTTGTCTTCAAGAGCGTGCCTGATTTCCTCGAAAAACAGTTCGACCAATTCCTTGGCTTCCCGCTTGTTCAGGCCCAGCTCTTCATACAGACGTTCCGCCATCTCAGCTTTCGTCAAAGCCCCCATACGTCACTTCCTTAACGTGGCGTTCAACCTTTGTTCGAGCGAGGTGAGGATATTTTGCGTCGTCGTATTCACCTCATCGTCATTAAGAGTGCGCGATGGATGCTGCCAGGTCAAGCCAACGGCAAGGCTTTTTCTATCAGGATCAATGCCTTTACCCTGATACACGTCAAACAGCCTGAGATCCGTGAGCCATTCGCCTGCATTTTCACGAATTACGTCCAGCACTGCCGAGGCCGCGACGTCTTTGTGCGCGATCAGGGCGAGGTCACGACGCACTTCAGGAAAGCGCGACAACTCGTGGAATTGCGGCATTTTTCCGGCCGCCACTTCCGCCAGAATCAACTCGAAGACGAAGACTGGACGGTCCAGACCCAAGGCCTTGGACAACTCAGGGTGGATTGCGCCGATAAAGCCGACTTCACGCCCTTCGCGTTCGATGCGCGCGGTTTGACCCGGGTGCAGCGCCGGATGCTTGCCCGGAGCGAAAGTGAAGGCGTCCAGCGCACCGGCAAAACCGAGCACCGCTTCAACGTCAGCTTTTACGTCGAAGAAATCGACGGTGTCGCGACCTTGAGCCCAACCTTCCGGCAGACGGCTGCCGCAAACAACACCCGCCAGCATCGGCTCTTGCTTCAGGCCATCAAGTTGACCGACGAAGCGCAGACCACTCTCGAACAGACGCACGCGATCCTGCTGACGGTTGAGGTTGTGCTGCAACGCCTTGACCAGGCCCGGCCACAGCGACGAGCGCATGGCAGCCATGTCGTTGGAGATCGGATTGGCCAGCAACAGAGGCTCGACGCCCGGGCTGAACAGTTCGAACTGACGCGGATCGATGAAGCTGTAAGTGATCGCTTCCTGGTAACCACGAGCAACCAGCAGACGACGCAGTTCCGGCAGATCGCTGCGCGCTTCAGCCTTGGCTTGTGGCGCCAGACGCGCTTGCGGGTAACGAACCGGCAGACGGTTGTAGCCGTACAGACGGGCCAGCTCTTCGATCAGATCGACTTCCAGACTGATGTCGAAGCGATGACTCGGCACTTCTACGCGCCACTGCCCTGCACCGTCAGCGGAAATCTTCAGACCCAGGCCGCTGAGCAGACGCTCGACCTGTGCCGCATCCATTTCCATGCCCAGCATCTGGGTGATGCGCTGCGCACGCAAAGTGATCGGTGCGATCGACGGCAGGTGCTGCTCGCTGACGGTCTCGATGATCGGGCCGGCTTCGCCGCCAGTGATTTCCAGCAGCAGGCCGGTGGCGCGCTCCATGGCTTCACGGGCCAGTTGCCAGTCCACGCCACGCTCGTAACGGTGCGACGCGTCGGTGTGCAGACCGTAGGAACGCGCCTTGCCCGCCACAGCGATCTGGTCAAAGAACGCACTTTCCAGGAAGACATCGCGAGTGGTCGCGGACACACCGCTGTGCTCGCCACCCATCACGCCAGCGATAGCCAGAGCACGGGTGTGGTCGGCGATTACCAGCGTATCGCTACGCAGGCTGACTTCCTGACCGTCGAGCAGAACCAGCTTCTCGCCCTCTTCCGCCATGCGCACACGGATGCCGCCATTGATCTCGGCGAGGTCGAAAGCGTGCAGCGGTTGACCCAGTTCGAGCATCACGTAGTTGGTGATGTCGACGGCAGCGTCGATGCTGCGCACGTCGGCGCGGCGCAGACGCTCAACCATCCACAGCGGGGTTGGTCTGGACAGGTCAACGTTGCGGATGACGCGGCCCAGGTAACGCGGGCAGGCGGCTGGCGCCAGCACTTCCACCGAACGCACCTCGTCGTGCACCGCTGGAATGGTCATGACCGCCGGACGAGTGACCGCTGCGTCATACAGCGCGCCGACTTCACGGGCCAGACCGGCCAGCGACAGGCAGTCACCACGGTTCGGGGTCAGATCGACCTCGATGCTGGCGTCTTCCAGGTCCAGATACACACGGATGTCTTCACCCACCGGCGCATCGGCCGGCAGCTCCATCAAACCGTCGTTGCCTTCACCGATCTGCAGCTCGGCTTGCGAGCACAGCATGCCATTGGACTCGACACCGCGCAGTTTGGCTTTCTTGATCTTGAAGTCACCCGGCAGCTCGGCGCCGATCATGGCGAACGGAATCTTCAGGCCCGGGCGCACGTTTGGCGCACCGCACACGACCTGGAAGGTTTCCGCGCCATTGCTGACCTGGCACACGCGCAGCTTGTCGGCGTCAGGGTGCTGCTCGGTGCTCAGCACCTCGCCCACGACCACGCCGCTGAATACACCGGCGGCCGGGGTCACACTATCGACCTCCAGGCCCGCCATCGACAGACGAGCAACCAGCTCGTCGCGACTTACCTGCGGGTTAACCCAGCCACGCAGCCATTGTTCACTGAATTTCATCCTGCTCTCCTAAGAATTCGTTACGACTAGCGAAATTGCGCGAGGAACCGCAAGTCGTTGTCGAAGAACAGACGCAAGTCGTTCACGCCGTAACGGAGCATCGCCAGACGCTCGACGCCCATGCCGAAGGCAAAGCCGGAGAACTCTTCCGGATCGATGCCGGACATGCGCAGCACGTTCGGGTGCACCATGCCGCAGCCCATGACTTCCAGCCAGCCGGTCTGCTTGCAGACGCGGCAGCCTTTACCGCTGCACATCACGCATTCCATGTCGACTTCAGCGGATGGCTCGGTGAACGGGAAGTACGAAGGACGGAAACGTACAGCCAGCTCTTTTTCGAAGAACACCCGCAAGAATTCTTCAATGGTGCCTTTGAGATCGGCGAAATTGATGTCGCGATCGACCAGCAGGCCTTCGACCTGATGGAACATCGGCGAGTGGGTGATATCGGAGTCGCTGCGATACACACGGCCCGGGCAGACGATGCGGATCGGCGGCTGCTTCGATTCCATGGTGCGGACCTGTACCGGCGAGGTATGGGTGCGCAGCAGCATGTTGGCATTGAAGTAGAAGGTGTCATGCATCGACCGGGCCGGGTGGTGGCCTGGGATGTTGAGCGCTTCGAAGTTGTGATAGTCGTCTTCGACCTCGGGGCCTTCGGCGATGCCGTAGCCAATGCGGGTGAAGAACTGCTCGACTCGTTCCAGAGTGCGGGTCACCGGATGCAGACCACCGGAGGTCTGGCCACGGCCCGGCAACGTTACGTCGATAGATTCGGCAGACAGTTTGGCAGCCAGTTCGGCTTCTTCAAACAGAGCCATGCGCGCATTGAGAACGCCTGTAACACGTTCCTTGGCAACGTTGATCAGCGCGCCGACCTGCGGACGCTCTTCTGCCGGCAAATTCCCCAGGGTCTTCATCACCTGAGTCAATTCACCCTTTTTGCCAAGGTATTGAACCCGGATTTGCTCCAGGGCATTGATATCTTCAGCGCTTTGCACAGCCTCTAGTGCTTGAGAGACCAGCGCATCCAGGTTTTCCATGTACAGACTCCAGATACAAAATAGGGGAAGAGCTTGAAGGCTCTTCCCCTATTTATGACGTTTAACACCTGGCCCCACAAAGGTGAGGCCGGGTGACTGTCGGGGGTACTTAAGCCAAGGTGGCTTTAGCTTTCTCGACAATCGCAGCAAACGCCGCTTTTTCGTTCACTGCCAGATCAGCCAGAACCTTACGGTCGATCTCGATGGACGCTTTTTTCAGGCCAGCGATGAAACGGCTGTAGGACAGACCGTTAACACGAGCACCAGCGTTGATACGAGCGATCCACAGAGCGCGGAACTGACGTTTTTTCTGACGACGGTCACGGTAGGCGTATTGGCCTGCCTTGATTACCGCTTGCTTGGCAACACGGAATACGCGGGAGCGTGCGCCGTAGTAGCCTTTAGCAAGTTTCAGAATTTTTTTGTGACGCTTACGGGCAATGACGCCACGCTTTACACGAGCCATGAGTTACTTCCTCTATTCTTGACTAAAATTAACGAAGGCGCAGCATGCGCTCGACTTTTGCCACGTCAGACGGATGCAGCAAGCTGCTACCGCGCAGTTGACGCTTACGCTTGGTCGACATTTTGGTCAGGATGTGGCTCTTGAAAGCGTGCTTGTGCTTGATACCGTTAGCAGTTTTCAGAAACCGCTTAGCAGCACCACTTTTGGTTTTCATTTTTGGCATGTTCGGATACTCCGCATTCAGTTGATAAACATAATCAGAAGGCCTGCCGTGCCCTGTTGATTACTTCTTCTTTTTCGGGGCGATGACCATGATCAGCTGGCGTCCTTCCATCTTAGGATGCTGTTCGACCGAACCGTACTCGAGCAGGTCAGCTTCAACCCGCTTGAGGAGTTCCATCCCCAGCTCCTGGTGGGCCATCTCACGGCCGCGGAATCGCAAGGATACCTTGGCCCTGTCCCCGTCACTCAGGAAACGTACCAGGTTGCGCAGTTTTACCTGGTAATCCCCTTCCTCCGTCCCTGGACGAAACTTGATTTCTTTTACCTGAATCTGCTTCTGGTTTTTCTTCGCCGCTGCAATCTGCTTCTTCTTTTCGAAGATCGATTTGCCGTAGTCCATCACCCGACAAACCGGTGGGACTGCGTCAGCAGAGATTTCTACCAGATCAAGCTTTGCTTCTTCAGCAATACGAAGCGCTTCATCAATCGAGACGATGCCAATCTGCTCGCCATCAGCGCCAATTAACCGAACCTCGCGTGCCGAGATATTCTCGTTGATCGGGGCTTTCGGTGCAGCTCGTTTATCTTGTCTCATTTCACGCTTAATAATAATTACTCCGAATCTGGGCGACCACGCCGGGAAACCGCTTGCGCGAGGAACTCAGCGAACCGGGCGACGGGCATCGAGCCCAGGTCAGCACCTTCACGAGTACGCACAGCGACAGTCTGCATCTCGACTTCCTTATCTCCGATAACCAAAAGATAGGGAACCTTGAGCAAGGTATGCTCGCGGATTTTAAAGCCGATCTTTTCATTTCTCAAGTCGGACTTGGCACGAAATCCGCTTTCGTTGAGAGTTTTTTCAACTTCTGCAACAAAATCTGCCTGTTTATCAGTGATATTCATGATCACTGCCTGGGTCGGCGCCAGCCACGCAGGGAATGCACCTTCGTAATGCTCGATCAGGATCCCGACAAAACGCTCGAACGAACCGAGGATTGCGCGGTGCAACATCACCGGATGCTTGCGGCTGTTGTCTTCGGAGACATATTCAGCACCCAAACGGACAGGCAGGTTGAAATCGAGCTGCAAGGTACCACATTGCCAGACTCGACCGAGGCAATCTTTCAGAGAGAACTCGATCTTCGGACCGTAGAACGCACCCTCACCCGGCTGCAGATCGTACGGCAGGCCAGCAGAATCAAGGGCTGCAGCCAGTGCGGCCTCAGCGCGATCCCACAATTCGTCGGAACCGACGCGTTTTTCCGGACGAGTGGACAGCTTCATCTCGACATCGGTAAAGCCGAAGTCGCGGTAAACGTCCATGGTCAGCTTGATGAACGCAGCGGATTCGGCCTGCATCTGCTCTTCGGTGCAGAAGATGTGGGCGTCGTCCTGGGTGAAAGCACGCACGCGCATGATGCCGTGCAGCGCACCCGACGGCTCGTTACGGTGGCAGGCACCGAATTCGGCCAGACGCATCGGCAACTCGCGGTAGCTCTTCAGGCCCTGATTGAACACCTGCACGTGGCATGGGCAGTTCATCGGCTTGATCGCGTAGTCGCGGCTTTCCGACTCGGTGGTGAACATGTTGTCGGCGTAGTTGGCCCAGTGCCCGGATTTCTCCCACAGGCTGCGATCGACCACTTGCGGGGTCTTGATCTCGAGGTAGCCGTTGTCACGCTGCACCTTGCGCATGTACTGCTCGAGCACCTGATACAGCGTCCAGCCATTCGGGTGCCAGAACACCATGCCCGGCGCTTCTTCCTGGGTGTGGAACAGGCCCAGGCGCTTGCCGATCTTGCGGTGATCGCGCTTTTCCGCTTCTTCGATGCGCTGGATGTAAGCCGCCAGCTGCTTCTTGTCAGCCCAGGCAGTGCCGTAAACGCGCTGCAACTGCTCGTTTTTGGCATCGCCACGCCAGTAGGCGCCGGACAATTTGGTCAGCTTGAAGGATTTCAGGAAACGCGTGTTCGGCACGTGCGGACCGCGGCACATGTCGACGTATTCTTCGTGGTAGTACAGGCCCATGGCCTGTTCGTTCGGCATGTCCTCGACCAGGCGCAGCTTGTAGTCTTCGCCGCGAGCCTTGAACACTTCGATCACTTCGGCGCGCGGAGTGACTTTCTTGATGACGTCGTAATCCTTGTCGATCAGCTGATGCATGCGCTGTTCGATGGCGGCCATGTCATCCGGCGTGAAAGGACGCTCGAAGGCGATGTCGTAATAGAAGCCTTCGTCGATGACCGGACCGATGACCATTTTCGCTGTCGGGTACAGCTGCTTGACCGCGTGACCAACCAGGTGCGCGCAAGAGTGGCGAATGATCTCCAGCCCCTCTTCATCCTTTGGCGTGATGATTTGCAGCGTCGCGTCGCTGTCGATGATGTCGCAGGCGTCGACCAGCTTGCCGTTGACCTTGCCGGCCACGGTGGCCTTGGCCAGACCGGCACCAATGGATGCGGCGACCTCGGCTACGGAAACCGGGTGATCGAATGAACGTTGACTGCCGTCGGGAAGAGTAATAGTTGGCATGGCGCCTCCTCTCCTAGTGGTGACCCCTACCAAAGGTCACGTGGGTTGGGATGAGCCAGTACAAGATCCGATCCAGGCCATTCAATGACGAACGCCTGCCTTACAGCGGCAGGAGCCTTGCGGCCAACCGGAAAACCGAACCAGAGTGACTGGGATTCAAATCAGAAAATTCGCACGCTGACCGCTGCCGGGGCTGAAGGCCGTCCGGCGCCTGAGAACGCTTGAGCCCGGCATCCTAGCACAGGTAGCCGGCCATCGACTCGAACGATTTGCTTCACTGAGGATTTGTGCATTTTTGCGGCGCGAAGTGAACTTGGGATATACGCTTTGCCTCAAATAGGCTGAGAATCGTCGCCGATATCAAACCAAGGAGTTCCAGACATGCGCCTCATCCGACTTTTTGCTTTCGCGGCCCCGCTGGCCCTGATGCTGCCATTGAGCGCCAACGCCGCGTGGCCTGCTGGCGTCAAAGACAAGTACATGAATGACTGCACCAAAGCAGCCGCTCAAAGCGTCAATCCAACCGTAGCCAAACAGCACTGCACCTGTGGCGCCGATGTCCTGGAGAAGAAATTCACTACTGAGGAGATCGCGCAACTGATGGATTCGAAAACTCCGCCAAGCGGCGAATTGGGTCAGCGCGCCCTGAAAGAAATCTCGGTTTGCCGAGTGCAGAAATAAGCGCTGACGATTGTTTTTTCGGGCGTCCAGCAGGCTGAAAACAGCCAAAAAGACCCCGATTTGGATAATTTACGCAGGTTTTATAGCTTTTTTTACGCCCTGAAATCTCGGCTGTAAGCCTTTGAAATCGGGGCCTGCAGACATTTCAGGAGTTGAAATGAATGCGATATGAAAGCAAACAGCACGTCCGGGGGGCTACCAAAGCGAACATTTCGACTATGATATCCGGGTGTGCCCAGTTGGCCTGAGCAGCACAGTACTGAAAAATATATGTTTCTTGGAGATACACCATGTCTAATCGCCAAACCGGCACCGTTAAGTGGTTCAACGATGAAAAAGGCTTCGGCTTCATCACTCCTCAAGGTGGCGGTGACGACCTGTTCGTACACTTCAAAGCTATCGAAAGCGACGGTTTCAAAAGCCTGAAAGAAGGCCAGACCGTTTCCTTCGTGGCTGAGAAAGGCCAAAAGGGTATGCAAGCTGCACAAGTTCGCCCAGAGTAATTTCCCGGCGCACTAAAAAAACCCCGTCCAGGTGACGGGGTTTTTTATGCCTGCAACAAAAGCTTTCCGTGATCAGCCGCAGCTGACGCGGGTGACCACCAGATTGGCGTCCGTGTTCAGGTTCAGGCGATCGGAACGATACTCCAGAGTGATCATGTCGGTCGGCTTGAGAAAGCGGGCATTTTGCGCGCCAGCCTTGTTACGGGCTTGATCCAGCAGCTCCGGCGAAGCTTTTTTACCAATGGCAAATTCCGCTGCCTTTGCTTCACAGCGGCTGTGACCGGCATCGGTCGCCACAGGATCCTTTGCCGACTCGCTGGAGGTCGTGCTGCAACCGGCCAACATGGCAACGGCCATAAGTGCACCCAGAGACGCGAACTTCAAAGGCATGAAGCCTCCTTCTTTCAAATGGTTAAGCTGAGATCGTGCGACCGCCAATCCGGCGTTTGGTTTCACGGCGCATGCCATCACCCTGCCCCACGATTCAAAAACGCAGAGTCTGCCTGAAGAGCGAGCTCTGGTTCTTCAGACAATCGTCACTGAATATTAACGAAGCTCAGTAGATGTCGATGTAGTCGTGCGCCGGGTTCGGCCAGTTGTCCTTGAGCGCGTTGAAGATCTGCATGACCCAGACTTCATCACTGGCGGCGACGTTGCCGACATAGCCCGAGCCCTTGGCCCAGGTTTCCAGCCGGAACAGCAGGCCGTCGATGTCCTGACCTCCCGTCACGCCGGAAGAGATATAGGCAATCCCGCCCTTGGTCACGCGCAGTTGCGTATGCACATCATCGCTGGCCGAGGCCAGTAATTGGCGCACAGCCTCGAGTGTCAGGCCATCAGGGGCGTTCAAATCAATCTGCACAGCACATTCCTTGGATCAGCCGGAAAAGACCAAGTGTCGCATAGCAGTGCGCTCATGCCTAAGTCGCAGTGCCAAATGCCCGGCAAAGTGGTTAACTCGCTCTCGGACATTCCCGACTTTTCGAGCGCACTCATGAGCACCGTAAGCATCTCCGCCGACATCAAAGTCCTGTGGCCAAAAGGGCACAGTTCGTATAGCCCGGGCAGTTCGGAGGAGCTGGCATTGATCAGCATCGATCTGCTGGTCAAGACGATGGGAACCCAAGGCGCACAGACGTTTATCGCCCAGGTGTTCGAGCGGTACCAGCATGAGCACAAGGCCACGCAGGATACCGAGAAAGAGTAAAAACCCGCAGGCTGGCACCTGCGGGCATCAAGCTTTACTTCAAGCGCTTCAGACGCTCGGTCAGCAGATCGAAGAAGCCTTGGGCATCGCCGTTCTCGACCCAGAAAGCGTTTTTCGGTTGCTTCAGGCCGTCGTACCAGTCGACAACGGTCTGGCCGAAAGTGATCCCCTCACGGCTATCGATGGCCACGTTTACCGAACGACCGGTAAACAGCTCAGGCTTGAGCAGGTAGGCGATGACGGTAGCGTCATGCACCGGACCACCCGGGATGCCGTAGTGCTCCATGTCGCCTTTGATGTACTCGTTGAGAATGCCGCCAACAATCTTGCTCGCATTGTTGTTGAGCGCGGCAATCTGCTTCAGGCGAGCGTCACTGGTGAGGATCTTGTGGGTCACGTCCAGCGGCAGGTAGGTCAGCTTCACGCCGCTCTTGAGCACCACTTCCGCCGCTTGCGGGTCGGCGAACAGGTTGAACTCGGCCACCGGAGTGATGTTGCCACCATTGAAGTGCGCCCCGCCCATGATCACCACTTCCTTGATGCCCTGCACGATCTCCGGCTCCTGGATCAGCGCCAGCGCGAGGTTGGTCTGCGGGCCGAGCATGGCGATGGTGATGCTGTGCGGCTTGGCCTTCTTCAGAGTGTCGATCAGGTAATTGACCGCGTTGCCTTCAGCCAGGCCTTTTTTCGGCTCATGCACGGTGACACCGGACAGCCCTTCCTTGCCATGGATGTTCTCGGCATAGATCGGTGTTCGCATCAGCGGCTTCGGCGCACCGGCATACACCGGCACGTCCTCGCGCCCTGCCCACTCACGGGCCAGACGTGCGTTACGCGAAGTCTTGTCCAGGCGTACATTGCCGGCCACGGTGGTCAATGCGCGAATGTTCAGCTCATCCGGCGAGGCCAGGGCAAACAGCAAGGCGACCACGTCGTCAGCCCCGGGATCGGTGTCGATGATCAAGTCGATCTTTTCAGTGGCCTGGACGCCGGTAGCGGAGATAAAAGACAAAAGCAGCAGACTCCGAAGCAATTGGTGCAGTTTTTGAGCATAGCGGTGCATGGCGCATTCCTTGTGCTGATGAAAATGTAGGGGGCGAAATCCTGTTTAGAAGGTAACACCGGCGACCAGCACGATGTTGCAGTACGGCTGACATTCGCCTGTACGAACAATCGCCCGTGCTTGTCGGCTAAGAACCTTGAATTGCTCATGCGTGAGCAGATCGCGCCGACCGAGGGCGCCCTCTTCCCGCAACTCATCCAGTGCGCTCAACGCTGTCGGCTGCTTGTCGAGAATCTCTCTGGCCAGCACATGGCTTTCCACCTGCATCTCGCTGAGCACGACCTTCAGAGTGCTGACAAAGTCCGGTACGCCGTGGGTCAGCGCCAGATCGATCAACTTGACACCCGGCGGCACTGGCAGGCCGGCGTCACCGATGACCACCATGTCGCCATGCCCCAGTGAGGCGATCAGTCGCGACAACGCGACGTTGAGCAAAGGAGTCTTTTTCATGCGGGTTTGAACGCCTGTACGTCGGACATGGTTGGAATGGAAGGTTGCGCGCCGGCGCGGGTCACGGACAACGCGGCAGCAATCTGCCCGTAGCGGATGGCTTCAGCCTCGGACTTGCCACTGGCAAGCGCCGCCGCAAATCCGCCGACGAAGGTATCCCCAGCTGCCGTGGTATCGACCGCTTGCACCTTGGGCGCCGGAAAATGCTCGAAACCCTGGCCGTTGGCGAACAGCGAGCCTT
This sequence comes from Pseudomonas sp. Eth.TT006, assembly GCF_054456575.1. Classification (NCBI taxonomy): domain Bacteria; kingdom Pseudomonadati; phylum Pseudomonadota; class Gammaproteobacteria; order Pseudomonadales; family Pseudomonadaceae; genus Pseudomonas; species Pseudomonas sp. Eth.TT006. The sequence continues at coordinate 120,488 of NZ_JBTJEN010000008.1, read as the reverse complement.
GCGCGCCGAGTGTGATGATGACCTTGCCGGCGCCCATGGCAATCAGCTGGCTGGCCGCGTTTTCTGCGGTTTCCCGCGAATCAACGGGCAAGCCACTCAACGCAGCGGCTTCGCTTTCGTTGGGAATCAGGTAGTCGATGGCGGCAAACCAATCCGCTGGCAGCGGGCGACTGGCTGGCGCCGGGTTGAGGATCACGGTCTTGCCCAGCTCACGCGCACGCTTGAGCGCATGGCCAACCGTGGCATCCGGAATCTCCAGCTGACAGATCACCACGTCGGCAGCCTGCAGCACTGCATCAAACCGGTCGATCACAGCCGGTGTCATCGCGCCGTTGGCCCCGGCGACAATCACGATGGCGTTCTGACTGTTGTCATCCACCACGATCAGCGCCACCCCGCTGGAGTCCTCGACGGTGCTCACCGCCTGGCAATCGATCTGCTCGGCCAGCAATGCATCGCGCAAGCGCACACCGTAGTCATCGTTGCCAACACAGCCAACCATGGCGACCTGCGCGCCCAGACGCGCAGCGGCCACCGCCTGATTGGCGCCCTTGCCGCCCGACACCGTGGCGAAGGAATGACCGATCAGCGTTTCACCACCCTTGGGCAGCCGCGGCGCCCGGGTCACCAGATCCATGTTCAGGCTGCCTATTACCACTACATTTGCTGGCATACATCACTACTCGTCAATTCGGTTTCAGCGGTACTCGGTGAACACGCCGGACAGCGGCGCAGTCGATTCGCGCAAGACAATACTCGGGGTCACGATGCGTTGATCGGTAACCAGGCCCGGGGTGGCAATTCTTCGCAGCAGCACCTCGGCCGCCATTTCGCCCAATTGCAGGATCGACTGGCCGACCGTGGTCAGCGCCGGGAACACATAACGACTCATCTGGATATCGTCGAAGCCGATCACCGAGAGTTCGTTTGGCACCCGCACATTGCGTTCGGCCGCCGCTCGCAGCACACCGATACCAATCATGTCGTTACCGGCGAAAATCGCGCTCGGCGGCTGTTTCTCCAGCAGCAGCGCCGCCGCGTTGTAGCCGCCCGTGCTGGTGAAATCACTTTCCAGCATGCGCTCGGGACGCACCTTGAGGCCCGCCTCATTCAGCGCCCGGCAAAAACCGGCCTGACGCATTTGCGCCACGCTGGTGCCCGACGGGCCGCCGATGGTGGCGATGTCACGATGCCCCAGTTCCAGCAGGTGGCGGGTCGCCAGATAAGCACCATATTCATGGTCGATGCGCACCAGATCCGCATCCACGCCCTCCAGCCCACGGTCGACAATCACCATCGGTGTTTTCACACCGGCCAGTCCTTGTGCAAGGCCGGTGTCGCCACCGGCGGAAGCAACGATCAGCCCGTCGATGCGCTTTTCCAGCAGCACGCGCAAATAGCTGCGCTGCTTTTCCGGGTTGTCATCAGAATTGCAGAGGATCACGCAATAGCCGTTACGCTCACAGTAATCCTCGATGCCCCGCGCCAGCTCGGCAAAATACGGGTTGAGGCTGTTCGGCACCAATAAGCCAATGGTCGCAGTGGTCTTGGCTTTCAGCGAGCGCGCCACGGCACTGGGCACGTAGTCGAGGCTTTTGATGGCCGCTTCGACTTTCAAGCGGACTTCCTGGCTGACCGGGCGAGTCTTGTTCACCACATGCGAGACGGTGGTGTAGGAAATTCCTGCCAGCGCCGCCACATCCTTGATCGTTGCCATGACTTAGCCCCGTCGACTGGCGCGCTGACTGCGATAGGTATCGAGTACCACCGCGATGACAATCACCGCGCCGGTGATGATGCGCTTGGTCGGTTCGGTCGCACCGATCTGCGCCAGACCCGCAGCCAGCACTGAAATGATCAGCACGCCGAAGAAGGTACTGATCACCGAGCCACGCCCGCCCATCAGGCTGGTGCCGCCAATCACCACCGCCGCAATGACTTGCAGTTCAAGGCCGGAGCCGGCATTCGGGTCCGCCGCTTCCAGACGGGAAATCTGGAACAGTGCAGCAATACCGGCCAGCAGACCCATCATGCTGAACACCAGAATCTTGTACGGCTTGGGGTTGATCCCGGCCAGACGCACCGCCTCTTCGTTGGTGCCGATACCAATCAGGTAGCGTCCGAACACGGTGCGCGTCAGCACTGCCTGGGCAATGATGATCACCAGCAAGGCAATGATGAACGACGGCGAAATGCCGAACGCGATCGGGTTCGACAGCCAGGCAAACGAGTCACCGATGTAGGCGGTACGCGAACCGGTCATCTGGTACGCCAGACCGCGCGCCATTTCCAGCACACCCAGCGAAACGATGAACGACGGAATGCGCCACGCCACGGTGATCGAGCCAGTGACCGTGCCAGCCAGTGCCGCCACCGCCATGCCGAGCAATGCCGCCGGCAATACGCTCCAGCCCCAGCCAAGAATCGCCACGCTGACCGTCGAAGCGGCAAGTGCCAGCACCGAGCCCACCGAGAGATCGATGCCGCCGATGATCAACACGAAGGTCATGCCGACCGCGAGCACCATCAGATCCGGAATCTGATTGGCCAGGGTGCTGAAGGTGTTATAGGACAGAAAGTGGCTGCTCATTACCGAGAACAGCGCCACCATCGCCAACAAGGCACCGGCCAGGCCCAGATAGGTGCCCAGACCGTAGAAATTGCCACTACGTTTGCCGGCAGAAGATGCAGTTTTCATGGGAGTTCCCTAGGCGCCGCTTCATTGAGCAACGCATCACGTTTTTGGTAGCCGGCGAACGCGGCGGCAAGCAAATCATCCTGGGTCCAGCTGTCGCGCTCGAAGGTATCGATCAAGCGCCCTGCCGACAGCACACCGATGCGGTCGCAGATCAGCATCAGCTCGCGCAAGTCACTGGAGACCACCACCAGCGCCTTGCCCTGACGCGTCAACTCGCCCAGCAAGGCATAGATATCGAACTTGGCACCGACATCGATGCCGCGGGTCGGCTCGTCGAACAGCAACACCGAACAATCGCGCTCCAGCCAGCGGCCGATCACCACTTTCTGCTGATTGCCGCCGGACAGTTCCGAGACCAATTGTGTCGGGCTCGAACTGCGGATGCGCATGGCGTCGATCTGGCGCTGTGCGAGGGAAATTTCGTCGTTGTTATTGACGACCCCGGCCCGGGAAATTTCCGGCATGTTGCCCAAGGCGATGTTGGCGCTGATCGACTGACTGAGCAGCAGACCTTCACCCTTGCGGTCTTCGGTAATCAGGGCAATGCCATGGTTCACGGCGTCAACCGGCGAGCGCACACTGACCACTTTCGCCGGCGAACCGAGGGCGATGGTGCCGCTGTCGGCGGTGTCTGCACCGAAGATCAAGCGCAGCAACTCAGTGCGCCCGGCTCCGATCAGCCCGGAAATCCCGTAGATCTCACCGGCGCGCACTTCGAAGGAAACATCGCGCACCTTGTCGGAGCGGGTCAGGCCGTTGACCGTCAGGGCCGGGGCACCAATCTTGCGAGGCCCCATGTCGATGTGTTCGCCCAGTTCGCGACCGACCATCAAAGTGACCAGTTGCTCACTGTTGTAGTTGGCCATTGGCTCGACGCAGACCAGATTGCCGTCGCGCAGCACGGCGATGCGTTGCGCGACTCGCGCCAGCTCTTCAAGCCGATGGGAGATATAGATGATCGCCACGCCCCGTGCCTGCAGGCGAGTGATCTGCTCGAAGAGCATTTCCACTTCACGAGCGGTGAGCATCGCCGTCGGTTCATCGAGGATCAGCACATGGCAGTCACCGATCAGGTTGCGCGCGATCTCGACCATTTGCTGATGGCCGATACCCAACTCGCCGACCAACGTGTCCGGGTCGATCGCATCGAGGCCAACCTGGGCCATGGCTTCGATCGCCGCTTTGCGCAATTGCTTGCGGCTGATCCAGCCACCGTTGTTCGGCAGGTTGTCGAGAAACAGGTTTTCCGCCACCGACAGGGTCGGCAACAGATTGAGCTCTTGCATGACCATACGCACGCCCAGCTCTTCGGCCTGGGTCCGGCTGCCAGGGCGATAGTCCTTGCCCTGGAACTGCATCTGGCCGGTGGTCGGCGTGACCAGACCGCCAATGATCTTGGACAGCGTGCTTTTACCGGCACCGTTTTCGCCGGTCAGCGCCAGCACTTCACCGCGCATCAGCGTCAAGTCGATGCCCGTTAGCACCGGTTGCGCATAGGTCTTGCCGATACCGCTGACCGAGAGGACAGCGTTCGGGGCGGAAACTGACATAAAAACTCTCCATGCGCTCGCCCGGACGGACGAGCGCCGTTGTGTCGCCAGAAGACTTACTTGGTGACCAGCTCGACCGGGGTTTCGATCACGCCATTGGCGCCGCTGTCGACTTTCTCGCCCTTGATGATTTTCAGCGCGGTCTCGATGCCGAACACCGCCTGTTTGGCGGCGAACTGGTCGGCAGTCGCCAGCACACGGCCGTCCTTGAGCATCGGTTTGATGGCGTTGATGTTGTCGTAGCCGACCACCTGCACCTGCCCTGCCTTGCCGGCAGCACGCACAGCGGAGACGGCGCCGACGGCCATGCTGTCGTTGCCCGCCAGCAGAGCTTTGACATCCGGATACTCACTGAGGATCGACGCGGCAACCTTGTTGCCCTTGTCGATTTCCCAGTCACCGGATTGCAGCGAGACCACCTTGATCTGTGCCGCGTCCATCGCATCCTTGAAACCGGCGGTGCGTTGCTGGGCGTTGGTGGTGGTGGACACGCCTTCGATGATGCCGACCTGGTCACCGGCCTTCAGTTGCTTGGCGAGGTATTCGCCAACCAGACGCGCGCCTTTGCGGTTGTCCGGGCCTACGAAAGGCACATTGATGTTCTTGCTTTTGACGACCTGCGGATCGAGCTGGTTGTCGATGTTGATCACGGTGATACCAGCGTCGACGGCTTTCTTGATCACCGGCACCATGGCCTTGGAGTCAGACGGCGCGATAACCAGGGCATTGACCTTCGCCAGAATCATCTGCTCGACGATACGGGTCTGGCCAGCGGTATCGGTTTCGTCCTTGATGCCGTTGGAGATCAGGTCGAAATCGGCGGAGTGTTCTTTCTGGTAGGCCTTGGCGCCGTCTTCCATGGTCAGGAAGAATTCATTGGCCAGGGATTTCATGACCAGCGCGACTTTGGGTTTTTCCGGGGACTCGGCGAAGGCCGAAGAGACAGGTAGTGCGGCGGCTGCAGCAGCCAGCATAGCGACAGCAAGAAGACGTCCAGCAAATGGCAGCTTCATGGGTTCACTCCGATCTTATGATTATTGTGAGCAACGCTCGCGCTGGGGTAAGCTCGTCGCTTTCTCGCGGGAAGATACCTCGAGAGCGCCGCGCAAACGTTTGCGTTGACAGAACTATGCGAATCCCGCCGACATTTGTCAACAATCAGAATCGGTACTGATGGTCAGGCGAATCGACTGATTCGCCCCTCCCTGCTCACACCGTGGTGTTGACCATGCTGCCGCTGGTGGAACCTTTGGACATTTCCTTGAGCAGCGCCGCCGAGACCTCCATCAGTTCGCCGCTGGTCTGTGCAATCTGCCCCTGAATCGACATGACCGCCTGCGACTTGGCCTCCGGTGTCGGATAGCTCGCAGCCTGGGCTGCCGCCAGTTGTTGTTGCTGCTCCTGCATCTGCTTCTGCAATTCCTTCATCCGCTTGAGCAGCATTTTCACGCTGACGCTCAGGCTATCGCCGCTGTCGTCGCTAGCGGCCTTGGCGGCTTCCTGCGCGGGGCCACCGGTTCTGACCTGGTTGCCCGAGTCTTTTTTCTCGACGCCCAGCGCTTCGGCGGACGCATCCGCCTCTGCCTGATTCATCGCCTTGATCGTCGCTGCGGTTTTACCGCCGATGGTGACTGCGCCGGGATTTGAAAGACCGATCGTCAGTGACATGTAAACTCCCAAAATATGCGTTTCCTTGAACACCCATCGGCCGGCAGAGCATTTTCTTTAGCAGGGAATTCGCAGCTTGCCAGTGGTTTACTCGACGCATGCCGTAGTCCTTTTCGGCGAACCGAACGTGAAAGCGTCCAATGTTCGGAAAGCCGGATAAAGCCCCGCCCCCAAATTTAACCAATCGATAAATTGTTGATTTAAATCATGAGGTTAAACATTTCAGCAAAGCAGAGTAGCGCTGGTACAGATCCTGCTCCCTAGCCTGCACCCCGGGCATTCAGATCGGCTCGGGGCGCATCTAGATGAACCTGCATCAGCACCGTCTCACTACTAGAGAGAAAAATAATGAAATCTGCTTTCAATACCTTCGTACCGGGCGCTTTGGCCCTCCTCCTGCTCCTGCCGAGCGCCCTTCAGGCAAAAGAAGTCGAAACCCAGACCAAACTCGCCAACGTCGTGGTTCTCGCCACCGGTGGCACCATCGCCGGTGCCGGTGCCAGCGCGGCCAATAGCGCTACTTATCAAGCCGCCAAGGTCGGCGTTGAGCAACTGGTCGCCGGCATCCCCGAGCTGAGCAAACTGGCGAACGTGCGCGGCGAACAAGTCATGCAGATCGCCTCGGAAAGCATCACCAACGACAACCTGCTGCAGTTGGGCCGTCGCGTGTCCGAACTGGCCGACAGCAAGGACGTCGATGGCATCGTCATTACTCACGGCACCGACACCCTGGAAGAAACCGCCTACTTCCTGAACCTGGTGGAGAAGACCGACAAGCCGATCATCGTCGTTGGCTCGATGCGTCCGGGCACCGCCATGTCGGCGGACGGCATGCTCAACCTGTACAACGCCGTTGCCGTGGCCAGCAGCAAAGAAGCGCGCGGCAAAGGCGTGCTGGTGACCATGAACGATGAAATCCAGTCCGGTCGCGACGTCAGCAAAATGATCAACATCAAGACCGAGGCGTTCAAAAGCCCTTGGGGTCCGCTGGGCATGGTGGTTGAAGGCAAATCCTACTGGTTCCGCCTGCCGGCCAAGCGTCACACCATGGATTCGGAATTCGACATCAAGAACATCAAGAGCCTGCCTGACGTAGAAATCGCCTATTCCTACGGCAACGTCAGCGACACCGCCTACAAGGCACTCGCCCAGGCCGGGGCCAAAGCCATCATTCACGCCGGTACCGGTAATGGTTCGGTGTCTTCGAGTGTCGTGCCCTCCCTGCAAGCCTTGCGTAAAGAAGGCGTGCAGATCATCCGCTCATCCCACGTCAATGCCGGCGGTTTCGTCCTGCGCAACGCCGAACAGCCAGACGACAAATACGACTGGGTTGTCGCTCACGACCTGAACCCGCAAAAAGCCCGCATCCTGGCCATGGTCGCCCTGACCAAAACCAACGACAGCAAAGAGCTGCAACGGATGTTCTGGGAATACTGATTGCCCCTCGCCTGACCCTTTCGCGGTCAGGCAGCAAGCTCACCACTCGCCCACGCGGCGGGTGGTGTTGTCACCTACGCCAAGCACGATCTTTTCCCACAAAATAATCGACCCGACTTACACCAAAAGCGGAAAAGCGCTGTCAGAGGATTTTCTTGAATTTTAAGCAGTTGCGAAAACGCTTACAGTTAAATACTGTATGCACGTACAGCTTAATAAGGATAACCTCGTGGCCACCTCTCCTGATGCTCCTGACGCTTACGAACGCATGGGCATGCGCGTCCAGAAAATCATCAATTCCCCCACTGCACAAAAAGCCAAAGCCGCCTTGATCTTCCGTCTGCCGGACGAGCCGACGGATGCCTGGGAGCAATTGCTCGAGGAAATCGACGAGAACGACAACGTCACGCTCGCCTATCGCGACGATGGTGGCGTGCAGATTTTTTGGGTTGTGCCGAAGGAAGATTGATTCAATGAGTGTCCGCTGTTTTGCTTTGCTGTTGCTGTTCATCGCGTGTGGTGCCCAAGCCGGCGCACCCCGTACCTTTACCGAAGCCAAGAAGGTCGCCTGGAAACTGTATGCACCGCAGTCCACCGAGTTTTACTGCGGATGCAAGTACACCGGCAACAGGGTGGATCTGAAGGCTTGCGGTTATGTGCCGCGCAAAAATGCCAAGCGTGCATCACGCATCGAGTGGGAACACATCGTGCCGGCCTGGGAGTTCGGTCATCAGCGTCAATGCTGGCAGTCCGGCGGGCGCAAGAACTGTACGCGCTATGACCCCACTTATCAGAAAGCCGAAGCCGACCTGCATAACCTGGTGCCGAGCATTGGCGAGGTCAACGGCGACCGCAGCAACTTCAGTTATGGTTGGCTGCCGGTGCAGTCCGGTCAGTACGGCTCTTGCCTGACCCAGGTCGACTTCAAGGCCAAGAAAGTCATGCCGCGCCCGTCGATTCGCGGAATGATCGCGCGCACCTATTTCTACATGAGCAAGCAGTACGGTTTGCGTCTGTCGAAACAGGATCGGCAGCTGTATGAGGCATGGGACAAGACCTACCCGGTGCAGGACTGGGAACGCCAGCGCAACCAGAGCGTGGCGTGCGTGATGGGTCGTGGCAATGAGTTCGTCGGCCCGGTGAATCTCAAAGCCTGCGGCTGATCCTGCCGCCAAAAGAAAAGGCCTCGAACGTAATGTTCGAGGCCTTTTTTTGTGTCTAGCTGCCAGCCTTGTTATAGCGCCAGTAGCCCATCAAGTTGAGCGATTCGCGCGGGATGCCGCACGTTTTGATCAGGTGCTTGCGCAAGCGCATGACTGCAGCGCTTTCTCCGGCAATCCAGGCATAGAATCCTTCAGGCGCTGTATTGCCGATTTCCCAGAGAATGTCCTTGTCGATATCGACCTCGGCGAGCTCGGCAGCCTGACCGACTGATGGATCATCGACCGGCAAAAAGGCCTGCTGCACCGCCTCGACCATCAGCGTCCCGGCAGCGGCCGCGGGTGCCTGCTCACGAACCAGCCACTGCACCGACAGCCCGGGCCAGTCCGGCACCGAGAGCATGTCTTGCGCGCCGTCCACTTCAAAGTACGCCTGCACCTGAGGTGGCTCGACTCGCGCAGCCAACTCTTCGAGAATCCCCATGGCTGCCGGCAATGCCGTAGCATCAGCCACCAGCAAAACCTGTTTGAGCACTTGCGGCGGCTTCCATTCAAAGCCGCCAGAATCCTGCGCGGAAAAACTGCGGTCGGGAGCGAGTATCTGCATCGACGCGCCCGGCTGCGCATGCAGCGCCCAGCGCGAAGCAGGACCGGTCTCGCCGTGCAGAACAAAATCGATATCGACCTCACCCTGTTCCACGCGTAGATGACGGATGGTGTAAGTACGCATGGCCGGTCGACGGCTGGCGAGCATTGAGCGAAAACGCGCGTACCAGCCGTCCTCCTGCGCAAGCTTTGCAGGGGATCCATCTTCGGCGGGAAAAAACAGTTTGACGCGCTGGTCCGGTGCCCAGGTTGCCATATCGCTGATCGACGGATCTGCGAGGGTGATGCGCATCAGGTGCGGACTAACCAGCGTCTTGCGGTGCAGAACCGCGTTGAACAGTTTGTAGGGAGCGATGGAAGCCATGCGGAGCTCCTGCAGATATCGTGATTGACTCGTATAAGACGAGTCGCTTGCGATGTGCTTTAGGCTGCTCCGCGCAATGCGCCACTTAAGGCGCCAACGGATGCTCCACGATCACCGACTCGACGTTCTGTTTCTTGGCTTTCACCAAGGCAGCATCCACTTGCACCTTGCGTGCCTCAGCCTCGGCCTGGGAATTGAACGGGCCAATCAGGATCCGCGTCTTGCCACTGCTGTCTTTGATGACGGTCGGGACGAAAGCATGCTCGATCAGCCAGCCACTCAGGTCACTGACCGCCTGGGGCGTTTCGCCGCGCACTTCGAGGTCCCATTGCGGAACTGACGCGGTTGCAGGTGCGGCCGCAACTGCCGTTTTCGGCTTCGGTACGTCTACACTCTTGCCTTCACCACATCCTGCCAATGCCAGTGCCGCGACCATCCAGACCAGTTTGCGCACAACCCTTTCCTCGAAAATCTCAAAGCGGCGATCTTAACATTCAAAAATACTTCGCGAGGCCCGCAAAATGGGCACAAAACAACGAGATTGATGATTGCAGCCTCTGTATAGTTACGCCCTGGGAATTAATGCCGCATCTGCGCGTCAGAAAGAGGCACCCAAACCGTGAGACTTCGCACTAATCTATACGTACCACCGACCTCTGCACTGTCTGAATCAGGTGCCCTACAAAGCAATCAAGGAGAAGACCATGCTGATACTCACCCGCAAAGTCGGTGAAAGCATAAACATTGGTGACGACATTACGATCACCATCCTCGGCGTAAGCGGTCAGCAAGTCCGCATCGGCATCAACGCCCCGAAAAACGTTGCCGTGCACCGTGAAGAAATCTATCAGCGTATCCAGGCTGGCCTGACTGCCCCGGACAAGCCACAAACTCCCTGAGCCAACCGTACTCAGTAGCCAGTTCGTTTGCTCTGCGTAATGACTGGCTAAAGATTCACGCGCCGTACTGCCATCCGCTCCCCAGTTCACTGGGCACGGCGCCTGACACACCCCACTCCCCCGCCTCATCCATACCCTTCTCTCTCTTGCAGCGCGATACTATCTGCGCTTGCCAAGCCTGGCTGTCAGACATTTCCGAGAGAACGCGGAGAATTGCCCTGTATTAGCCAAAGGTCACGCCTCGCGCCATACCGGTGGCTGCAACTACCATCAGCATTAACAGCAGCGCCTCGACATGACTGATGCGCGCAAAGAGCTTTGCCCGCCCGGTATCGATCGCCCCACCCCGTGCGGACGTGATCCGCCATTTGATCAGCGTGATCATCGGTGCCAGCTCGATCAGCAGAATCAGCACGAACAACGTCATCTTCAAATGAAACAGCGGCTGGTGCAGATAGTAGTCAGTACCCTTTTCAAATCCGCCGAAGGCGCGCATGCCGCCAGTCACCAGCAGAATCAGCGCTGAGATCCCCCAGAGATTGTCGGCCAGCAAAACCCGCCCGACCTCGCCTGCACCAGCACCCAGACGACTGAACGCAGAGCCGCGGGTCAGCACCGCCCACAACGCCAAGGCAAAAGCCAATAGATGGACAGCGGCAAGCAACCAGTGAACCAGCATCGACGATCCCCCTTTGGGAAAATCTGGAAAAACGCCAGTCAGTAGTAGCTGAAAAAAATCGCTTGCGCCCGCACACGATCATGGGCGCTGGAAAGGAAGGAGAACGGCAGTAGCAGGATTTGGCAAATCGCAGGCAAAAAAAATCCCAAGCAGCTGATGGAAGCTTGGGATTTAAAAATGCATAAACCGTGGTGGTGAACGCGGGACAGATGTTACTGAAGTTCACCACCACCAACAACATTTTTTTGATAACCGGTCGGTTAAGAACACAGGTAACCTCTTAAATATCCACACTTTTTCGACGGATCCAAAAAATACACGGATTCTCATATGCGAACGTCGTGTTATTTCGAAACACGCTAAGCGTTCAAGGTAACGATAGATGGGAAGGCTCGAGAGAAGCACTTGAGCAAGGCTTCAGAAAATCGCAGACAACAAAAAAGGGCTCACCTTTCGGTGAGCCCTTCCAGACCGCCCAGCAGAGCGGATTTTGTTTGGTAGGCGCGATTGGACTCGAACCAACGACCCCCACCATGTCAAGGTGGTGCTCTAACCAACTGAGCTACGTGCCTGCTGTGAGGCGGCATTCTACGGAATTCCGGAGGGGTGTCAACACCTTTTTTTCACCTAAGCCTATGAATATGCAAAATATTTAATTTCGGCCCAGCACAGAAGATTTTTCCGGTGGCTGGCGGAGGTTTTTCAACTGGGGTAGCATCGGCGCACTCGTAAAATATATTAAACAGAGGCTGCAGGATGGCGAACACCCCTTACCCAGAGTCTTATTACGCTGCGTCGGCCAATGCCGTACCACCCCGCCCTGCCCTGCAGGATGAAGTGGAGACGGACGTCTGTGTGATCGGCGCCGGGTATACCGGGCTGTCCTCGGCGTTGTTTCTGCTGGAGAACGGTTTTCGCGTAACAGTGCTGGAAGCGGCCAAGGTCGGTTTCGGCGCGTCGGGGCGTAATGGCGGGCAGATCGTCAACAGTTATAGCCGCGACATCGACGTGATCGAACGCACGGTCGGTCCGAAGCAGGCGCAATTGCTTGGGCAGATGGCGTTCGAGGGTGGCCGGATCATTCGCGAGCGCGTCGCCAGGTACGACATCCAGTGCGACTTGAAGGACGGCGGCGTATTCGCCGCACTCTCCGCCAGGCAAATGGGTCACCTGGAATCGCAGAAGCGCCTGTGGGAGCGCTTCGGCCACACGCAACTGGAATTGCTCGACGAGCGCCGCATACGCGAAGTGGTAGCCTGTGATCAGTACGTCGGCGGCATGCTCGACATGAGCGGCGGCCATATTCATCCACTGAACCTGGCACTGGGCGAGGCCGCTGCCGTGGAATCCCTCGGCGGCAGCATTTACGAGCAATCCCCCGCCGTCCGTATCGAGCGCGGTGCCAACCCGGTGGTGCATACGCCGCAAGGCAAGGTCAGAGCGAAATTCATCATCGTCGCCGGCAATGCCTATCTCGGCAATCTGGTGCCGGAACTCGCGGCCAAATCCATGCCTTGCGGCACGCAGGTGATCACCACCGAACCGCTGGGCGACGAACTGGCGAAATCCCTGCTGCCTCAGGACTACTGCGTCGAAGACTGCAATTACCTGCTCGATTACTACCGCCTGACTGGCGACAAACGCCTGATTTTCGGCGGCGGCGTGGTGTACGGCGCGCGGGATCCTGCGAACATTGAAGCGATCATTCGCCCGAAAATGCTCAAGGCGTTCCCGCAATTGCAGGACGTGAAGATTGATTACGCGTGGACCGGTAACTTCCTGCTGACGCTGTCACGTCTGCCGCAAGTGGGGCGTCTGGGCGACAACATCTATTACTCGCAGGGCTGCAGCGGCCACGGTGTGACCTACACCCATCTGGCGGGCAAGGTACTGGCGGAAGCATTGCGCGGCCAGGCTGAACGTTTTGATGCGTTTGCCGACTTGCCGCACTACCCGTTCCCGGGCGGGCAATTGCTGCGTACGCCGTTTGCGGCGCTGGGCGCGTGGTATTACGGGTTGCGGGACAAGCTGGGGTTCTGATCCGGCATTCCGGCTACAGAACGTGGCGAGGGAGCTTGCTCCCGCCGGGTCACGAAGCGGCCCCTCTTTTATCCAAAAAGAAGGATTGCTGCGCAGCCCAGCAGGAGCAAGCTCCCTCGCCACAATTTATGTAAAGCCTGTATCAGAGCTGATCGCGGGCAATCCCGCTACGAATCCGCACGATATCCGCCAGCACCGCCAAGGCAATTTCCGCCGGTGTCTTGCTGCCCAGGTTCAAGCCGATCGGCGCATGAATCCTCGCCAGTTCAATCTCCCCCAGCCCACCAATCCTGCGTAGACGCTCGAAGCGTTTCTGCGAGGTCTGCTGCGAACCCATGACACCGATGTAAAACGCCTCAGTGCGCACCGCTTCCATCATCGCCAGATCGTCGATACGCGGATCGTGGGTCAGCGCCACCACCGCAGTATCGCGGTGACAACCGCCGTCGGCGATGAACACCGACGGCAATTGCCGACGAATCTCCACGCCATTGAGCACCACACCTTCGAGCACTTCCTCGCGCGGGTCGCAGAGAATCACTTCGAAGCCGAGACCGACCGCGAACTCGGCGCAGGCCTGCGCCACGCTGGAGTACCCCGCCAACAGCAGACGCTGAGCGGCACCAACGCGAATCCGCACCCGATCGATCTCACGCTCGATACGCGCACCCTGCTCGCGATCAGCAAACAGACTGCGCGCGCCGGTGGCCAGATCGACTTCGCGAATCAAGCGGCGCTGCCCGAGCAGCGCCGACTCGAGCTCACGCAGATGCGTTTGCACTTCGCAGCCAGCGTCAAATTTCTCTACCAGCACATCGAGAATGCCACCGCAGGGCAGACTGACCCGCGAGCGCGGATCATCGTCTTCGCCGTAGCGCACGACATTGACCGCATCGAGAAATGCTCCCTCTGCCACGCGCTCGAGAAAGTCTTCCTCGACGCAGCCACCGGACAGCGACCCGATCCACTGGCCGCCTGCGTTCACTGCCAGCAGTGAACCTGGCGCGCGCGGCGCCGAGCCGTAGGTGGTCAGCACGGTGCAGAGCCAGATGCGCTGCCCCGACACCAACCACTCAAGCGCCCGTCGCACCACTTGCAGATCGAGATGCTGCATGTCAGTTCGCCTTGTGCTCGACGGCAGGTGCATCCGCTTGCAGTTTCTGCACGTCGCTGACCGCCAGTTCCGCCGCTTGGCCGCCCCAGCCTTGACGCAAGTAGTTCAGCAGATCGGTCAGTTGTTGAGCGCTGAGCTTGTCGGCGAACCCCGGCATTGGCTGCATGTGCTCGAACCCGGCGAATTTCTGCTCGCCGATACCATCCTCGATCACCCGCACCAGATTGCGCGGATCGTCCAGGCGCAGCGTGGTATTGCCGCGCATGGCCACAGCGATGTGCGGCTTGCCTTCGCCACCGGCAGCATGGCAACCGGCGCAGACGTTCAGATATTCCTGACGACCGCGTTGCGCGCTCGGGCTGAGCTTGTCCACCGAGACTTCAACCAGCTGTTTGGCAGCAGGCGGATTGTCACCGAGCAGGAATGTCGCCATCGCTGCCAGATCCTGATCGTCCAGACCCTGGGTACTGTTGTGGAACACCGGGAACATCTCGTTGAACATCGTGCCCTGGGCGCTCATGCCGTGCTTGAGGAACGTGCTCAGGTCCTGCTGATTCCAGCCGCGCGCCGCCAGATCGGTGGCGAGCAGGCTCGGCGCCAGATACCCGTTGAGCACGCCGCCAGTCAGGCGCTTGTCCAGTTGCATAGCACCCGGCAGGCCGCGCGGCGTGTGGCATTCGCCGCAGTGACCGAGCACCTCGACCATGTACTGGCCGCGCTTCCACGCCTCGCTCTTGCCATCGGCAGGTTCCAGTTTCAAGGCCTTGCCGTACAACAGATTCCAGCCGATCAGGCCCGGGCGCACGTTGAACGGAAAGCTCAGGCTGGTGACCGGCGCGGCGCGCTCGATCGGTTCGATGGTTTTCAGGTAGGCGTGGATCGCGTCCGAGTCTTCCCGCGGCACCAGGTGATACGAGGTATACGGCATCGCCGGGTACAGATTCGCCCCATCGCGCCGCTTGCCTTCGGTCAGCGCGGCGAAGAACTCGTCATCGTTGTACAGGCCGATGCCGTGCTCTTTGCTCGGGGTGATGTTGGTGCCATAGATCGTGCCGAATGGCGACACGATCGGCAGCCCGCCAGCAAACGGCGCGCCGCCCGGGGCGGTGTGGCAGGCCATGCAGTCGGCAGCGCGGGCGAGGTATTCGCCGCGCTTGACCTGATCGTCGGCATGGGCCAACAACAGCGGCGCAGCCAGCCCGACCGCCAGGGTCAGGCGGGTCAGTAATTGCTTCATGCTCAACCCTCCTTGACCAGGCCGAGATCGGTCAGCACGTTGCGGGTGGCGTTGTAGTAACGCACGTACCCGGTGCAACGGCAGACGTGATGGCCGAGGCTGTCCTCGATAACCTGTTCCAGCTTGCTCTTGACGATCGGCTGGCGCTGCAGCTTCTCCACCAGCACGGTCGCGGCATTGACGAAGCCTGGCGCGCAGTAGCTGCACTGGAAGGCGAATTCGTCGACGAAGCGCTGCTGAATCGGGTTCAACTCAGTGACCTGGCCCTGCTCGTCACGCTTCGCGTGAGCTTCGATGGTGCGGACTTTCTTGCCTTCGAAGTAATGCGCGCCAGTGATGCAGGTGCGCACCTCTTCGCTGGTGCCGTCCGGGTTGTCGACGATCACCACGCAGGCATGACAGATGCCCTGGCCGCAGCCCAGGCGCGAACCGGTGAGGTTCTTGTATTCGTGCAGGTAGTCGATCATCGGCAGGTCATCAGGGATGTCCACCGGGCCGACGGATTGACCGTTGAGGGTCAGTTGAAGCGGACGGTTAGCCATTGAGGGCCTCCTTGATGCGCGCAGCAGTGATTGGCAGATCGCGAACACGTTTACCGATGGCGTGTGCCACGGCGTTACCGATGGCACCGACCACCGGGATCATCACCACTTCGGCGATACCTTTGGACGGATCGCTGGGTGACAGCGGCGGCAGAATCTCCGCGGTCTGCTTCCACACCGCCACGTGGCGGGCCATCGGCAGGCGATAACGGTTGAAGTTCCAGTCACCCTCCCCCGGTCCACCTTCGTACAGCGGCATCTCTTCCATCAACGCGTGACCAATGCCCATGGCGATCCCGCCTTCGAGCTGGCCCTTGACCAGTTCTTCGACCAGCACCCGTCCGCACTCGACCCACGAATGGTGGTTGAGCACTTCGACTTCCGCCGAGCCTTTGTTGACCTTCAGTTCGACCAGCGTCGCGACCGGGCTGTAGTAAGTCACCGCCGCGTTGTTCAACTGAACCACCGGGTAGTTGACGTTCTGACGATCCAGCAGGTGGAAGCCCGCGGTGTTCATCAGGGCTTTCTTGGCCTTCGGCGCGCCATCGCCGTACTTCACCGCCAGACCGTCGAGGGGCAGACGCTCGCGCACGCCGTCGATGCTGTACTCGGCCTCGGCCCAGCTCCAGCGGTTGAACGCGTGAACGGTGGCGCCGGTAACCAGACCACGCTCGTGCGCGTGTTTGGCCAGCTCTTCGAAGCTCAACGGCTGCATGCCGTTGGCGGTGAGTTTGCCGTCGACCCAATGCGCATCTTCACGCCGCACGACGTAAGGGTTGGCTTGACCGCCATAAGGCCCCTGACGCCAGATCTCCATGGCTGCCGGCCACAGACCGTTGTTGAACAGCACGCGTGCCGCTTCACGGGTGGCGTGGCTGAAGTAGTACGCCGAGTTGGTGGCGGACGACGCCGAGGCCAGCTTGCCCACCCAGCGCGGGTTGCGCAGCAGGTTGTCCTGCTCGGCCTGACTCATGATGTACGGGTTGCCGCTGGTGATCAGTTGCATTTCCTGCCATTCGGTTTCGCCGGTTTTCACGTCATGCGCCGGGCTGCCGAGGAAGTCGGCGACCACCAGCGCTTGCGACGTGGACATGCCGGTGCCGATTTCGATGCCGATATGACGCAGGCTGATGCGCCCTTCGGCGTTGAATTCGATGCTGGCCATTGGCGCTTCGGAACCGGTGCCGAAATCTTTCTGGCAAATGGCAAAACCGACGCCGTACCAGTTGTCCGGATCGGCCGCTTCGCGCTGCTTCTTGATCGCGTCGCGATTTTTCCAGACCTCGTGCACCGAGGCCTTATCGAGAATCTCGTGCAGGCGCAAGGCACCGGCCGGGATCGCGCCCTGGGTATTTTTCATGCCGGAGCGCAAGGCGTTCTTGCGGCGCAGGTCGATTGCGTCGACACCGAGGCGATTGGCGATTTCATCGACCATCATTTCGGTCGCAGCCATGCTTTGCAGGGTGCCGTAGCCACGCATCGAACCCGCCTCAACCGCACGCGAGTGATAAGCGGTGACCTGCAGATCGTTCTGCGGCATGTAGTAGATCGACTGAGCCGCCGTGGCGCCCACCGCCGCTACAGACGGGCTGTAGTTGATCCGCCCGCCGCCGTCGACGCTCATTTCTGCGCGAAAAATCTTGAAGCTGTAATCGTTCTTGTCCACTGCCAACTGGTAACGGATGTCGAACGGGTGACGCTTGATGCCGCTCTGGAACTGTTCATAGCGGTCGTTGGCCAGACGCACTGGCACACCGGCGCCGTACAGCGCCGCGAGGGCAGCGTAGTAAACGAAGATGTTGTGGTCTTTGGAACCGTAACCCACGGTGTAACCCGGGTGCATGTTCAGATTGGCCAAGCCGAAGCGCGACGGCGCGATCATTTTCGCCGTCTCGGTCGCAGCCTCCAGCGGGCATTGAGTAGCCACCACGAAGTGCAGGGTCTTGGTTTTCGGGTCGTACCAGCCGTTGCCGTTGTCCGGCTCCATTGCCGCTGGTTCGATCGACGGGGTCTTGTAGCGCTCGTCAAACACCAGCCAGTTGTCCGGCGGCGTGTCGATCTGCTGCTTCATACGGTCGGCGTAGAACAGGCCGCGCTCGGTCAGGTTACCGTGCAGGTTCGGCTGGGAATTCCACACCGGACGGCGGTTCTTCAGCATCGGAAACAGGATCGAGTCCTTGAGGCTGGCGAATTCGTCTTCGTCAGCCGAGGTCGGGCCACCCACGCGCACGTAGCGGAAGCTACCGTAAGGGTCGCCTTCGTAATACGGCACCTGAGCACCGTAACGAATCGCCTTGTCATTGAATTTGAGTTTGTTCTTGGCCTGACGGAAACGCTCGAAATCGTTCCAGATCAGGATCGCCACAGGATGACCGATGAACATCGGCACCTTGCCTTCGGGCAGCAACGGATCCGGCGCATGCTCTTCCGGAAACACGATACCGTCCTTGTCCAGGTCGGCAGCGGTGACGATGCGGTCCGGCTGCAAGTCGGCACCGAGCCACGACAGATCGTAGCCCTCATAGATGCGGTCAGCCTTGATAGTTTTCAGCAGCATGGCGTGACCCTGCTGCTCAGGCCAGCCCGGCATGTCCTTGGAGCGAATGTCGCGGGCAAACACCTTGCTGCCGCAGACCTTGGACAGGGCATCGTTGCGTTGGCGCGCCTTGCCGTTGTGGCCGAGCCATTTCTCGGACGGCACGGTCACGGTGTTTTCCATCAAGGCAGCCAGCGCCTGACTGCTGAGCGGCGCGAGCGTGACGCTCACACCCGCCACCAGCCCGCCCTGAAGGAACGAGCGCCGGGATATATCACGGTTGGACATGGATCATCCTCTGGGCGGTTATGTGTCCGCCCTTTTGGTTATCTACTGGGGAATCTCGAGTCTTGCAGAAGCCCTTTTTGGCTGAACAAAGGGCGTGTTGACAGTGCAAAGCTGACCGAAAGGTTAACTTTAAAGGTTTCCGGGCTCGCAGCAAACAACCAGATACAAAAATTTGACTAAAGAATCAAAAAATCAATGCGACGTGGTACCGCAGCAAAAAGCAAAACCCTGTAGGAGCTGCGGCACGCTGCGATCTTTTGATGTTGATTTCAAAAACAGGATCAAAAGATCGCAGCGTGCCGCAGCTCCTACAGGGTCCGGGTATGAGGGAGGCAAAGGGGGAAGGTCAAATTTCAGACACAAAAAACCCCGGTCTTTCGACCAGGGTTTTTGCTATCGATTCCGAATCAACCAGCGGTTGCTTTCGGTGTTTCAAGGCGTTCAGTGGTCCTTGAAACAGATATGGCGCAGCGGACGGGACTCGAACCCGCGACCCCCGGCGTGACAGGCCGGTATTCTAACCGACTGAACTACCGCTGCGTATCGCTTTGAGCTTGCGCTCAAGTAACTCGTTTTGATTGCAAGCTTCGGTGCTTTGCAATCGCGAACCAGACAGTGTCTGACTCGTAAAATATGGCGCAGCGGACGGGACTCGAACCCGCGACCCCCGGCGTGACAGGCCGGTATTCTAACCGACTGAACTACCGCTGCGCGTCGGTGGAGGCACTTTCAGCCTACCTCTTGCTTGCGCAAGTTTCTCGGGGAGTGGTGGGTGATGACGGGATCGAACCGCCGACATTCTGCTTGTAAGGCAGACGCTCTCCCAGCTGAGCTAATCACCCGTTTGCATCTCCGAGGCCGCGAAATTTACGCAGGTAGCGAACCTAAGTCAATAGCAGGATTGAAGTTTTTCTGAAAAAGACAAAATTGCTTCGATCCTGCAAGACCGTCTTCGCGAGCAAGCCCACTCCCACAAGGGGAATGCATTCCAAATGTGGGAGCGGGCTTGCTCGCGAAGACGCCCGCACATCCAGCACAGATGCCTGAATGATTACGCGATTTATTCGGTGTAGATCATCTTCTTGGTCATACCACCATCAACCACGAATTCCTGCCCGGTGACAAATCCGGCATTGCGCGACAGCAGCCACGCCACCATCGCCGCCACGTCCTCGACCGTCCCTACCCTGCCCGCCGGGTGCTGAGCATGATCGGCATCGGCCAACGGTTCGGCGCGACGTGCGGAGGGATCACGCGCATCGATCCAGCCGGGGCTGACTGCATTGACGCGGATTTCCGGCCCCAGGCTGATCGCCAGCGCATGCGTGAGCGCCAACAACCCGCCCTTGCTCGCGGCATACGCTTCAGAATCCGCTTCCGACTGCCGCGCACGGGTAGAGGCCAAGTTAACGATCGAGCCATTGTGCGCCCGCAGATACGGCGCACAGTGCTTGGCCAGCAGCATCGGCCCGCTGAGATTCACCGCCAGTACCCGATTCCAGTAAGCCAGATCAAGGCTTTCCAGGGTGATGTTGTGCGGATCGGCCACCGCCGCGTTGCACACCAACGCATCAAGCCGACCGAATTGCCCCAGCACCTCGGCAACGCCCAGCGCGACCTGGTTTTCATCCGCCACGTCCATGGCGATGAACCAGGCATTTTCGCCCAGCACCTTCGCCACTTTCGAACCACGCGCACGATCCAGGTCGGTCAGCACCACTTGCCAACCTTCGCTGATCAGCCAGGCAGCAATGCCCAGACCGATGCCGCGTGCGGCACCGGTGACCAGCGCCACCCGGCCACGGGTGCCGGCGCTCGGAGTGGACAACTCGATCACAACGCCGCCAGACCGCGCGACAGATCGGCCTGCAGGTCCGCCACGTCTTCCAGACCGACCGCGACACGGATCAGGCTGTCACGAATCCCCGCCGCTTCACGCTCCTGCGGCGCCAGACGGCCGTGGGAGGTGGTGCTCGGATGGGTGATGGTGGTTTTGCTGTCACCGAGGTTGGCGGTGATCGAAATCAACCGGGTGGCGTCGATAAAGCGCCAGGCGCCCTCTTTGCCGCCCTTGACCTCGAAACTCACCACCGCCCCGAAGCCTTTCTGCTGACGCTGGGCCAGCTCGTGCTGCGGATGGCTCTTGAGACCGGCGTAATGGACTTTCTCGACACCGTCCTGCTGCTCCAGCCACTCGGCCAGTTGCTGGGCGTTGGCGCAATGCGCCTTCATCCGCAGGTTCAGGGTTTCCAGACCTTTGAGGAAAATCCACGCGTTGAACGGGCTCAGGGTCGGTCCGGCGGTACGCAGGAATCCAACGACCTCTTTCATCTGCTCGCCACGACCGGCCACCACCCCGCCCATGCAACGGCCCTGGCCGTCGATGAACTTGGTTGCCGAGTGCACGACGATGTCCGCACCGAGTTTCAACGGCTGCTGCAGCGCAGGCGTACAGAAGCAGTTGTCGACCACCAGCATCGCGCCCTTGGCGTGAGCGATTTCCGCCAGCGCGCTGATATCCACCAGCTCGGCCAACGGATTGGATGGCGACTCGACGAACAGCAATTTGGTGTTCGGCTGGATCGCCGCGTCCCACCCCGACAGATCGGCCAGCGGCACGTAGTCGACTTGCACACCGAAGCGTTTGAAGTACTTCTCGAACAGGCTGATGGTCGAACCAAACACACTGCGCGACACCAGCACGTGATCGCCGGCGCTGCACAGGCTCATCACCACCGCCATGATCGCCGCCATGCCGGTTGCGGTCGCAACTGCTTGCTCGGCGCCTTCCAGCGCGGCAATGCGTTCTTCGAACGCGCGCACGGTCGGGTTGGTGTAGCGCGAGTAAACGTTGCCCGGTACTTCCCCGGCAAATCGCGCTGCCGCGTCGGCGGCGGTGCGGAACACGTAGCTGGAGGTGAAGAACATCGGATCACCGTGTTCGCCTTCCGGCGTACGGTGCTGACCGGCACGTACGGCCAGGGTATCGAACGCTACACCTTCGAGGTCGCTGTCCAGCCGACCGGCATCCCATTCCTGACTCATGCTGTCACTCCTTGCCTGTTCCCGAAATTAAAAGTCAGATACAAAACCGGCCCCTCAGGGCCGGTAGAAACTCAGTTGTTGTACAGATCGATGATCGCACTGACCGCCTGGGTCTTGACCTTGGAGGCATCGTTGCGTGCCTGCTCGATCTTGTTCAGGTAAGCCTCGTCGACATCACCGGTGACGTACTTGCCGTCGAACACCGCGCAATCGAAGTTTTCGATCTTGATCTTGCCGCCACCGACCGCTTCGATCAAGTCCGGCAGATCCTGATAGATCAGCCAGTCTGCGCCGATCAGATCCGCCACGTCCTGGGTCGAACGATTGTGTGCGATCAGCTCGTGAGCGCTCGGCATGTCGATGCCGTAGACGTTCGGGAAGCGTACGGCCGGAGCCGCCGAGCAGAAGTAGACGTTTTTCGCGCCGGCTTCACGGGCCATCTGGATGATCTGCTTGCAGGTGGTACCGCGCACGATCGAGTCGTCGACCAGCATCACGTTCTTGCCGCGGAACTCCAGCTCGATGGCGTTGAGCTTCTGACGCACCGACTTCTTGCGCGCTGCCTGGCCCGGCATGATGAAGGTCCGGCCGATGTAGCGGTTCTTGACGAAACCTTCGCGGAATTTCACGCCCAGGTGGTTCGCCAGTTCCAATGCTGCGGTGCGGCTGGTGTCCGGAATCGGGATGACCACGTCGATATCGTGCTCCGGACGCTCGCGCAGGATCTTCTCGGCGAGCTTCTCGCCCATGCGCAGACGAGCCTTGTACACCGACACGCCGTCGATGATCGAATCCGGACGCGCCAGGTAAACGTGTTCGAAGATGCACGGGGTCAGCGAGGGGTTGGTCGCGCACTGACGGGTGTGCAGCTTGCCGTCTTCAGTGATGTAGACCGCTTCGCCCGGAGCCAGGTCGCGAATCAGGGTGAAACCGAGCACGTCCAGCGACACGCTTTCGGAAGCGATCATGTACTCGACGCCTTCGTCGGTGTGACGCTGACCGAACACGATCGGACGAATGCCGTGCGGGTCACGGAAACCGACGATGCCGTAACCGGTAACCATCGCCACCACCGCGTAACCGCCGACGCAACGGTTGTGCACGTCGGTCACGGCAGCAAAAACGTCTTCTTCGGTCGGCTGCAGCTTGCCGCGCTGGGCCAGTTCGTGGGCGAACACGTTCAGCAGCACTTCCGAGTCGGAACTGGTGTTGACGTGACGCAGATCGGATTCGTAGATCTCTTTGGCCAACTGCTCGACGTTGGTCAGGTTACCGTTGTGCGCCAAAGTGATGCCGTACGGCGAGTTGACGTAAAACGGTTGAGCCTCGGCCGAAGTCGAGCTGCCGGCAGTCGGGTAACGCACGTGGCCGATACCCATATGGCCGACCAGGCGCTGCATGTGACGCTGCTGGAACACGTCACGCACCAGGCCATTGTCCTTGCGCAAGAACAACCGGCCATCATGGCTGGTCACGATACCGGCAGCGTCCTGGCCGCGGTGCTGGAGCACGGTTAGCGCGTCATACAGCGCCTGATTGACGTTCGACTTACCGACGATACCGACGATGCCACACATGCGACGCAACCCCTACTTAATGGATCTGAACTGAACAACACTCACTGTGGCGTTTTGGCCGACGGCAAGAGCTGCTCCTTGAACGGAATATCAGCGGGTACGCTGATTCCGCTGGCAAGCCACTGACTGCTCCACCCGAGAATCAGGTTTTTGGACCAGTCGGCGACCAATAGAAACTTGGGTACGAGTTGTGATTCTTTCCACCACCCGTCCTGCTGTACCGGCCCCAGGCTCAACAGCCCGACCGCCACGACCACCAGCAACACGCCACGCGCTGCGCCGAAGGCCATGCCGAGGAATCGATCGGTGCCGGACAATCCGGTCACGCGCACCAACTCGCCGATAAGATAATTGATCATTGCGCCCACGATCAGCGTGGCCACAAACATGATGGCACAGCCCGTGATCACACGAGCCGATGGGGTCTGGATATATCCGGCGAGGTACTCGGACAGTGAGCCACCAAACATCCAGGCAACCGCTCCTGCAATGATCCAGGTCACCAGCGATAATGCTTCCTTGACGAAGCCGCGGCTCAGACTGATCAAAGCGGAGATGGCGATGATTGCAACGATCGCCCAGTCAACCAGGGTAAATGGCACAGTGCAGCCTACAGACGGATAAGGCGGCGCATTTTAGCAGAGCGCACCGCTGTCGGTAAGCTGCGATTGTCAGTGCTTTTCAATCGAAGCGATAGTTTTTAGCCACGCTCAGGCTGGAAGCGCACGACAAACCCCTTGAGGTTCTGCTGACGGCTCAGCACATCACGCAGACGATCGGCCTCGGCACGCTCGATCAACGGACCGACAAACACCCGGTTCTTGCCATCGGCAGAGCGGATATAGGCGTTATAGCCCTGGCTGCGCAGGTTTTTCTGCAGGGATTCAGCGCCTTCGCGACTCGACAGGCTGGCCAATTGCACCGACCAGCTGACCGACAGGCCATTGGCGTCGACCCGGCTTTGCGTGGTGTCAGGTATGGTCGGGGCCGCCGCGATCGGCTGGGCCGGCGGAGTTGTCGGCTTGGCCGCCACTACCGGCGCCGGAGCTACCGGCTTGGCCACTGGAGCAGGCGCAGGCGCCGGAGTCGGCGCAATCGGGGTCGACGGCGCGGACTGCTCGGCCACTTCGTCATCGCTCGGCACCGGTTCCTGCGGCAGAGTTTGCGGCTCAGGCACGGCCACCGGGTCGAGCTGCACTTGCGCCATCGCCGGCGCTTGCGGTGCGGCAGGCGCCTCAACCGTTACTTGACGTTGCTCGTCCTGGCGGGAAAACAGCATCGGCAGGAAAATCACCGCCAGCGCGACCAGCACCAGGGCGCCAACCATGCGCTGCTTGTACGCTTTATCCAGCAAAGCCATTTGCCGCTTCCTCCGTGGAGCGCCGGGCCAGCCATTCAAGGGCCTCGGCGACACAATAAAATGATCCGAACAACAGAATCTCGTCGTCGCTGGTGGCCACCGCGCACTGCCCTTCCAGCGCCGCCGCGACACTGGCATAAGACGTGACGGATGCGCCAAGGTTCTGCAGCCCGGCGTGCAATTCACTGGCCGGACGCGAACGCGGCGAATCCAGCGGCGCGACCGCCCAATGCTCGACACTAGCATTCAATTCGCCGACAACACCATCCAGATCCTTGTCGGCAAGCAAGCCGAACACCGCCAGGCGCTTGCCCATCGGCGGCCGACTGGCCAGACGCCGCGCCAGATACTCGGCCGCGTGCGGGTTGTGCCCGACATCCAGCAGCAGATTCAGGCGTTTGCCATTGAAATCAAATGAACGGCGATCCAGACGCCCGACCACCCGCGTCGCCTGCAAGGCTGCAACAATCTGCGACGCATGCCACGGCAAACCGAGCAGCAGATACGCCTGCAGCGCCAGCGCCGCGTTTTCCATCGGCAGATCCAGCAGCGGCAGGTCACGCAATTCGACCGGCTGGCCTTGCGCATCGGTACCGCGCCACTGCCAGTGCAGATCGGTGATACCCAGGTCGAAATCCCGCCCACGCAGGAAAAACGGGCACGCCAGTTCACGGGCCTTGTCGAGCAGAGGTTGCGGAGGATTCAGATCGCCGCACACGGCAGGTTTGCCCTGGCGGAAAATTCCGGCCTTCTCGAAGGCCACGGATTCGCGGGTATTGCCCAGGTATTCGGCATGATCGACGCCAATGCTGGTGACCAGCGCGATATCGGCATCGACCACATTGACCGTGTCCAGACGACCGCCCAGACCGACTTCCAGCACCACCGCATCGAGCCCGGCCTGTTGAAACAGCCAGAACGCCGCCAGGGTGCCCATTTCGAAGTAAGTCAGGGAGGTCTCGCCGCGCCCGGCCTCGACCGCAGCGAAGGCCTGGCACAACTGCGCGTCAGTGGCTTCGACGCCGTTGAGCTGCACCCGCTCGTTGTAACGCAGCAGGTGCGGAGAATTGTAGACACCAACGCTCAGGCCCTGCGCGCGCAGCAATGAAGCCACGAATGCGCAGGTCGAACCCTTGCCGTTGGTGCCGGTGACCGTAATCACCCGAGGCGCCGGCTGGCCCAGCCCCATGCGGGACGCTACCTGTTGCGAACGCTCCAGCCCCATGTCGATGGCTGATGGATGCAACTGCTCAAGGTAGGCGAGCCACTCGCCAAGGGTGCGCTCGGTCATACGTTGGCAGGCACCGGCGGAACGACGATCGGCTCGACTGGCGCGGCGACGTAGGTCGGCGTCGGCTGGCCGGTCAGTTGCGCCAGCAGGTTGCCCAGACGTGGACGCAGCTCGCGACGATCGATGATCAGGTCGATGGCGCCGTGCTCCAGCAGGAATTCACTGCGCTGGAAGCCTTCCGGCAGTTTTTCGCGCACGGTCTGCTCGATCACGCGCGGACCGGCGAAGCCGATCAGGGCTTTCGGCTCACCGACGATCACGTCACCGAGCATCGCCAGACTGGCGGAAACGCCGCCGTAGACCGGGTCGGTCAGTACCGAGATGAACGGAATGCCTTCTTCGCGCAGACGCGCCAGCACCGCCGAGGTCTTGGCCATCTGCATCAGCGAGATCAGCGCTTCCTGCATCCGTGCACCGCCGGAAGCGGCGAAGCAGATCATCGGGCAGCGGTTTTCCAGAGCGTAGTTGGCGGCGCGTACGAAGCGCTCACCGACGATGGCGCCCATGGAACCGCCCATGAAGTTGAATTCGAACGCCGAGACCACCACCGGCATGCCAAGCAGGGTGCCGCTGACAGACACCAGTGCGTCTTTTTCACCGGTCTGCTTCTGTGCAGCGACCAGACGGTCCTTGTACTTCTTGCCATCGCGGAATTTCAGACGGTCAACCGGCTCCATATCGGCACCCAGTTCGTTGCGACCTTCGGCATCGAGGAAGATGTCGATGCGCGCCCGTGCGCCGATGCGCATGTGGTGGTTGCACTTGGGGCAAACGTCCAGGGTCTTTTCCAGCTCAGGGCGATACAGCACAGCCTCGCAGGACGGGCATTTGTGCCACAGACCTTCAGGCACCGAGCTCTTCTTGACCTCCGAACGCATGATCGAAGGGATCAGTTTGTCTACCAACCAGTTGCTCATGCTTTCTTTCTCCAGTACCGGCGGCCCGAACGCTCTGGTTCGCAGCCCCGCGTATGCCCTTCAGCTAAATTCATGTGTGTGGCGATGGTTTTGGTGCCCCGCGGTCAGCGCGAAACGTGACCTGCGCGCAACTCCAGAAACCCTCAGCCTCGCCTGCTTTGTGCAAGTGCATTGATGGACGGCGGCAGACTGCCAGCCGTCACATCGAAACAGCCGCTCCCTATGAGCGCCCCCGTACGGCATCGATGAACGCGCGGATCTTCGCATGATCCTTGATGCCCTTGCTCGCCTCTACTCCGCCACTGACATCGACCGCGTACGGCTTGACCCGGGCTACAGCGTCGGCGACGTTTTCCGGCGTGAGACCACCGGCCAGAATCAGCGGCTTGCTCAGCTGTTGCGGAATCAATGACCAGTCGAACGCCTCGCCGGTTCCGCCGGGCACGCCTTCGACATAGGTGTCGAGCAGCACGCCGCTGGCGCTCGGATAGGCATCGACGGCGGCGGCAATGTCATCGCCGGCCTTGACCCGCAACGCCTTGATGTACGGACGATGCCAGTCTTCGCAGGCTTCTGCACCTTCATCGCCATGGAACTGCAGCAGATCCAGCGGCACGGCATCGAGGATTTCCCCCAACTCGCAGCGGCTGGCATTGACGAACAGGCCCACGGTGGTCACAAACGGCGGCAAGGCGCGGATGATCGCCCGCGCCTGCTGCACACTCACCGCCCGCGGACTTTTTGCGTAAAACACAAAGCCGATCGCATCGGCCCCGGCTTCGACCGCGGCCAACGCATCTTCTATGCGGGTAATCCCGCAGATCTTGCTGCGAACGGCTGACATATCGAGAAAACCTCAAAGGCAAAACCGGGAAAGTCCCGGATGGTAACAAAAGCGCCCGGGGGCGTCAGCCGTCAAGATCCGAGAAACCCGTAAGGAAATGTGGCCCGATGAAGCGCTCGGGCAACGGGAACTCGTCGTGGTACTCGACCTGCACCAGATACAACCCGTACGGATGCGCTGTCACGCCACCGGAACGGCGTTCGCGGCTCTCCAGCACTTCCTTCATCCACTCCACCGGACGCTCGCCAGCGCCAATCGTCATCAGCACCCCGGCAATGTTGCGCACCATGTGGTGCAAAAACGCGTTGGCACGGATATCGAGCACGATCATCTTGCCGTGCCGGGTCACGCGCAGGTGGTGCATTTTCTTGATCGGCGACTTGGCCTGGCACTGACCGGCGCGGAACGCACTGAAATCATGGGTCCCGATCAGGTATTGCGCGGCTTCGGCCATGCGCTCGACGTCCAGCGGGCGATGGTTCCAGGTGATTTCTTCGTTGAGGTGCGCCGGACGGATCTGATCGTTATAGATCACGTAGCGATAACGCCGGGCGATCGCCTTGAATCGCGCATGGAAATGCGCCGGCATGACCTTCGCCCAACTGACGCTGATGTCGTGCGGCAGATTGATGTTGGCGCCCATGACCCAGGCTTTCAGCGAACGATCGACCGGCGTGTCGAAATGCACCACCTGTCCGCAGGCATGCACCCCGGCATCGGTGCGCCCGGCGCACTGCAGCGAAATCGGCGAATTGGCGACTTTCGACAAGGCTTTTTCGAGCTCTTCCTGCACCGTGGCGACACCCGTCAACTGACGCTGCCAGCCGCTGTAACGCGAGCCTTTGTACTCGACGCCCAGGGCCACACGGTAAAAGCCTTCGGGGGCCATTTCGGCGGCCGGGTTATCTATGTTTGCCAAGGTGGGACAGCCTGCTGTTTTACAAAGGCGGGCATTATAGGCTTCAAGATCAAAAGATCGCAGCCTTCGGCAGCTCCTACAGTTGAATTGCGTACCCCCCGAAGGCTGCGATCTTTTGATCTAAAAACCCCAAAAACAAAAACGGCAGCCTCAAGGGGCTGCCGTTTTCAATTTACCGCTGACTCACACCAGGCCGGAAAGCATTTCCTTGGCCTCGCCACGCTGCTTCTCGTTACCCTCGGTCAACACTTCGTTGAGGATATCGCGCGCGCCGTCGTTGTCGCCCATGTCGATGTAAGCCTGGGCCAGATCGAGTTTGGTCGCCGCTTCATCGGTGCCGGCGAGGAAGTCGAAATCGTCTTCGCCCAGATCATCACCCATGGCCGCATCGGCTTCGGTGAAGGTCGGCTCGGCCATGCTTTGCGACAGGCGATCGAGTTCGGCGTTGACGTCATT
Source organism: Pseudomonas sp. Eth.TT006 (assembly GCF_054456575.1). NCBI lineage: Bacteria > Pseudomonadati > Pseudomonadota > Gammaproteobacteria > Pseudomonadales > Pseudomonadaceae > Pseudomonas > Pseudomonas sp. Eth.TT006. The sequence goes on along the minus strand of NZ_JBTJEN010000008.1, from coordinate 91,261 downwards.
CAGCTCTGCGGCGAAGGCGTCAGGCTCGGCTGCCGGATTAGTGTCCATCTCGTCGGCCAGCGACAGATCGAAATCCGCTGGCAGTTCCAGATCATCTTGTGGCACATCAGCCACCACTGGTGGCTCGACCGGCGACAGATCCTTCACGCCGTCGTCCAGATCCCGCAGGAAGTCATCGTCCGCCAGATCAGCCGCAGGGGCTGGCGCAGGCTCGGCACCGAGGTCCAGATCCAGGTCGAAGTCCGACAGATCGTCGAGATTTTCCTTGATCTCGGTCTGCTGCTGCAGCACCGATTCAAAGCTCAAATCATCGTCGGCCGGGAATTCGTCAAGCTCCACCGGCGCTTCAGGCGCAACGGTCGGTGCAGGCTCGACCGGGGTGATGTTGTCGAGATCGTCCAGGCTCAGATCGAACGCGCTGTCCAGATCGTCTGCCGCAGGGGCCGGCTCGGGCGCCTCAGGCTCGTCGAGCAGCAGATCCTTGACGTACTGCGCGTCCAGCTCGGCAGCGACTGCAGCTGCTGCCAGGCCTGCAGCCGCCACGACCGCCATTGCCGGGAAGCGCTTCTTCAATTCTTCGACCTTAGCGAAGTTTTCGCCATTGGCCATCAGTTGCCGTTCCTGAGCGACGAACGCATCGCGGTCGCCCTGCTGGCCATAGACTTCCATCAGCTTCAGGCGCAGATCGCTGCGCTGCGGCTCAAGACTGACACCCTCTTCCAGCAACGCCGCTGCCTGATTCAGGCGACCAGCGTTGATGTGCGACTGAGCCTTGTCCAATACGTCATCAGAGCGTTCAGCGGCGGGTGCGACCAATGGCGCGGCAATCGGCTCAGCCATCACGATCGGAGCGACTACCGGCGCAGCAGGAGCTGGTGCCGGGGTGTTGAGCTTGACGCTCGCCGCCGGCGTTTCCAGACCTTCGAAGCTGCTTTCCGGCAGATCCTGCTCAGCGGAGAATTCCTGCTCTTCAGCCAGGGCACGCGCCATGCGCAGGTGTTTCTCGGCTTCCTGCTGCGCCTTGCGACGACGGGCGAGCAGCAGCAACAGAAGCAGCAGCACCACCGCGCCGCCACCGATCAGACCGAGCAGGATCGGATTGGTCAGCAGCTCATTGAAGCTCTTTTCTTCGTCAACTACCGGTTTCGGTGCAACCACCGGGGTTTCGGCAGGCGTGTCGACCGGTGGCGCAATCGCCGATTCCGGAGTCGGCGCAGCTTCAGCCGGGGTCGCTGGCGGAGTGGTAGCCAGTTCGGCAGTAATTGCCGGCACCGCAGCATTGGTGGCTGGCGCAGTATTCGCACCTGCGCCGGTACCGTCAGCCTGCATTTTTGCCAGTTGATTGTTCTTCAGCTCGATCAGGCGTTGCAGCTTGTCCAGCTGACTTTGCAGATCGGCCATGCGGCTTTTCAGTTCCTCGTTGTCACGACGGGTCGTGTCGAGGCTTTCCTGTGTGACCGCCAGTTTGTTGCTCAAGGCCTTGGCATCGCCGGCCGGGCCCTTGCCACGGGCCTTGGCGCTCTCGGCGGAGACCAGGCTCAGGTTGTCTTTGCCATTCTGCCCGCCGCTGGCGTTGTTGCGACCACGCTTGGTGGCGTCGAGCTGCTGCTGACCGCTGCCCGGCTTGGCCACATAACGACGGCCCTGACGCCAGGCTTCGTTCTGCGCGGCGACTTCGGCAATCGCTTTCGATTGCGGCAGCGCAGTGCTTTGCACCGAGTCCGGCAGACGCAGCACCTGACCGGTTTTCAGCCGGTTGATGTTGCCGTCGATGAATGCGTCAGGGTTCAGCGCCTGAATCGCCAGCATGGTCTGCTGCACGGAGCCGCCGGTGCGCGCCTTCGCCGCGATTTCCCAGAGGGTGTCGCGCGGCGTGGTGGTGTATTGATTCGGGTGTGTGGCACCGGTGGTCGGCGCGGTGATGGTTTGCGACGGCGCAGGTTGTGCAGCGGCGTCAGCAGCCTGCGGCGAGAATTTCGACGGGTCCAGCAGCACGCTGTAGTCGCGCAGCAGACGGCCGTTAGGCCACATCACCTGCACGAGGAATTTCACCATCGGTTCCGACAGCGGTTTGCTCGAGGTCACGCGCAGCACACTTTTGCCGCTGGCGTTGAGCACCGGGGTGAAGGTCAGATCGTTGAGGAAGGCCTGGCGATCGACGCCGGCCTTGGCGAAATCTTCCGGCGAGGCCAGACTCGGCACCACTTCGGCAGCGGTGAGGTCCTTGACGTCGAGCAGCTCGATTTCGGCCACCAGCGGCTGGTTCAGGGTCGACTTCAGGGTCAGCTCCCCGAGCCCGAGGGCATGCGCCATACCGGAGGACAGCGCCGAGGCGGCCGCTATTGCTAACACCAGTTTGCGAACTTGAACCATAGCCTCATCCTTTGTTTGAACGTTCCTCGGCCAGCGAGAAGATGTTGATTGCCGCTGCCGTAAGGCATTGCGCGCGACGACGACAGACTGCCGCGCGCGATCATTTCTTTGATGCCCCGGAAAGTCCCGGAGGGTGACACGTTATCAAGCGCTTCGGGCAAGCATAGCGCTCACCTAGAATCAGTCGACAAATTGTTGCCAAGTATCTTTTACAGCAGGTCTTTTATCAACAATTCAGCGACCTGCACAGCATTGAGCGCGGCGCCTTTGCGTACGTTATCTGACGTCAGCCACAGATTAAGTTCCGCCGGGTCATCGATGCCGCTGCGCACGCGTCCGGCATAGACCACGTCCTGCCCTACGGCATCGCCCACCGCGGTCGGGTAATCACCGGCCTCGACCAGCTCGATACCCCGCGCCTTCTCAAGTGCCGCGTTGACCTTTTCCAGGTCGACCGCGTGTGCCGACTGCAAGGTCACGCTATAGCTATCGCCAAAAAACACCGGGGCTTGAACGCAAGTGGCGGAAATCTTTAATAAAGGCTGCGCCAGCAGCTGACGCAACTCGCGCACCAGACGCTTTTCCAGCAGCGTGTGACCCTGGGCATCCGGGGTGCCGACCTGAGCCAGCAGATTGAACGCCATCTGCCGGTCGAAGAAAGTCGGCTCCAGCGGGCGCATGTTCAGCAGCTCGGCAGTCTGGCGCGCCAGCTCGGTGACAGCCTCGCGACCTTGCGCGGAGACGGCCAGATTGGCGGTGACATTGACGTATTGCAGCTCGAGCAAATCAAGCAGCGGCGCCAGCACCACGGCCAGCGCAGTCGCCGACGGACTTGGGCTGCTGACCTGGAACGGCGCTTTCAGAGCGGCGATGACCGCGGCGTTGGCTTCCGGCACCACCTGCGGCGCCTGCTCGGCCGGCAACGCGCCGGACAGGTCGATCAGCGAGCAACCGGCGGCATGGGCACGCGCCGCATAGCTCAGGGAAATGGCCGGGCCGGCGGCGAAGAACACCAGTTTGACCTTGCTGAAATCGAACTCGTCGACTTCGCGCACCCGCACGTTCTTGTTGCGGAACAGCACCGAACTGCCAGCGGATTCGCTGCTGGCCAGCAAGTGCAGGTTGCCGACCGGAAAGTCGCGTTCTTCGAGAATCTGTACAAGGGTTTCGCCGACAGTACCGGTGCCGCCGACGACGGCAATATCAAGGGTCTGGGTCATGGTTCTACCTCTGGCGAAACGGGGGGAGCGGCACTTTACCGGGTGAGGGAGATGCAGGCAATTTCTGCCGGATTTTCGTTGCCGGATCTGGCCTCATCGCTGGCAAGCCAGCTCCCACAGGTTTCTGGGGTGCCTGTGAATTTTGCTTACGCCAGCAACCACTGTGGGAGCTGGCTTGCCAGCGATGAGGCCAGCCCAGACAACCCGAAAACCACCAGACATAAAAAAACCCGCACCTCTCACAAGGCACGGGCTCTTTCACCGCTTCAAGCAATCAACGCTCCAGCAGGATCCGCAGCATGCGGCGCAGCGGTTCGGCCGCGCCCCACAGCAACTGGTCGCCGACGGTGAAGGCACCGACGAATTGCGAACCCATGTTCAGCTTGCGCAGACGACCCACCGGAACATTCAGGGTGCCGGTGACCTTGGTCGGACTCAGCTCCTGCATGCTGATGTCGCGGTTGTTCGGCACCAGTTTGACCCACGGGTTGTGCTGGCTGATCAGCCCTTCGATATCGGCGATCGGCACGTCTTTGTTCAGCTTGATGGTCAGCGCCTGACTGTGGCAACGCATGGCGCCGATGCGCACGCAGATGCCGTCGACCGGGATCGGGCTCTTGAAGCGGCCGAGGATCTTGTTGGTCTCGGCCTGGGCCTTCCACTCTTCACGGCTCTGGCCATTCGGCAGTTCCTTGTCGATCCACGGGATCAGACTGCCGGCCAGCGGCACGCCGAAGTTTTCCGTCGGGTAGGCGTCGCTGCGCATGGCTTCGGCGACACGACGGTCGATGTCGAGAATCGCGCTGGCCGGGTCGGCCAGCTGATCGGCGACTGCCGCGTGGGTCGCGCCCATTTGCTTGATCAGCTCACGCATGTTCTGCGCGCCGGCTCCGGAGGCCGCCTGATAGGTCATGGCGCTCATCCACTCGACGAGACCGGCTTCGAACAGACCGCCCAGGCCCATCAGCATCAGGCTGACGGTGCAGTTGCCGCCGATGTAGTTCTTGGTGCCCGCGTCCAGTTGCTGGTCGATGACCTTGCGGTTGACCGGGTCGAGAATGATGACTGCGTCATCGTTCATCCGCAGGCTTGAGGCCGCGTCGATCCAGTAACCCTGCCAGCCGGCTTCGCGCAGCTTGGGGAACACTTCGCTGGTGTAGTCGCCGCCCTGGCACGTCAGGATCACGTCGAGGGTTTTCAGCTCTTCAATGCTGTAAGCGTCCTTGAGCGGAGCAATGTCCTTGCCCACGGAAGGGCCTTGGCCACCGACATTGGAAGTGGTGAAAAACACCGGCTCGATAAGATCGAAATCCTGCTCTTCCAGCATTCGCTGCATGAGCACGGAACCGACCATGCCGCGCCAACCGATCAGACCTACACGTTTCATCGCACCTACACCTTCTTGAAAAGTGGGCCGCTGCTTTGTATTGAATTTCGCAGCGGGCCCGAGAGATTACAGATTCCGCAGCGCGGCGACTACTGCGTCACCCATTTCCTGCGTACCGACTTTGGTGCAACCGGCCGAATAGATGTCACCGGTACGCAGACCTTGATCCAGCACCACGCTGACCGCTTTCTCGATGGCATCGGCGGCGGCGTGCAGATTGAAGCTGTAACGCAACATCATCGACACCGACAGAATGGTCGCCAGCGGGTTGGCAATGCCCTTGCCGGCGATGTCCGGCGCCGAACCGTGGCAAGGCTCGTACATGCCCTTGTTGTTCGAGTCCAGCGAGGCCGACGGCAGCATGCCGATCGAGCCGGTGAGCATCGAGGCTTCGTCGGACAGGATGTCGCCGAACAGGTTGTCAGTGACAATCACGTCGAACTGCTTCGGCGCACGCACCAATTGCATGGCAGCGTTGTCGACGTACATGTGGCTCAGTTCGACTTCAGGGTAATCCTTGGCCACCTGCTCGACCACTTCACGCCACAGTTGGCTGGACGCCAGCACGTTGGCCTTGTCCACCGAGCACAGTTTCTTGCCACGGACCATGGCCATGTCGAAACCGACGCGGGCGATGCGGCGGATTTCGCTTTCGCTGTACGGCAGGGTGTCGTAGGACTGACGCTCGCCGTTGTCCAGGGTGCGGGTGCCGCGTGGCGCGCCGAAGTAGATGCCGCCGGTCAGCTCGCGCACGATCAGGATGTCCAGACCGGCAACGATTTCCGGTTTCAGGCTCGACGCATCCGCCAGTTGCGGATACAGGATCGCCGGACGCAGGTTGCCGAACAGGCCCAGTTGCGCACGAATCTTCAGCAGGCCGCGCTCAGGGCGGATGTCACGCTCGATGGTGTCCCATTTCGGGCCGCCCACCGCGCCCAGCAGCACAGCGTCGGCGGCACGGGCACGCTCGAGGGTTTCGTCGGCCAGCGGCACGCCGTGCTTGTCGATGGCGGCGCCACCGATCACGTCATGGCTCAGCTCGAAGCCCAGGCTGTACTTGTCGTTGGCCAGTTCCAGCACCTTGACCGCTTCGGCCATGATTTCCGGACCAATGCCATCACCTGGGAGAATCAGAATCTGCTTGCTCATGCTTTCCTCGTGTCTTCAGTCGGTGCGCCACTCAGGGCGCGCCCGGAAAAATGCTTAGCGTTCGGCCATCAGTACGATGACATCGGTACTGAACGAGCCGTTGGCATCAATCTCGAAATAATCGCGTACTTCATTGCCCATCGATTGCTGCAACTGGCGGATCGCCGCGCGCATCACCTCGGGGGTGCGCATGCGCTCGACCCAACTGCTGTACTCCAGACGCAGGCGCTGACGGGTGGTGCTGCGAGTGTGCAACCCGGCCTCGGCGACCTGGCGCAACCACTCGCTCGCAGAGTAATTGCGCACATGGCTGGTATCGCGCAGCACTTCGACGCTTTGCAGGTAAGTGTCGAACAGCGCACTGCCCGGTGACAACACGTCAACGAACGCCGCCACGCCGCCCGGCTTCAGCACCCGACGCACTTCGCGCAGGGCCACACCAAGATCGCTCCAATGGTGCGCCGAATAACGGCTGAACACGAAATCAAATTCGCCTTCGGCAAACGGCAGACGCTCGGCGGCGCCGTGGACCGTGGCAATGTTGCTGAACCCGCGATCCATTGCTGCAGCGGCGACCACATCGAGCATCTGCTGCGACAGGTCGTAGGCCACCACCTCTTTGGCCAGTGGCGCGACATGAAAACTCACGTGACCGGCGCCGCAACCCAGGTCCAGTACCCGCGCCTCGCCCTGCCCCGCCAGCTCGGCCTGTAGCAGCGCAAATTCAGTGCCTTGAGCGTGAACGGCGCTGCTCAGGTAGGCGGCAGCCTGTTCACCGAATTGCTTTTGTACGACCTGAGTGTGTTGGGCGGTGCTGGTCATGGGGGGACTTCCCTTTTGATTTTGTGGTGCTTGTTCCGGCCTCTTCGCTGGCAAGCCAGCTCCCACAGGGTTTTGCGGTGTTCATAAAACCTGTGGGAGCGGGCTTGCTCGCGAAGGGGCCGGCCCTGACTACGTCAATCTCGAACCTTGCTTATGCGTCGCGAAACAACCACGGCTGGCTCACGCGGTGTTTGGCCTCAAACGCCGCAATCGCGTCACCGTCCTGCAAGGTCAGGCCGATATCGTCCAGACCGTTGAGCAGGCAATGTTTGCGGAAGGCGTCGATCTCGAAGTTGTAGACCTTGCCGTCCGGGCGGGTCACGGTCTGCGCCTGCAGATCGATCTGCAATTGATAGCCCGGTTCGGCCTCGACCTGCTTGAACAGCTCATCGACTTCAGCGTCGCTGAGGATGATCGGCAGCAAGCCGTTCTTGAAGCTGTTGTTGAAGAAGATGTCGGCATAGCTCGGCGCGATGATGCTGCGGAAACCGTATTCTTCCAGCGCCCATGGCGCGTGCTCACGGCTGGAGCCGCACCCGAAGTTCTCGCGGGCCAGCAACACGCTGGCGCCTTGATAACGCTCGGCGTTGAGCACGAAGTCCTTGTTCAGCGGGCGCTTGGAGTTGTCCTGATACGGCTGGCCAACGTCCAGATAACGCCACTCGTCGAACAGGTTCGGACCGAAACCGGTGCGCTTGATCGACTTCAAAAATTGCTTCGGGATGATCTGGTCGGTGTCGACGTTGGCACGATCCAGAGGCGCGACAAGACCAGTGTGCTGGGTAAAAGCTTTCATGCTGCGCTCTCCTTCAGATCAATTCACGAACGTCGATGAAACGACCGTTCACCGCTGCCGCAGCAGCCATCGCCGGGCTGACCAGGTGGGTACGTCCACCGGCGCCCTGGCGGCCTTCGAAGTTGCGGTTGGAGGTCGAGGCGCAGTGCTCGCCGGACTCCAAACGGTCCGGGTTCATCGCCAGACACATTGAGCAACCCGGCTCGCGCCATTCGAAACCGGCTTCGAGGAAAATCTTGTCCAGACCTTCGGCCTCGGCCTGCGCCTTCACCAGACCCGAGCCCGGCACCACGATGGCCTGCTTGATGGTCGAGGCCACTTTGCGGCCCTTGGCGATGACAGCGGCGGCGCGCAAGTCTTCGATTCGCGAGTTGGTGCAGGAGCCGATGAACACCCGATCCAACTGAATGTCGGTGATCGCCTGATTGGCGCTCAAACCCATGTATTTCAGGGCGCGGACGATCGAGTCACGCTTGACCAGATCCATCTCTTTGGCCGGGTCCGGCACGTTCTGGTCAACCGCCAGGACCATCTCGGGCGAAGTGCCCCAGCTGACTTGTGGCTTGATCTGCGCGGCGTCGAGTTCGACCACGGTGTCGAATTTGGCGTCGGCGTCGGACACCAGCTCTTTCCAGGCTTCGACAGCTTGATCCCACTGCGCGCCTTTCGGTGCGAACGGACGGCCCTTGACGTACTCGACGGTCTTTTCGTCCGCTGCTACCAGGCCCACACGTGCACCGGCTTCGATGGACATGTTGCAGATGGTCATGCGGCCTTCGACGGACAGGTCGCGAATCGCGCTGCCAGCGAACTCGATGGCATGGCCGTTACCGCCGGCGGTGCCGATCTTGCCGATCACCGCGAGGACGATGTCCTTTGCAGTCACGCCGAACGGCAACTGGCCTTCGACGCGCACCAGCATGTTCTTCATTTTCTTCGCGACCAGGCACTGAGTGGCGAGCACATGCTCGACCTCGGAGGTGCCGATGCCGTGCGCCAGTGCACCGAAGGCGCCGTGGGTCGAGGTGTGCGAGTCGCCGCAGACCACGGTCATGCCCGGCAAGGTCGCGCCCTGCTCCGGGCTGATCACGTGAACGATGCCCTGACGGATGTCATTCATCTTGAACTCGACGATGCCGTACTCATCACAGTTGTCATCAAGGGTCTGAACCTGCAAACGCGAGACCTGGTCGGCAATCGCTGCAATGCCGCCCTTGCGCTCCGGGGTGGTCGGTACGTTGTGGTCCGGGGTCGCGATGTTGGCATCGATGCGCCAAGGCTTGCGCCCGGCCAGACGCAGGCCTTCAAAGGCTTGCGGCGAGGTCACTTCGTGGATGATGTGACGATCGATGTAGATCAGCGCCGAGCCATCGTCGCGCTGCTTGACCAAATGCGAATCCCAGAGCTTGTCGTAGAGCGTTTTGCCGGCCATCAGACGGTTCCTCATCAGCTTGTTTCTATGCCCTGGGCTTATCAATAACCCTTTGGCTTGTGAGGCCGATCCTATGGGGTTAGATTAAATAACTCAAATTCATATTTTTTATGCTTTGGATAACCAACTGGAATACGAGTCATGGATCTGGCTAACCTCAATGCTTTTATCGCCATCGCCGAGACCGGCAGCTTCTCCGGCGCGGGCGAACGCCTGCATTTGACGCAGCCGGCGATCAGCAAACGCATCGCCGGGCTGGAGCAACAGCTGAACGTGCGGCTGTTTGATCGACTGGGCCGCGAAGTGGGTCTGACCGAGGCTGGCCGCGCCCTGCTGCCGCGGGCTTATCAGATTCTCAATGTGCTGGATGACACCCGCCGCGCCCTGACCAACCTCACCGGCGAAGTCAGTGGCCGCCTGACCCTGGCCACCAGTCACCACATCGGTTTGCACCGCCTGCCGCCGCTGTTAAGGGAATTCACCCGCCGTTACCCACAGGTGGCGCTGGATATTCAGTTCCTTGATTCGGAAGTGGCCTACGAAGAAATTCTCCACGGCCGCGCCGAACTGGCGGTGATCACCCTCGCCCCGGAGCCGCATACGCTGGTCAGAGCCACGCCGGTGTGGGATGACCCGCTGGACTTCGTGGTAGCACCGGAGCATTCGCTGATCAGCAATGGCGCGGTGAGTCTGGTGGACATTGCCGGTCATCCGGCGGTTTTCCCCGGCGGCAACACCTTCACCCACCATATTGTCCAACGCCTGTTCGAGGCCCAGGGGCTGACGCCGAACATCGCCATGAGCACCAACTACCTGGAAACCATCAAGATGATGGTTTCCATCGGTCTGGCCTGGAGTGTGCTGCCGCGCACCATGCTCGATGAACAGGTCGCGCGGATACCTTTGCCGGGCATACAGCTCAGTCGCCAGCTAGGCTATATCGTGCACACCGAACGGACGCTATCGAACGCGGCAAGGGCTTTCATGGCCTTGCTGGATGCACAAATCGATCTGCCAGGGACTCCAGGCTAACTTGTGCTACTCCTATAGAGCCGCTGTCCCTGTGCCTAATGCCACCATCCGCTCAAGGCCCGTTAACAATGCCGAAATCTGTTGACCGAATTCCGCCGATGCCGCGTATTCAGGCCGTTGATCCGCGTCGTTCCGAGCAGAGCTGGGAGAGTGCGCCGCAATTGCTCGCCGCGCTCAATGGCGCGCGGCTCGGCGCCTGGTATTGGGACATCGAACGCGGGCAGATCAGCTGGTCACGGGGCACTCAGGCACTGTTCGGCTTCGATCCGCGGCAACCGCTGCCGCAGGATCTGGAATACCTCGACCTGCTGCCACCGGAAGACCGGGCGAAAACCGTTCGCGCCTTTCATGCTGTGATAGCCGGCGCACCGCTGGAACAGGCGATGCACCACCGTATCCGCTGGCCTGATGGCAGCCTGCACTGGCTGGAGATCAGCGGCAGCCTGATACCGGACAAGACCGGCCGCCCCCGAATGATCGGGGTGATTCGCGAAATCACCCACCAGCGCGAGCGCGAACAGGCCCTGAGCAGCTCGGAGAAACGTTTCGCCACGCTGTTTCATCTGTGCCCGAACATGGTGTTGCTGACGCGCCAGGAAGATGGCCTGATCACCGAAGCCAATCAGTATTTCGAAAGCCTGTTCGGCTGGCCGGTGCAGAACGCCATTGGTCGCACCACGCTGGAACTGGGCCTGTGGGTCCACCCCGAACAGCGCGCCGAACTGGTGAAAAAGACCAAGGCCAAAGGCGAACTGATCAGCATGGAGGTGCAGTTCCGCGCCAGTAACGGGCAGATTCATGACGGCATCCTCAGCGCGCAGAAGGTCGAGCTCGAAGGTCAGCCGTTTCTGCTCAGCACCTTCCTCGACACCACCGAACGCAAAGCCGCCGAACTCGCCCTGAAAGACAGCCAGGAACGCCTCGATCTGGCGTTGGACTCAGCGCAACTCGGCACCTGGGACTGGCACATTCCTAGCGGTATGCTTTACGGCTCGGCGCGGGCCGCGCAGTTGCACGGGCTGGAGCCGATCCCGTTCCACGAGTCGTTCGAGGAGTTTTTCGAAGGCGTGCCCGGCGAAGAACGCGACAGCATGCGCGACGCCTACCGCAGCCTGCGCGAAGGCCCGGCGGGCAATTATCAACTGACCTATCGCGTGCAACTGCCGGACGGCAGCTCGCGCTACCTGGAAAGCCGTGCGCGCCTGTATCGCGATGACAACGGCGCGCCGCTGCGCATGGCAGGGACCTTGCTGGACATCACCGATCAGGTCGAGCGCGAACAACGTCTGGTCGCCTCGGAAGAGAAATTCGCCACGCTGTTCCAGGTCAGCCCCGACCCGATCTGCGTGACCCGTCAGGACAGCGGCGAATTCATCGAAATCAACAACAGCTTCACCCAGACCTTCGGCTGGAGCGCCGCCGATGTGATCGGACGCACCGCCGAGGACATCGGCCTGTGGGACGCCTCGGCAAAAAGCCTGCAACGCATCGAACGGGTTATCCGCGAACAGGGCCTGAGCAACGTTGCGATCATCGTTCAGCACAAGGACGGCCAGTCGCTGACCTGCGTGATTTCCAGCCGGCAGATAAGCGTCGGCAATCACCCGTGCATCGTCACCACCCTGCGCGACATCACCCAGCAGCAGCGCTCCGAAGCCGCACTCAAGGCCAGCGAAGAGAAATTCGCCAAGGCGTTCCACTCCAGCCCCGACGCGATCACCATCACCGAGCGCGACACCGGACGCTATCTGGAGGTCAACGACGGCTTCTGTCGTCTGACCGGCTATCGCGCCGACGAGGTGGTGGGCAAAACCGTGTACCAGATCGGCATCTGGGCCGAGGAAAAACAGCGCTCGGCGCTGCTCGCCGAACTGCAGATCAAGGGTCGTGTGCATCATCAGGAAATGCTCGGACGCAACAAACGCGGCGAACTGCTGACCGTTGAAGTGTCGATCGAACCGATCACCCTCAACGAAACCGCCTGCCTGCTATTGACCGCACGGGACGTCAGCCTGTTGAAAAACGCCGAAGCGCAGATTCGCCATCTGGCCTATCACGACCCGCTGACCAACCTGCCCAACCGCGCCTTGTTGATGGATCGCCTGAGCCAGCAGATCGCCCTGCTCAAACGGCACAACCTGCGCGGCGCGCTGCTGTTCCTCGACCTTGACCACTTCAAGCACATCAACGATTCGCTGGGGCACCCGGTCGGTGACACGGTGCTGAAAATCATCACCGCACGGCTTGAAGCCAGCGTGCGCATGGAAGACACCGTCGCGCGCCTGGGCGGCGACGAATTCGTGGTGTTGCTCAGCGGCCTCGAAGGCACGCGCAACGCAGTCAGCGCCCAGGTGCGGGAACTGGCCGACACCATTCGCGAGCTACTGTCGGAGCCGATGTTCCTCGATGGTCAGCGCCTGCAAGTGACCCCGAGCATTGGCGTGGCGCTGATCCCCGATCACGGCTCGACCCCGACCGACCTGCTCAAGCGCGCCGACATTGCGCTGTACCGGGCCAAGGATTCCGGGCGCAACACCACGCAGATGTACCACAACACCATGCAGAAAGCGGCCAGCGAGCGGCTGCGCATGGAGACCGATCTGCGCCTGGCCCTGTCGCGCGGCGAATTCAACGTGCACTACCAGCCGCAGGTCGATGCGCGGGGCAACCGCATCATCGGCGCCGAGGCACTGGTGCGCTGGAACCACCCGGAACTCGGCGCACAATCGCCCACCGAATTCATCAAGGTACTGGAGGACAGCGGCCTGATCCTCGAAGTCGGCACCTGGATTCTCGACGAGGCCTGTGGTGCCTTCAAACAACTGATCGCGCAGCAACTGGTCGACCCGCTCAACTTCAGCCTATGCGTCAACATCAGCCCGCGACAGTTCCGCCAGAACGACTTCGTCGAGCGCATCGAACGCAGCATGAGCAGCCACGGCCTGCCCTGCTCACTGCTGAAACTGGAGATCACCGAAGGCATCGTCATCCAGAATCTGGAAGACACCATCAGCAAGATGCGCCGCCTGAAAAAGCTCGGCGTGAGCTTCGCCATGGACGACTTCGGCACCGGCTATTCCTCGCTGACCTACCTCAAGCGCCTGCCGGTGGACACCCTGAAAATCGACCAGTCGTTCATCCGCGACGCCACCACCGACCCCAACGACGCCGAGATCATCCGCGCTATCGTCGCCATGGCCCGCAGTCTGGGACTGGAAGTGATTGCCGAAGGCGTGGAAACCCCGGAGCAACTGGCGTTCCTGCAGGGACTGGACTGCCATTTGTATCAGGGCTATCTGCACAGTCGGCCGGTGGCGCTGGAGGAGCTGAAGGTCATGCTTGAATGACGGGCACAAAAAAGGGCGCCATTGGCGCCCTTTTTCTTTGCTCCGGTCTTATTGCAGAACCGGCTTTTGCCCGCCGCTGATCGGGATGCGTTTGGCTTTCGCCTCTTCCGGGATCACGCGCAACAGGTCGATGCTCAACAGACCGTTGCTCAGATCCGCGGCCTTGATCTCGATGTGATCGGCCAGACGGAAGGACAGCTTGAAAGCACGCTGGGCAATGCCCTGATGCAGGAAGGTCACGCCTTCGTTGGCATCACGCTTGCCGCCACTGATGGTCAGCACACCCTTCTCGACTTGCAGCTCCAGGTCTTCTTCCTGGAAACCGGCTGCCGCTACGACGATGCGGTACTGATCGTCGCCGTGTTTTTCCACGTTGTAGGGTGGGTAGCTGCTGCCCGGCTCGTTGCGCAGAGCGGTTTCGAACAGGTCGTTGAAACGGTCGAAACCTACCGAGGAACGGAACAGTGGTGCCAGGGAAAATGCAGTACTCATGGTTCAAATCTCCTGAAAACAATCAGCAAGTTTTTGTGTCTCCGCGACCCGAATTCGGCATCGCGTAACCCTTAGATAGGGACCGCCAACATGTTTTCAAGAGCTTATTTTGAAATTTTTTTCAGGCCGCTTCGGCGACCGGCAAGCCGAGCAAACGCGAGACCTGATCGGGTTCTGTCTCGCGGCGCAGCACGGTAAACAGCTCGGTGGCTTCGGGATAATTGCGCGTCAGCATCGCCAGCCATTGCTTCAAACGACCGGGCGATTGGCGTGCGGTCATCTGCGCTTTGGCTTGCAGCCAGAAGTCCTGGATCAGCGGCAGCAGCTCGGCCCAGGTCATCTCGACCACGTCCTCACCGGCGCGGGCAGCGGCGATCTGTCTGGCCAGATCGGGACGCGAGACCAGACCGCGACCGAGCATGATGTCCTCGACGCCACTGATCTCGCGGCAACGGCGCCAATCCTCGACACTCCAGATATCGCCATTGGCGAACACCGGCACTTTGACCACATCCTGCACCCGCGGAATCCACTCCCAGTGCGCCGGCGGTTTGTAGCCATCGACCTTGGTCCGCGCATGCACCACGATGTGTTCCGCGCCGCCCTCGGCCAGCGCCGTGGCGCAGACCAGCGATCCGTCCGGGCTGTCGAAACCCAGGCGCATTTTCGCCGTGACCGGAATGTGCGCCGGCACGGCACGGCGCACGTGTTCGACGATGCTGTTGAGCAGTTCCGGTTCCTTGAGCAGCACCGCCCCGCCGCGGGATTTGTTGACAGTCTTGGCCGGGCAGCCGAAGTTCAGGTCGATCACTTCGGAGCCAAGCTCGCAAGCCAGCGCCGCGTTTTCCGCCAGGCACACCGGATCGGAACCGAGCAATTGCACACGCAGCGGCACGCCGGAACGGGTGCGGGCGCCGTTGAGCAGCTCCGGGCCGAACTTGTGGAAGTACGCCGGGGTGAGCAACTGGTCGTTGACCCGAATGAACTCGGTCACGCACCAGTCGATGCCGCCAACGCGAGTCAGCACGTCGCGCAGGATGTCGTCGACCAACCCCTCCATGGGCGCCAGGGCAATTTGCATGGGGAACACACTACTCAAGAAGAAAAACGTGCGGCAGTTTACGGGATATCGCAGGCTAAACCCACGACCACCTGTAGGAGCTGCCGCAGGCTGCGATCTTTTGATTTTTGTTTTTTCAGATCAAGATCAAAAGATCGCAGCCTTCGGCAGCTCCTACAGGGATCGGATCAAGCCTGGGCCTGGATGGCCGGGCCGTAGCCTTCGATGAACTCCGCCGGCATGCGTTTGGGCTTGCCGCTGGACAGTTCGATGCAGACGAAGGTGGTCTGGGCGCGCAACAGAGTGGCGTTGTCGCTGGGGCGGATCAACTGGAAGTGCCGGGTCATTTTCAGGCGCTGATCCCAATCGACAATCCACGTCGCCAGTTGCAGCTCATCGCCTTCATAAGCAGCGGCCAGGTAATCGATTTCATGCCGCACCACGGCCATCGCCCGATCCAGGCGGCGGTATTCGACCAGATCCAGACCCAGCCGCTGCGAGTGGCGCCAGGCACAGCGTTCGAGCCAGGTCACGTACACCGCGTTGTTCGCGTGGCCCAGCCCGTCGATGTCCTCGGCGCCTACTTGCAGATCAATGGTGAACGGCGTTGCCCGATCCCAGCCCATGCCCCACTCCCGGTCAGATGATTTCAACCGGGGCAGTGTAACGGATGTCAGGCCGATTGCCGCGCCTGCAGGCTGCGCCCCGCCAACAGTGATAACACGCCATCAACCACCCGAGGGTCGGCCAGCACGCGTTGGTGACCGCCGCTTTCCAGGCGCATGAGGCGGCTGTCGAACCAGGATTCGTGGATCAGTTGTGATTCCTTGACCGAGACGAAGGTGTCGTCTTCGGCATGCACGATCAACCCCGGCATATCCAGTTGATAATGGGCGACATCGAGGGTGGCGGCGCGCATGCCGACGTCCTGCTCGACCTGTCGGATAAACGCGGAGCGCGCCCTCGGTGGCATGCCGACCATACGAGCGAAACCGCGCAGTACGCCGAGAATCCGCGCCGGAGCGGCGATGCTGACCAGGGTTTCGGTGCGCAAGCCCAGTTGCACCGCGAGCATGGCACTGGCGCCGCCCATGGAGTGACCGATGACGGCTTGTAACGGCGGCAGTTCGGCAGCGGCTTCGAGCATCGCCCGGGCAAACAGTACGACGTTGGCTTCACGCCCCGGCGATCGACCATGGGCCGGACCATCAAGGGCAACAACGGTGTACCCGGCTTCGACCAGTGCCGTAATCAATGCAGCAAACTGAGTCGGCCGCCCTTCCCAGCCGTGCATCAGCAGCACCGTCGGCCCCTGCCCCCAGCGCAGCGCCGACAGGCCGAAGCGCAAGGTGATGCGCTCGGAGCTCGCCAGCAGCGGCAGTTCCCAATCGCGCAGTGGCAGCGCTCGCGGCGTCATGAACGCCAGGCGCATTTTGCTCGCGACTTGCTTTGGTGCAATCCAGCCCAAGGTGCCATTAACGCCACGAACCCACTTCAACGTGTTCATCGCTCTCTCCTCAGGCCCGTGCCTTCAGGTCAACGCACCGCCGACTTGGCCGCGCGCAGCAATCGATCAGATAAATCGCCCGGGCCCAGCGCTCTTGCCAGCGCCAGACCACCCACCATCAAGGCCACATCGGCCAACGCTTTATCGGTGTCCTCAGGGCTGGCTGCCAACTGCGCCACCATCAACTCCAAGTGCTCGTTGAGCGCGATGCGGAACGACTCCGGCAAGCGCCCCAATTCGCCAATGGACGCCGGGATCGGGCACGCTGCATCGCTGGAATCACGGTGCTTGCGCGACAGGTAGAACGCCGCGACCAGCGCACGACGCTCTTCGCCGGTCAGTTCGCTGTCCATGTCAGCAATCAGGTCGCGTCGGCGGCCGAGCAGTTGCTTGAAAGCCTCCAGCATCATCGCGTCCTTGCTTTCGAAGTGCGCATAGAAACCACCGACGGTGAGGCCGGCCGCGCCCATCACTTCGCCCACGCTCGGATCTGCCGGGCCGCGCTGAATCAGTGCGGCGCTCGCAGCCTTGAGGATGCGTTCGCGGGTTTGAGCTTTTTTATCGTTCATCGTTGCCTCCGAATATTACGACTAGAATATTATTTGCATAATAATATTCTGCAAGTCGAGGATATGACCGCTGGTCTGAAGCACAGTGTAAGGAAAAAGGAGATTTGGCCAAACGCGAGACAAACAAAAGGGCCATTCAATAATTGAATGACCCTTATAAATCCCGCAGAGCGGGTAATCGTGGCGTCCCCTAGGGGACTCGAACCCCTGTTACCGCCGTGAAAGGGCGGTGTCCTAGGCCACTAGACGAAGGGGACACAAACCCTTCTATACAGCTGATCAGTGCTGAGACCTGATCCGATTCAAGGCCGGTGTGGCCAGACCTTGAACTGTAAAATTGGTGGAGCTAAGCGGGATCGAACCGCTGACCTCCTGCATGCCATGCAGGCGCTCTCCCAGCTGAGCTATAGCCCCGGATTTTTCGCCTCGCGGCGGAGCGACATCTTGCAACATCGCTTCTGTAAAACTGGCGTCCCCTAGGGGACTCGAACCCCTGTTACCGCCGTGAAAGGGCGGTGTCCTAGGCCACTAGACGAAGGGGACGCAAACCCTTCTATACAACTGATCAACGCTGAGTGTTGATCGCTTCGGAGCCGGTGTGGCCAGGCTTCGAAGTGTAAATTGGTGGAGCTAGACGGGATCGAACCGTCGACCTCTTGCATGCCATGCAAGCGCTCTCCCAGCTGAGCTATAGCCCCTCATCGTTGATGTCATCGCTGAGGACGGGGCGAATCTTAAGGGCGTATCGAAAGCCTGTCAAACTTATTTTTGAAAAATTTCAAAGTTTTTTGTCGGCATAACAATCACTTACCGCCCTCCCCCGAAAATCCGGGAGGTTTGTCCACAGCGCCGACCTGTAGGAGCTGCCGCAGGCTGCGATCTTTTGCCGTTGGTCTTTAGAAGCAAGATCAAAGATCGCAGCCTGCGGCAGCTCCTACATAAAGCAGGATTTGCTTAGGCGATTGCGGCCAGCAGCTTTTCCCACTCTTTGTTTTCTTTCTTCGACACGCCGCCCAGCAGGTCAATCGCCTGGCGCAGACGGAAACGGGTCAGGTCCGGGCCAAGGATTTCCATCGCATCAAGCACCGACACCGAACTCGCCTGCCCGGTGATCGCGGCAAACATCAGCGGCATCGCATCACGCAATTTCAGCTCGAGGGATTCGACCACCGCCTGAATCGTCGCAGTGATGTTGTCCTTCTCCCACTGACGCAGGCTTTCAAGCTTCCACAGGATCAACTGCATCAACTGGCGAACCTGATCGCCCGAGAGCTTCTTCGATTCGAACAGCTTGGCATCCGGATTGACGCCACCGGCAAAGAAGAACCCGGCCAGCGGGGCAACCTGGCTGAAGGTTTCGACGCGGCCCTGCACGTGCGGCGCGATCTTCATCATGTAGTCGGCATTGAACGCCCACTTCTGCACGCGAGCGGCGAATTCTTCCACCGGCAGATCGCGCAGCCACTGGCCGTTGAGCCACGACAGCTTCTCGATGTCGAAAATCGGCCCGCCCAGGGACACACGCTGGAGATCGAAGTTGTCGACCATTTCCTGCAGCGAGAACTTCTCGCGCTCGTCCGGCATCGACCAGCCCATGCGCCCGAGGTAGTTGAGCATCGCTTCCGGCATGAAGCCCATGCGCTCGTAGAACGTCACCGAGGTCGGGTTCTTGCGCTTGGACAGCTTGCTCTTGTCCGGGTTACGCAGCAGCGGCATGTAGCACAGTTGCGGTTGTTCCCAGCCGAAGTACTCGTACAGCAGAATCAGTTTTGGCGCCGATGGCAGCCATTCTTCGCCACGCAGGACGTGGGTGATGCCCATCAGATGGTCGTCGACCACGTTGGCGAGGAAGTACGTCGGCAGGCCGTCGGTCTTCATCAGCACCTGCATGTCCATGCGATCCCACGGGATCTCGACATCGCCACGCAGCATGTCCGGCACCACGCAGACGCCTTCGCTCGGCACCTTCATGCGAATCACGTGCGGCTCGCCAGCGGCCAGACGCGCAGCGACTTCTTCCTTCGACAGCAGCAGCGCGCGGCCGTCGTAACGCGGGGTTTCGCCGCGAGCCATTTGTTCGGCACGCATCTGGTCCAGCTCTTCGGCGGTGCAGAAGCACGGGAACGCGTGGCCCATGTCGACCAGTTGCTGGCAATACTTCTGATAGATATCGCCACGCTCGCTCTGCCGATACGGACCGTGCGGGCCGCCGACGTCCGGGCCTTCGCTCCAGTCGATACCCAGCCAGCGCAGGGCGTCGAAGATCTGCTGTTCGGACTCGCGGGTCGAACGCAACTGGTCGGTGTCTTCGATGCGCAGGATGAACTCACCGCCATGCTGCTTGGCAAAGCAGTAGTTGAACAATGCGATGTAAGCGGTACCTACGTGGGGGTCCCCGGTAGGCGATGGCGCGATGCGAGTGCGGACGGTGGTCATGGCATGTCTCGAAAAGAATGAAAAGCAGAACAATCAAGCGGCGAATGGTAACAGGCGACACCCGCCCCGCTCCAGCGGGCAGGGCATTTAAGCCAAGTTTGCGGCTGGAACGCCCATACCGCGCGGTGAATGGCCGAATATCGGCGGACGGGATTTACCGCTTATCGGCTTCGTGACAGATTCGCCACCTGATAACTTTCCTTACAATTCCTCGACTACAGTTTGCCCATGCCTGCCCAACTCAAGCGTCGCCTGTTGATTTTCCTGCTCCTGGTTCTGTTGATTGCCGGGGGTTTCTTCGCCCATTGGTTTTTCAAGGGACGCTTTTATGAAAGCACCGACAACGCCTATGTCCAGGGCGAGATCACCCGCGTCTCCAGCCAGTTGAGCGCGCGCATCGACGAGGTGCTGGTGCAGGACAATCAGCACGTGGAAAAAGGCCAGTTGCTGGTGCGCCTCGAGCCCAACGATTTCCGCCTCGCCGTCGACCGCGCCAATGCCACCCTCACCACCCGCGAGGCCGAGCGTCTGCAGGCGCAGAGCAAACTGACCCAGCAATCGAGCCTGATCGCCGCCAGCGACGCGCAAGTCGCGACCACCCAGGCCACACTTGGCCGCTCGCAGATGGATTTGTCGCGCGCCGAAACCTTGCGCAAGCCCGGTTACGTTTCCGAAGAACGGGTGAGCACGCTCTCCGCCGACGCGCACATCGCTCGCTCACAAGTGGCCAAGGCCCAGGCCGATGCGCAGAGCCAGCGTCAGCAGGTCAACGCCCTGACCGCCGAGATCAAACGCCTCGACGCGCAGATCGCCAACGCTCGCGCCGACCTCGCCCAGGCCGAACTCAACCTGACCCGCAGCGAAATCCACGCGCCGATCAGCGGCCTGGTCGGTCAGCGCGCCGCGCGCAACGGCCAGGTGGTGCAGGCCGGCGCGTATCTGCTGTCGATCGTCCCGGACGAAGACATCTGGGTTCAGGCCAACTTCAAGGAAACCCAGATCGGCCACATGCAGCCCGGGCAAAAAGCCGAGCTGACCTTTGATGCCTACAGCGATACGCCGATCGAGGCGCGGGTCGACAGTCTGTTCGCCGCTTCGGGTGCGCAGTTCAGCCTGTTGCCGCCGGACAATGCCACCGGCAACTTCACCAAAGTCGTGCAACGAATTCCGGTGAAGCTGACGTTCAAGGCCGACAACCCGCTGCACGGCAAGATCCGTCCGGGCATGTCGGTCACCGCCACCGTGAACATCCAAGACGCCCCGGACAATGGCCGGTGATGCACTGATCCGCCCGGTCGGCGAACCGACCCGGCGCGACTGGATCGCGGTGATGAGCGTGATGCTCGGCGCCTTCATGGCGGTGCTCGACATCCAGATCACCAACTCCTCGCTGAAAGATATTCAGGGCGCGCTGTCGGCGACGCTGGAAGAAGGCTCGTGGATTTCCACTTCGTACCTGGTCGCGGAAATCATCATGATCCCGCTGACCGCGTGGCTGGTGCAGTTGCTCTCGGCGCGACGGCTGGCGGTGTGGGTGTCGCTGGGTTTTTTAGTGTCCTCGCTGCTGTGCTCGATGGCCTGGAGCCTGGAAAGCATGATCGTGTTCCGCGCCATGCAGGGTTTTACCGGCGGCGCGCTGATCCCGCTGGCGTTTACCCTGACCCTGATCAAACTCCCCGAACACCACCGCGCCAAAGGCATGGCGATGTTCGCCATGACCGCGACCTTCGCCCCTTCCATTGGCCCGACCCTCGGCGGCTGGCTCACGGAAAACTGGGGCTGGGAATACATCTTCTACATCAACATCCCGCCGGGGCTAATCATGATCGCCGGACTGATGTACGGGCTGGAGAAGAAGGAAGCGCACTGGGAGCTGCTGAAAAGCACCGACTACACCGGCATCCTTACGTTGGGCATCGGCCTCGGTTGCCTGCAGGTTTTTCTTGAAGAAGGCCACCGCAAGGACTGGCTTGAGTCGAACCTGATCGTGACTTTGGGCAGTATTGCCCTGTTCAGCCTGATCACCTTCGTCATCGTGCAGATCTCCAAGCCCAATCCGCTGATCAACCTCGGCATCCTGCGCAATCGCAACTTCGGTTTGTCGAGCATCTCCAGCCTGGGCATGGGCGTCGGGCTGTATGGATCGATCTATCTGCTGCCGCTGTACCTGGCGCAGATCCAGAACTACAACGCGCTGCAGATCGGCGAAGTGATCATGTGGATGGGCGTGCCGCAGCTGTTCCTGATTCCGCTGGTGCCGAAGCTGATGAAGTTCGTGTCGCCGAAATGGCTGTGCACGCTGGGTTTCGGCCTGTTCGGGCTGGCGAGTTTTTCCTCGGGGGTGCTCAACCCGGATTTCGCCGGGCCGCAGTTCAATCAGATCCAGATCATCCGCGCCCTCGGCCAGCCGCTGATCATGGTCACCATTTCGCTGATCGCCACCGCGTACATCCTGCCGCAGGATGCGGGGTCGGCGTCGAGCCTGTTCAACATCCTGCGCAACCTCGGCGGCGCGATCGGCATCGCCCTGCTCGCCACGCTGCTGGATGCACGGACCAAGACTTACTTCGATTATTTACGTGAAGCGGTGGTGCCGACCAACCCGCAAGTGGCCGAGCGCCTGGCGTCGATGAGCGATCGGTTTGGCAGTGATACGGCGGCGCTGGGCAAGTTGAGTGAAATCGTCCATCAGCAGGCGCTGATCATGGCTTATAACGACGCGTTTCACTTTGTCGGGATTGCGCTGGGGGTGAGCATGTTGGCGATTTTGTTGACCAAGAAGCTGCCGGTGGGGCTTAAGGCTGGGGAATCCCACTGATTTTTGTGGTGCCTGGACCGGCCCCTTCGCGAGCAAGCCCGCTCCCACATTGGATCTGTGTCGTACACAAATCCCCTGTGGGAGCGGGCTTGCTCGCGAAGAGGCCCCACCAGACCATGAAGATCAAACTGCCAAAAGTCGCTCACGCAACTTGGCAATCTCATCGCGCATCTGCGCCGCCGCTTCAAATTCCAGATCCCGCGCCAGCTGATACATTTTCTCTTCCAGCGCACGAATGCGTTTGGTGATTTCACTGGGCGAGCGCAATTCGGCTTCGTACTTGGCGTTTTCTTCGGCAGCCTTGGCCATGCCTTTGCGCTTCTTGCTGCGCGAGCCGGGCACGGTGGCGCCTTCCATGATGTCGGCGACGTCCTTGAACACACCTTTGGGGGTGATGCCGTTGGCGAGGTTGAAGGCGATCTGCTTCTCTCGACGACGCTCGGTCTCGCCAATCGCCCGCTCCATGGAGCCGGTGATGCGATCCGCGTAGAGAATCGCCCGGCCATTGAGGTTCCGCGCGGCGCGGCCGATGGTCTGGATCAGCGAACGCTCGGAGCGCAGGAAGCCTTCCTTGTCAGCATCGAGGATCGCCACCAGCGACACCTCCGGCATGTCCAGACCTTCGCGCAGCAGGTTGATCCCCACCAGCACATCAAAGGTACCGAGGCGCAGGTCGCGGATGATTTCCACGCGCTCGACGGTGTCGATGTCCGAGTGCAGATAGCGCACGCGCACGCCGTGGTCGGCGAGGTAATCGGTCAAGTCTTCGGCCATGCGTTTGGTCAGGGTGGTGACCAGCACTCGCTCCTCGACCGCCACACGCTTGGTGATTTCCGAGAGCAAGTCATCAACCTGAGTCAGCGCCGGACGCACTTCGACTTGCGGGTCGACCAGACCGGTCGGACGCACCACTTGTTCGACCACTCGCCCAGCGTGTTCGGCCTCGTAGTTGCCCGGCGTCGCCGAGACGAAAATAGTCTGCGGACTGACCCCTTCCCACTCGTCAAAACGCATCGGCCGGTTGTCCAGTGCCGAGGGCAGACGGAAGCCGTATTCCACCAGCGTCTCTTTACGTGAGCGGTCGCCCTTATACATCGCGCCGACCTGCGGCACGCTGACGTGGGACTCGTCGATCACCAGCAAGGCATCAGCCGGCAGGTAGTCGTAAAGGGTTGGCGGCGCGGCACCGGCCGGGCGTCCGGAGAGATACCGCGAGTAGTTTTCGATACCGTTGCAGTAGCCCAGTTCGAGGATCATCTCCAGGTCGAAGCGGGTGCGCTGCTCAAGGCGCTGCGCCTCGACGAGTTTGTTGTTGCTGCGCAGGTATTCGAGGCGTTCCTGCAATTCGACCTTGATGTGTTCGATGGCGTCGAGCAGCGTCTCGCGCGGCGTCACGTAGTGACTTTTCGGGTAGAAGGTAAAACGCGGCATCTTGCGGATGACTTCGCCGGTCAGCGGGTCGAACGCGGAAATGCTCTCGACCTCGTCGTCGAACAGCTCGATGCGGATCGCTTCGAGGTCGGATTCCGCCGGGTAGATGTCGATCACGTCGCCGCGCACACGAAAGGTCGCGCGGGCAAAATCCATGTCGTTGCGGGTGTATTGCAGGTCGGCCAGACGCCGCAGCAAGGCGCGCTGATCGAGTTTGTCTCCGCGATCGACGTGCAACACCATCTTCAGATAGGTTTCCGGGCTACCGAGACCGTAGATGCACGACACCGTGGTGACGATGATCGCGTCCTTGCGCTCGAGCAACGCCTTGGTTGCGGACAGGCGCATCTGCTCGATGTGGTCGTTGATCGACGCGTCCTTCTCGATGAAGGTGTCGGACGACGGCACATAGGCCTCGGGCTGGTAGTAGTCGTAGTAGGACACGAAGTATTCGACGGCGTTGTTCGGGAAGAACGCCTTGAATTCGCCGTACAACTGCGCGGCCAGGGTCTTGTTCGGCGCCAGCACCAGGGTCGGGCGCTGCACCTGAGAGATGACGTTGGCGATGCTGAAGGTCTTGCCCGAGCCGGTCACACCCAGCAGCGTCTGGTGCGACAGCCCGGCGTCGATACCCTCCACCAGTTGGCGGATCGCTTCCGGCTGATCGCCGGCGGGCTCGAAGCGGGTGACTAGCTGGAATTGCGACATACACACCTCTGGGATCGCGGCTCGCGCAGAAAACAGCCGAGCTACGGGGATGACCGTAAACGACCGTTGTCGCCCAAGGAAAAACGAAGATTGTGCTGAATGTGGAGCCGATTGCCTCGGCTTTCAAGGCAAACGTCCTACATCCGGTAAAGTCTCTGACAGAGTCAATCGACTAACGGTCAAGAAATAATCGGAAAAACTTACCTGAAAAGCCGATTCGCCTGTCGCCATTGCTCAGTGATGGCCTCTATACTAGCTCCCCGTTTGTGCACCGCTCTAGTGCATTCGGCTGGAGCGCGACACGTCCCTCCACACTCCATTCAGAGCCGCCGTAATAATGAGCCTGTTCTCCGCTGTCGAAATGGCACCCCGCGATCCAATCCTGGGCCTCAACGAAGCATTCAACGCCGATACCCGGACCACCAAGGTCAACCTGGGCGTCGGTGTGTACTGCAACGAAGAGGGGCGAATTCCCCTGCTGCGCGCTGTGATCGAGGCCGAAACCATTCGCGCTGCCCAGCACGCTTCCCGTGGCTACCTGCCGATCGACGGCATCGCGGCCTACGATCAGGCGGTGCAAAAGTTGCTGTTCGGTAACGACTCGCCGCTGATCGCGGCCGGTCGCATCGTCACCACTCAGGCCGTCGGCGGGACCGGCGCACTGAAAATCGGTGCCGACTTCCTCAAGCAACTGCTGCCGAACGCCGTCGTGGCGATCAGCGACCCGAGCTGGGAAAACCACCGCGCACTGTTCGAAACCGCAGGTTTCCCGGTGCAGAACTACCGTTACTACGACGCCGCCACCCACGACGTGAACCGTGCCGGCATGCTCGACGACCTCAACGCTCTGCCGAACGGCTCGATCATTGTCCTGCACGCCTGCTGCCACAACCCGACCGGCGTTGACCTGACCCCGGCCGACTGGAAAAACGTGCTGGAAGTGGTCAAGGCCAAAGGTCACGTGCCGTTCCTCGACATGGCGTATCAGGGTTTCGGCGACGGCATCGACGAAGACGCCGCCGCTGTGCGCCTGTTCGCCGAGTCCGGCCTGACGTTCTTCGCCTCGAGTTCGTTCTCCAAGTCGTTCTCGCTGTACGGCGAGCGCGTTGGCGCCCTGTCGATCGTCAGCGAATCGAAAGAAGAAAGCGCGCGCGTGCTGTCGCAGGTCAAGCGTGTGATCCGCACCAACTACTCCAACCCGCCGACCCATGGCGCCAGCGTTGTCGCTGCTGTGCTCAACAGCCCGGAACTGCGCGCCCAGTGGGAAGCCGAGCTGGCCGAAATGCGTCTGCGCATTCGCGGCATGCGCGAGCAGATGGTTGCCCTGCTGGCCGAAAAAGCCCCACAGCGTGACTTCAGCTTCGTCGGCCGTCAGCGTGGCATGTTCTCCTACTCCGGCCTGACCACCGAACAGGTGCACCGCCTGCGCAACGAGTTCGGCATCTACGCCCTGGACACCGGCCGCATCTGCGTGGCCGCGCTGAACCAGAGCAACATCAAAGCGGTAACGGATGCGATTGTTCAGGTCATCTGATTACGCTTGGCAATGAAAAAACGGGAAGCCTTGCGAGGCTTCCCGTTTTTATTTGTCCGAGGAAATGTTGCATTCCCTCTAAACTGTACACACATCTTGAATGTGGGAGCGGGCTTGCTCGCGAATTCGGTTTAGCAGCCACTATCAACGGCGGCTGACCGAGCGCATTCGCGAGCAAGCCCGCTCCCACAGGTTATGAGACAACCTGAAATTCTGTGAGAGCCCCATGAAAAACGATGACCTGCGCGCCGACCGTGATGAGCTGGACTACTATCCGCCCCGCACCTCGGGCAAACGCGAAAAGAGCCTGGTGCTGCAAGTCGCGGCCGGGGTATTTCTCGGTGGCCTGGCCCTGTGGCTGGTGCAACTGGGGGCTACAGCGCTTTACGCAAAACTGCTGATGGGCACGATCACCTTTGGCAGCTGAGACGGCAAACGCAAAAACTTTTCGTCGTTGCTTGACTAGTCGTTTCAAATCAGTAAGATACGCACCAATTCCGCAATAGCTCAGTTGGTAGAGCAAGTGACTGTTAATCACTGGGTCCCTGGTTCGAGTCCAGGTTGTGGAGCCAAATAGCAAAGCCCCTGAATCGTAAGATTCAGGGGCTTTTTTGTGGGCGGTCGAAAAGGGCAAAAGATCAAAAGATCGCAGCCTTCGGCAGCTCCTACAGGGGGAACGCATGCCGCAGGCTGCGATCTTTTGATCTTCAAACCAAAAAGGCCGATCTGTCTCAAACCAGATCGGCCTTTTTCGTTCAATCAGCGATCAGACATGCTCGCTGCTTTTTGCATGCGCCTTTGGCGCGCCATGCTCATCCGGTTCGATCACCGGCACTTCCTTGCCATCGCAATCGTGCAGTTTGCCGTCGCTGAAGTAATCGCCTTCACGCAGGGCCGCCAGGTCGCGGTAGCGCAGAGTGCGCTCCTCCGCCGCGGCAAACACTGACTGCTGGTCCGAGTTACCAGCGGTGAAGTGGTTGAAGGTCAGGTTGAGCATAATCGCCATGATCGCCGACGAGCTGATGCCCGAGTGGAAAATGGTCGCGAACCAGCTCGGGAAATGATCGTAGAAGTTCGGCGCGGCAATCGGGATCATGCCGAAACCAATCGATGTAGCGACGATGATCAGGTTGACGTTGTTGCGGTAATCCACCTTTGACAGCGTGCGAATGCCACTCGCCGCCACTGTGCCGAACAGCACGATACCGGCGCCGCCGAGCACCGAGGTCGGCACCGCCGCGATCACCCGACCCATGAACGGCAGCAGGCCGAGAATCACCAGGAAGATACCGCCGGTGGCCACCACAAAGCGGCTCTTGATCCCGGTCACCGCCACCAGGCCGACGTTCTGCGCGAACGCACTCTGGGTGAAAGAACCGAAGATCGGTGCAAACATGCTCGACAGCATGTCCGCACGCAGTCCGTTGCCCAGACGTTTGGAATCGACCTTGGTGCCGATGATTTCACCGACCGCCAGGATGTCCGCCGAAGTTTCCACCAGCGTCACCATGATCACGATGCACATCGACAGGATCGCAGCGAAGTGGAAGGTCGGCATGCCGAAGTGGAACGGCGTCGGGAAGCCGAACATCGGCCCCTGAGTGACGCTAGAGAAGTCGGCCATGCCAAGGAACACCGCCAGCACCGTGCCAATCACCATGGCCAACAGAATCGACAGCCGCGAAATGGTCGAGCTGCCGATTTTGCTCAGCAGCAACACCAGCACCAACGTCACCGCGGCCAGACCGATGTTTTGCATGCTGCCGAAGTCCGGCGCGTGGCTGTTGCCACCCATGGCCCAGCGCGCGGCCACCGGCATCAGCGTCAGACCGATGGTGGTGATCACGATGCCGGTCACCAGCGGCGGGAAAAACTTGGTGATTCGCGAAAATACCGGCGTAATCAGCAGACCGATCAGCGACGCGGCAATCACCGCGCCCAGCACCGACTGGAAGCCGCCCTCCCCGCCACTGCTGACGATCGCAACCATGGTTGCCACACCGGAGAACGACACGCCCTGCACCAGCGGCAACTGACAGCCAAAAAACGGCAGACCCAGGGTTTGCAGCAGTGTCGCCAGCCCCCCCGCAAACAATGAAGCAGCAATCAACAGACCAATGTCCGCCGGCGACAGCCCGGCCGCCTGGCCGATGATCAGCGGCACCGCGACGATACCGCCATACATGGTCAGAACGTGTTGCAGGCCGTAAGCCATATTCGCGCCGACCCCGAGATTTTCGTCCTCGGGCCGTTGGTGTGAAACATGGGGCGTTTTCATGTGGGGGGTTCCCTGGTTTTTGTTATGCGCACACTGTATTCAATACTCGGGACAAATGTCCATAGAGTTGTATACAACTTATGAGTCACATAATGGCTAGGTAGCCACCCACGCTTCTATTGCGCCCTGTCCATCTCCCACAAATCCGGCAACACATCCCCTCCTTCACCGGTTTCCTATCGCACTAGGCTGAAGTGTTCATGGCGACCGACGGTGTATTGGCGCTCTTTTTTATACATATAAAGTATGCATAATGAAGTCATTCGCAATTCAGTTCGACAAAAGCAAGAACGCAGCCAACAAACTCAAGCACAGGGGCGTCGGCCTTGCCGAGACCGAGCCGGTCTTTCACGACGAACGCGCCCTGACCATCGAGGATAACGATCATGACGAACAGCGCTGGATCACGATCGGTCTCGATGGCAAAGGCCGTTTGCTGGTGGTTGCATACAGTTATCGCGAAGCCAATGTTGTTCGAATCATTTCTGCACGTGTCGCCACACCGAGCGAACGGTGCGCTTATTTTCTGGAGACTTGAACCATGAAAGACCAATACGACTTCTCGCAGGGCAAGCGCGGCGCCCTGGCGCCCAACAAGGGCAAGACTCGCATCACCATCATGCTCGACGACGCCGTCATCGAAGCCGCTCGCACCGTGGCGGAAACCGAAGGGTTCGGCTATCAGACGGTGATCAACAACACCCTGCGTCACGCCTTGCTGGTTGCCGAGAGCAAGCAGCAGACCGATGCGCCCCACGCCGGGCAATTCAAGCAAGGCATTACCGCCGCTGACCTCAAGAGTCTGGAGAAGAAACTGTCGGCAGCGGTCGGGGAAATCCGTCGGGTACTGGAGCCGGACGCCAAGCCTTGAACTCAGGCCGGCATCAGAATCCGCGCCAGCGATTGGCGCACCTGCGGTTGATCAGGCAGACGCAGATCGAACTCCTGTTCCAGCACTGCAATCAGTTCATCGACCTCCGTCAGCTCGCGGCGCTCACTATCGGCGCCCATGTAGTGAATCGCGAAGCTGCCGTTGTTCAGGGTGCGGCGCCAGCCATCGCCGGTCCGCGCGATCATCAGGCGATTGGCGAAGGGTGATTCGGGATGGGTCGAGACGTACCAGTTGCCGAGGGTGTAATCGATGTCTTCCTGGCGTTGCAGGTCAAACAGATACATCGAACGCCACTCACCCGCGACCTGGGCGCGCAGCATGTAGCCGTCGGCCTGTTTCTCGATGCGATAGGGTTCGTGTGGCGTCGGCTGTTCCGCCTCGGTATCGAGCAGCAGCGGCGCGGTCGGCACCATGCCGCCAAAGCCGACATCGGTGATGTAGCGCTGGCCGTCGATGATCACCAGACTCAAGCGATGAGTGCGCGCCGTCCATGTGCCCTCGGGTTGCCCCAGCACCACACGCCCCGAGATGCCACGGGCGTCGAAGCCCAACTCCAGCAACAGCGCCAGGAACAGATTGTTCAGTTCGTAGCAGTAGCCACCCCGGCTACCGTGCAGGACTTTCTGCTCGACCGACGGCAGATCGATCAGCACTGGCGCGCCAGTGATAGTCGACAGATTCTCGAAGGGAAACACCCCGGTATGTCGCCACTGCAATTGGCGCAGGGTTTCCAGGGTCGGTGCCGGTGGGGTTTCGAACCCCAGGCGTTGCAGGTACACCGTCGGATTTGCCAGACGTGGCTCGCTCATTACTCAGTCCTTGTGCATGTGGCCGCGGATCGTTGCGCCGCTGGCCGACATGTATACGGGATTGGCCCCGGACTCCGACAATTGATTTCGCCAATCACCGCTTAGCGGCGCTTGCGCGAACCGATTCGAATCCACGTTGGCGCATGGTCACTGGCATGCGGTTCGTTGCGTACCCACGCGTCCACGCCAGCCTCGTGCAAGTACGGACTGAGCGCCGGGTTGAGCAGTAGATGATCGATGCGCAGGCCGGAGTTGGTCTGCCAGTGTTGGCGGAAATAATCCCAAAACGTGTAGAGACGATCCTCGGGATACAGGTGGCGCAGCGAATCGGTCCAGCCCTGGTCCAGCAAGCGCTGATAACACTCGCGGCTCTCGGGTTGCAGCAACGCATCCTTGAGCCAGGAGCGGGTGTTGTAGATGTCCATGTCGGTGGGCACCACGTTGTAATCACCGGCCAGCACCACCAGATGATCACTGCTTTGCAGGTCTTTGGCGTAGCGGATCAGGCGTTCGAACCAGGCCAGTTTGTAGTCGAATTTCGGCCCCGGTTGCGGGTTGCCATTGGGCAGGTACAGGCACCCCACCAGCACGCCGTGCACCGCCGCTTCCAGATAACGGCTGTGCTTGTCTTCGGGATCCCCCGGCAGACCGCGACGACTTTCCAGCGGCTGCGCATCGCGGGCGAGGATCGCCACACCGTTCCATGACGCCTGCCCGTGCCAGATCGCGCCGTAGCCTGCTGCTTCCAGTTCCGCCGCCGGGAAAGCGCTGTCGAGTGACTTGAGCTCCTGCAGGCAGGCAATGTCCGGTTGCTCGCGCTTGAGCCACTCCAGCAGGTTCGGCAGCCGCGCTCGCAGGCCGTTGACGTTGAAGGTGGCGATCCGCAGGTTTTTCATGGTTCAGGCTCCGGCGAACAGGGTGTGGAAATTGTGACCCTGGGCTGCCGGCGGTGGTTGCATCGGATCGGCCGAATACCCCCAGACGACCGCAACCGCTCGTCAGTTAATCCGCACCAACCGGCGCAGGCATCAGACCAACTTCAGGTAAGCGACCCTTTCAGGAGAATTACCATGACCCTGCACAAACTGACCTCGTTATTGCTCGCCGGTCTGCTGGCCAGCGCCTCGGTCGGCGCGTTTGCCGCCAACGACGGAGCGGATGCCACGGGCACCAAATCCGGCGCCACCAGCGGCAGCCCCCTGCCACCCAACAGCACACCCGGCGCGCCCAAGGGCGGTGCCAGTTCCGATGGCGCAGGCTCGGGAACCGGTACCAATGGCGGCAGCATGGGCTCCGGCTCCGGAGCTGGCGGTGGCACGGGCCCGGCGGGTGGCGGAACCGGTGGCGCTGGCGGTGGCACTGGCGGTGGCACTGGCAGCTGAACGAACAAGCGAGACCGTTCGTGATTCCATCAACACCAATAGCGCGCGGCGGTTCTGAGAGATTCAGCACCGCCGCCATTCATTAGAGGAGCGCTATCGTTACAGCGGATTCACCATCAGCGGTCGTAACGCATCAACTCGGCCACCTCCGTTTCCAGCGACAACACCGCCGCGCGATTGCGCCCGGCATTTTTCGCCTGATACAGCGCCGCGTCCGCACGCTGGATGAAGGCTTCAATGCTGTCGTTGCCGCTGGGCACAAACGAATAGCAGCCCAGGCTTACCGTCAGATAGCCGGTTGGCGAACCACTGTGGATGATGCGTTTGTCCATCACGCTGCGGCGGATCTGCCCGGCAATGGTCAGTGCACCATTGATGTCCGTGTCCGGCAGCAGCACCGCGAACTCCTCCCCCCCGTAACGTACTGCCAGATCAGCCTTGCGCTGACAGCAATTCTTCAATACCTGAGCCACCTGGGTCAGACAATGATCTCCGGCCACATGGCCGTAAGCATCGTTGTAGCGTTTGAAGAAATCGATATCGAGCATGATCAGTCCCACCGGACTCGACTGCCGAGCGCCGCGGGCAAACTCGACCTCCAGCGAACGCTCGAACAGCCGGCGGTTGGCCAGCCCCGTCAGGCTGTCGTGAGTGGCGATCTGCTCCAGCGCCCGTTGCGCCTTGCGCAGGTTCTTCTCGATGCGCTCACCATCCCGTACCTGGTGAAGGAACACCCAACCGAACAAACCGACGCCAAGAATCACCAGCGCGACGATCACGCTGGACTGAAAGGCCCGCGCATACCAACCCTTGAGAATCGCATCGCGCGGTAACGCCGCCGCCACCACCAGCGGGTAAGCGCCCAACTGCCGATAGCCGTACAAACGCTCCACACCGTCGACCACCGACTTGATCATCGCCGTACCGGCCGGCGCTTCGGGTAACAGCTTCTGGAAGATCTTGCCTCGCGCCACCGACGCACCGATCAGGCTTTCATCGAACGGCCGCCGCGCCAGCAAGGTGCCGTCCTTGAGCGCGAGAAACATGATGCCGTTGTCATCAAGGCTGAAGCTTTTGAAGAAACGGTCGAAGTACGCCATCTTGATCCCGGCCATCAGCACACCCTGAAAGTTGCCGGCGCGGTCGTTGATACGTTTCGAGATCGGGATGATCCACTCGCCGTTCTCACGACTACGAATCGCCCGGCCGATGTGCGCCACGCTGGAAACATTCTGCTGGTGAAACCTGAAGTACTCGCGGTCGGCCACGCCATCACCCTGCGGCAACTCCGGGAACGAGGTAATCACCCACTGGCCGTCGCGGTCGAACAGCGACAGGCCGTCCAACTGTTCCAGTTGCTGCACCCGGCGAGCGAAGGTCTGTTGCTGGCGCGGTCGTTGCGCGGCGCCGAATCCGTCCTCTTCGATCCAGTCGGCGAGACTGGTGAGCACCAGGTCGGCAGCCAGAAACGTGTCTTCGGCCTGTTGCGCCATGGCCCGGGTCAGGTTGCTGGAGGAAACCTGCGCGTTCGCCAGATCCTGACGATGCGTCTGCTCCAGTTGCAAATACAGCAAGCCGGACAGGCAGAGGCACACCGCAACGATAAACAGCGCTGCCGCCTTGCGCAGTGGCAGGCGTTTAAGCGTGCCGGGCGTTTGATGCGGATCGTGAATGGGGATTGGCAAAAACATGTCCTGGGCAGGTACGACAAGGGCCGCAGCCCGAAAACCCTTGCTTTTGGTGAGCGTAGTCCACCGGGATGTGCACGGCAAACCACCGCACCGACACACATCCGCTCCGTTGTATCGGCGCGCAGGGTAAATGGATGACCTGCGCTCGTCGATTTATTTTCTGAAGGTGTGTTGAGTGGACTGTAGCGCCGCCTGGGGCGTTTTTTCGCTTCCGGGGTGGGCGGAACTCAAGAGGATTTGCCTGAAATCCCCCGCTCGGCCATCAGGGTTTGTTGATTTCCCGCAGCAGATCCGCGACCGGCAGGTTCATGGTGTTTGAGTAGTAGGTTTTGTAGCCGTAGGCGGTGACGACGACTTTGCAGGGGATTTGTTGTTTGTTGGCGAGGAGTTGATTCAGTTCTTCCACTGAAAGTTCTCTTTCAGAATTGCGGTTACTTGAGGTTTCACTCAGGAATGCATGAGTGAGGTAGGAAAACTTCGCCTTGTTGTTTTCAGTTTCATCCGACCGTATCAAACCGAAGGCGGAAAACTGCATGGCTTTGCCTACTGAGAAATCATGATCATCCGCCAATGCGCAACGCAACATGCCCGAAATCATTCCGACTCGCTCTCCGCGATCAAAAAGATCCAACACATCAACGTCCGACTGATACCGGATGGCGTATAGCAGCGATTTTTCTCTTTCAACTGACTCGAAGCTCAGGTTGGCAGGAGGCTTTACGTGATCCTTCGCACACCCGGAGCAAATAGCGAGCAAACCGCAAAGGAGCAGCCTGTACATCATGGGAACTCCTTCATGATTGAGTCGAAAAGCATATCGCCTGCCGACTTGCTACCGGCGATACGGGCAGTAAACAACCCCAACGCATTTGCATGATTTGTGTCTACGTTGACGTTCAGTGAAGGGCCACAGGAGATAAGCCATTTCTCACCAAAATCAGCGACGCCATCTGACGAATCTCTTTTAGTTGGCATCGCCTTGATATTGATCCAGTCGGCCGCAATCGGATCGGGGCGTTCGCGATAAATATCCGAACCCAACCAGACCAAGGCACCTTCGCCCACAGGATCAAGCGTAATCAACATTTGAATCTTGTAACCCCACTCCGACATGATCTTTGTCAGGTGTGCACCATTCCACCCACCGAGGCTATGACCCACGATATAGACAGGGCAACTTTTGTAGGGAATCAAGCTCAGGACATGCCGCTGAATATCCTGTTTTCCTTTAACCTCGTTGTAACCCAACCACTCAGACTTGTATTTGCCCTCTCTTGCCAAGCCTTTCGTACGCTCGTCAAAGTCCTTGCGTGCCTCTTGGATGTTTCCATAAGGCCCCGAGAAATAATAACGTTCCTTATCCCCGGCGCCTCCGACGAAAACAACAATCGCCTTGGTACTCTCCACCGGCACAGGCTTCTCACTGACGTCCTTCTTATCCGTCAGCGCATGCTCTTTGTGCAGCCTGTAATTGTTGCCTTTCGCGCACGTTACGGTTTCAGCAGCCATGCCTCACTCTTCCAGAAACAGCTTGATGGTTTCAGGCAGGTGCGAGCTGACTTCGTGGGTGAATCCGTTGGCGTCAGACACCCCATGCTCCAGACGCCCGTCTGCGCGCTGGATCATGTACGGATGATTGATCATCGGCTCACCGGTCACATCATTGACCAGTTTCAACTTGTCGGTGAAATGCACCGGCATTGGCACCAATCCGCTGAACGGGGCGGCGACCACGGTATCACCGATGATCACCGTGCCTGAACCACCAATGACCACATTGCCGTGCCCACCGGTACTGTCCAGGGTCGCGGCATTCAAGCCATTGATAAACACCGTCGAGGACACGCCACCGGTAATGGGGCTGCCGCACACGGATTTATCAGTCATACGCGCAGCCGCCAACCCGTCGAAATTCACATCGGGCGAACCACTGGCAATCGGATTGGTGCCATGTCCCGGGAGTGGGCAGGCGGTTGGATCGGTGATACGGGCGGCGGGTTTTCCGCTCATGAACAGCTCCTTGCAATGTGGCGGGTCATCCTTTTTGGCGGCGCAATCATGCGTGAATTTTTCGGGTGCTTCAAACCTTCAGGCAAAAAAAGGCGCCCGATCGGGCGCCCCTTTTTTGCTCAAGGAAACTGCTGACATCAGCGCGACGGCGGCACCCGAATATCCCCCGCCCGACACTGAGTCTTCACGCCTTTACCGCAGGCGCCGAATTGCAGATCCTTGCCCATGCACACCCGCACTTCCGAGAGTTCCGGGCCGCTGCAGATCACCGCGATACCATTGGCCGGGATGCCCGGGTTGGCCTTGCGGAACAGGTCAGCGATTTCCTGTGCTTCGAAGTAGTAAGAGCTGTTGAGCGGTTGCAGTTCCTGGGGGATTTTCACCGCGCCGACCGCTTTGTCCGCCTCATCCAGATAGCCCATCGCGCCCAGGCCACTGCAGGTGCCGTGCTTGGACCATTCGTGATCGAGGAGTTTTTTGGTCGGGAACAGCGTCAGGCCTTTCGCGGTTTCCGCCGCCGACAGCGTGGTCAACGGTGGGCAGGATTCCGGCCAGCCACCGTTGGTGTACTGCGGCCACAAACCGTGCAGGACGAAGCCATAACCCTTGCCAGAACATTGCACGTCGTCTTTGTGAGTAAGGCAAAAGGTCGGCGACCACGACAGCGTCAGCAGGTAGTAATCGAACTGCCCCGCCACCGCTTCCGTCTGGACCTTGCTGGCGTTCGACTGCCGCGCCGAGGTCAGGCCGATGCTACCGGCCGTCAGCGCAATCAGCGCCAGAATTGTAAACAGCTTTTTCATGTACCCGCTCCTTGGGACGTCCGCGTCCGTGGTTGTTGAGGCTGACCAGGCTTGGCCAGCGCTGATTTCGACACGCTTGTGTTGCAAGCGCATGACGCAAGGCAACGCCGTACCCGGTTGAAAGGTCTACGATTAACAGGCAGACATCAAACCAAGGGATCCGAAATGAGTAAAGCAGACGAACTGGCCGCCAAACTCAAGCAAACCCGGCATACCCCTGCCGATGCCGCGCTGGAAATCGATTGCTGGCCAGCGCTGGTCTACGACCTGTACCAGCGCATCGAGGCCTGGCTACAGCCCGTCACCGAAGTTGGCCTGAAAATCCGCCGCAACCCGACCCACGTTTGCGAAACGTCACCCGATGGCGAAAGCCACGATTACGCGATCGATCAACTGTTGGTTGAAGCCAACCAGAAAACCCTGACATTTGATCCCATCGCACGCTTTACCGAAGACGGCGCCGGTCGCGTGCAGATCAACCTGCCGGAGCGCAACACCTACCTGCTTCGCACCGTCGATGAGCATCTTGAGAGCCACTGGTGGTTACAGACAGTGGTCACCGGGGACGAACTGGATGCGATTGCGCTGACCGAGAACAACTTGCTGCAGGTGGTGCAGGAAGGTTTGGGCTTGTAGTTGCCGGCTGACGATAGGGATCAGAGCCGATAACGTGGTTAACTTCTGGTTCCGATCCCTTTGAAGCCCGACAGCCATGCCCATGAATAAAAAACTGCTCTTGCTCGGTTCATTGCTGGCGCTGAATCTGAGCGCCCACGCCGCAGAACCGTCGCACCTCGACAGCATCCAGCAACAAGGCCAACTGCGCGTCTGCACCACTGGCGATTACAAGCCTTACACCTTCAAGCGCACCGATGGTGAGTTCGAGGGCATCGACATCGCCATGGCACGCTCGTTGGCCGACAGCCTCGGGGTCAAGATCGAATGGGTGCAAACCACCTGGAAAACCCTGATGCCGGACATGCAGGCCGGCAAGTGCGACATCGGCATGGGCGGTATTTCGGTGACCCTGGAGCGGCAGAAAAAAGCCTATTTCAGCAACACCCTCGACAGCGACGGCAAGATCCCGCTGGTACGCTGCACCGAGCAGGCCAAATACCAGACCATCGAGCAGATCAACCAGCCCAATGTGCGCCTGGTCGAGCCCGCCGGCGGCACCAACGAAGCGTTCGTCCACGCCTTCCTGCCCAAGGCGCAACTGGCCTTGCATGACAACGTGACGATCTTCCAGCAATTGCTCGACAACAAGGCTGACGTGATGATCACCGACGCGTCCGAAGCGCTGTATCAGCAGAAACTCAAACCGGGCTTGTGCGCGGTGAATCCGCACCAGTACATGCAGTACGGCGAGAAGGCCTACCTGCTGCCGCGCGATGACATCAGCTGGAAGATGTATGTCGATCAGTGGCTGCACCTGAGCAAGGTCACCGGCAATTACCAGAAGGTGATTGGTGAGTGGCTGGCGGTTCCGCAGTAACGCTGCGGGTACAAAAAAGGCGCTCGATATGAGCGCCTTTTCTATTGCTCCACACTAAACCTGCAGAGCCATTTGCCACAGTGAAGCCAAGTAAACCTACGGACCCAATTGCACCTGTGGACCTGATGCACCTGTGGCGAGGGGATTTATCCCCGATGGGTCGCGAAGCGACCCCACTTTCAAAACAGAGGACTGCTGCGCAGTCATCGGGGATAAATCCCCTCGCCACGGGTTCAGGCTCTGGCTCTGGCTCTGGCAGAGTGTCATATCAGGCTCGACGTCCATCAGTCGTCATGCAACATCCCGGAACTGTACTGGTTCAAGCTGCTACCAATACTGTTGCCACCGAACTTGAGCGTCGTCGCATTATTGCGCCCTTCCGGCGACTGACAATCCGCAGAAAAACAACTGGTGGTGGTCAAGCCACCGGCGCCCGAACAGGCACTCAACACCGCAACAGCTGCAGCGATCAACAGCACTTTGACGACATGGGTGCGCATGGCACGGCTCCCTGGGATTGGATTTTGTTCTCACATCGTAGGCCGTCACCGCAGCGGGCAAGATGAAACCTTGCTGACCGACAGCACAGGTTCAGCTAGCGCAAACCGCGCTCCAATCAAACCGCCCGCCACGCTTCCACCGGAATCTGCGCCATCGACTCGAACGCCGGTTTGGCGAACCAGAAACCCTGCATCAGATTAATCCCGCAATCAGCAAGAAAATCGCGCTCTTCCGGATGCTCGATACCTTCGGCGATCACCTCGACGCCCAACTCGGCGCATATGCCCACCACCCCGCGCACAATCGCCTGACGCACGCGATCACGATGAACATCACGAATCAGCGCCATATCGAGCTTGATCAGGTCCGGCTGAAAGTCTGCCAGCAGATTCAGCCCGGAGTAGCCGGCGCCAAAATCATCGATAGCGGTCTTGAAGCCAAATTCGCGGTACTCGCGCAGAATGTTCATCAGGTGCTTGTTGCTTTCGACATGCTCGCCCTCAACCGCTTCGAAGATCAGCCGGTCGAGCGGAAAGTTGTGCGTGCGCGCCGCCTCCAGGGTGCTGCGAATGCACAGGTCCGGGCGATACACCGCGTTGGGCAGGAAGTTGATCGAAAGAAATCCGGTCAACCCCAACTGCGCGGCGGTGGAGATCGCCCGCACGCGGCACAGTTGATCGAAGCGGTAGCGGTTGTGGTCATCGACCTGCTGCAAAACCGACAACGCACCTTCGCCCTGCACGCCCCGGACCAATGCCTCGTGGGCGAAGATCGATTGATCACGCACATCGACAATCGGCTGAAACGCGAAAGAGAAGGCCATATCGGCCTCGCCTTTTTGCCGGCATCCCTGGCATCCCCCGCTGGGCTGGGGAAAAACTGGAGTATTGGTCATGACGCCCCCTGAGAGCGGGTTGCTGCCATCCATGGCCCGAAAAAATGACTGCACGGACCGGGTGGCGCCACTTGGCGGCCTCCGCTTATACAGGCTGACCGGTGAAGTCTGGCCAAGTTCATCGCAAAATGCCATCAGGTTCGAAAATGCGCCGTCATTCGTTGCAGATCCTGTCCCAGCGACGCCAGCTCAATGGTCGCGGCGGCACTCTGTTCACTGGCGACCGCCGACTGATCCGCCACATCGCGCACACTGACGATGCTGCGATTGATTTCATCAGCCACGGCGCTCTGCTGCTCGGCGGCGGCGGAAATCTGCAGGCCCATTTGCTGGATCGTGCCGATCGAATGGTTGATCTCGGTAATCGCCTGTTCGGCTTTCTGCGCCAGCACCACGGTGTCCAGCGTACGTTCGCGGCTGGAGGTCATCAGTGTAGAAGCCGCTTGCGTGCGCTGCTGCAGGGTGACAATCAGCGCTTCGATCTCTTTGGTCGAATCCTGAGTGCGCTGCGCCAGCGAGCGCACTTCATCAGCGACTACCGCAAAACCCCGGCCCTGCTCCCCGGCCCGCGCCGCCTCAATCGCCGCGTTCAGCGCCAGCAAATTGGTTTGCTCAGCCACTGCCTTGATCACATCGATGACTTTGCCGATCTGCTCACTGTCCTGGGACAGCACGTTCATCGCCGCCCCCAGGTCCTCGATCGCCACCGACAGTTCGCTGATCTGCGCAGTCGCCTGCTTGACCACCGCACTGCCGTGGCGCGCCTGCTGATCGGCCAGGGTCGCCGCCGCGGAGGCGTCGGTGGTGTTGCGCGCGACCTCTTGCACCGTCGAGGCCATTTCGTGCATCGCCGTGGCGACCTGATCCACTTCGATTTTCTGCTGACGCACGCCAGCACTGGTCTGCTCGCTCATCGCCGAAAGCTTCTGCGCCGACGACGAAATATGTGTCACGCCGTTACCAATGCCCTGCACCAGCGTGTTCAGGTTTTGCGCCATGTCCTGCATCGCATTCTGCAGATCGCCCAACTCATCCTTGCGACTGGATTGGGCGTGGACTGTCAGATCACCCTTGGCAATCCGCCGCGCCAGCTCCACCGTCAGCGCCAGCGGCCCGGTGATCTGCCGCGAGATCACCACCGAAGCCACCAGACCGACCAGCAAGGCCAACAGCGTCAACACCGCAATCTGAATAAACGCACGTTGTTGATCGTCCCGCGCAAGACGCTGCTGGGTATCCATCAGCCCGCTCATGATGCCGTCCATCGCCCGGCTTTGCTGGTCCACCTGCTGGCGCAGGCTCTGCTTCTGCTCGAACAGCGCGGCAACCTGCACCAGCACCTCGCGATAATGGCGGATACCGGCCTGCGCTTCATCCAACTGAGCCGACAGCGCCGCCGGCAAACGGCGCTGCGCCTTGCTCAGGTCGCTGAGGAAGCCATCGGTGGTGTCCAGCAGCACCTTCTTGTTGGCCTCGCTCGGCACCGCGATGTAACGACGCAACATCAGGCGAAACAGCGCCATGCCATTGCGCAAATCCGCCACCGCGCGCAAGTCCGCCACGCGCCCGGCATCGGCCGACGCCAACGCACTGGCCGTGGCGCTCTCGAACATTTGCGTAAACGTCTCGGCGTACTTGTCCGACATCGCCCCCAGCGGTTTCAGCGCATCGGTGGTCGCCTTGTCAGCCTCGATCAAGCGCTTGACCTGCTGATCGTAAGCCACCGTAGTGTCCTGCAAGCGCTTCAGAGCCTGCTGATTCTCCGCCCGCGTCAGCGTGTGCAACGCCTGGGTGATCAG
Source organism: Pseudomonas sp. Eth.TT006 (assembly GCF_054456575.1). Lineage (NCBI taxonomy): Bacteria > Pseudomonadati > Pseudomonadota > Gammaproteobacteria > Pseudomonadales > Pseudomonadaceae > Pseudomonas > Pseudomonas sp. Eth.TT006. Next base: position 50,593 of record NZ_JBTJEN010000008.1, on the reverse strand, counting down.
GCCCTGCAGCACATTCAGCTGCGACTGATACGCCTCGGCGAACACAGTATCCGCTGCGGCTTCGTACTGTTTCTCCGACAGGCGCATGTTCTGCGTCGCATCGTTGAGCGTGCCGATCAACCGCGTGATGGCCAACCGATCCACCAGCACATTACTGCTGCTATAGCCAATGAACGCCACCGCCACCATCGCCAGCAAAAGAACGCCAAAACCGGCCCCCAACTTTCGGGAAACCTTGATATTGCCCAGGAAACTCGATGCTTCTGCCATGTTCAGCCTCTAACGCCCTGACGCCATTCAACGTCAGGCACACAAAGTGGATCTCTGATAACCGGAGTTACCGCTCAAATTCGGGGTCGTCATCCTGGGCGCAATACGGGCAGTTCCCACTGTCCCGACTGCCGTTGATCGATGCGAAAAACCGTACTGACGGCGCACGCACCAGCTGATAAATCCAAAAGTTCCCACTGGATTTATCGTTTCAGCAACGTGTCGGAGCGGATGCTATTAACTTTAAGAAAAGTTGTACAACGTTATATTTTTGTATAAGTGATGAACTTTTAACGTGCATGATGACGCATTGCCATCATGGTTTTTGTAGCACATTGCCACTGGGGATGAAAGCCTACGAAAGGCGCAGGCTTGAGCGGATGTGGCGGATATCAACACGGCGCCCTCCGCGACCACGACTTGGTCGCGCGCCACGGAGGGATCGAGATTTACGCCTTGAGCTCGACATTATCCAACGCCTGATTCACCGCCAGCTCGCCCAACATCACCACCTGCGCAATGCCGAGCAGCGTCTTGCGGTGAGAGACGTCCAGCAACGCAGCGAAGTCGTTGAGCATGGTGGTGGCGGAACCCAGGGATTCGCTGGCGTTGGCGAGCAGGGATTCGGTGTCGTAGGCCGGGTTGGCGAGGAACATGGGTTGGGCGGTGTTGGCGCTGGCCATGATGTTGCCGGGCGGGGCCAGATAGTGATCGAGGGCGCGTTCGGCGGCTTCGTGAAGTTTGCGGGAATCGAGGGATTCGTAGGGGGATGCGGGGTCGGTTTCGGGTGGGTTGGGTGTTGGTTTGAACATGAATGGAACCTCTAGCGCGAATACCAAAAGGAGCCATCACCCTCGCTACCAAACGATAGGTGGCGGCCATACGCGGGTTGGTAGACCGGTCGCACTAGAACCCGGCGCCCACGAATGAGCCCCACGCATGACCACCATAAAATCGGAGTCCTGAAAAAGGACTGCACACGGTGACGCCATGAGTCTAGAAACGAAGCGGGCTACCAAACCCGATCACTGATTTGCAGTGACACAGGGACGATAAAACCCGTGAGCTAGACGCACAAGCCGGCGGATTCTGTCTTAGGTGTAGGGGATGGTGCAAGGAGGTGTAGGCCTGAATCCGCACTGGCTACACAAGCTTAAACAACATCGACCTTGTTCGTTTAAGTTGACCGCAGAGTTCCACGGCACAGGTCCAGACAAGTCTGATAAAGTCGGCACCGGTTCATTCGTTGACAGGGAGTCAAACATGGCAAAGCCAGCCGCACGCATCACCGATCCCACCAATTGCCCAATGCCCGGGCACGGCCCCAAAGCCATCGCCTCCGGTTCCCCCGACGTATTCTTTGACGGACTTGCAGCCGCTCGAAAAGGCGATGCTTGCACTTGCGGCAGTGCGTTGGCATCAGCGGTATCGGGGACAGTTTTCATACGGCAAAAACGCCGCTCTTGTCGGCACCACTGGCTCGCATGGAGACATTGTGATTGGTGGGTCGGGAACAGTGATCATCGGTGACTCCCATACACCCGCTCCCTTCACAGCCCCTGCCCCGCTTATCGTTCATCCTGGTTGGATCAGCTTCAATATTCCTGGGGAAGAGTCATATCAGGGCATGAGTTGCACCGCGCATTTTGACGACGGATCCTCCCTATCCGGTGTTATCGATAACACCAACACTGTGAAATTTCTCAATATCCCGGGAAAAATCTGTCATCGGCTTGAATTCGGTGCACAAGCGGAATTACCGGCTGATTCGATCTTCGATACGTTATTCAATGCTTCTTTGAAATAAGGATTGTTTCATGACTGAACCATTGCTCGTCACGGGAAGCTACGTCGTTCAGAAAGCACACGCGCTTGAAAACTTGCCCTTGGATATGGCTATTGCGGGAATGGAGGGTGCCGCCACAAGATTCTCTGTAGACGCCATATCAGATGCAAAAGTGCGCACCAACTACATGAATAACATCAAACGTATGTCAGTAGAAAAAAAAGCCGAAGTTGCAGCTGGAAGGCTCAGCGTTAAAGAGGGCGCAGCGTTTTGCCAAAAAATGCGAAATAGAATCTTGCTGGAGCACCGAAAATATACTTCGGCACAAGGCGTAGCGTTTGCCGAGCGTAAAAAAAACTTCCTCCAACATTACAGGAGACGCTGGATAAATATGCTCTAAAGACCGCCAAGGTAGAGTACAGCAAACTCACTCCGGAGCAGAAAAGCAAAGTCTATTACGAGATTCTTGATTTAGCAGGTCGCGACAACGCACCGGTCAGTAGCGGAACCAAGAAATTGAGAATAATGGGGAAAGTCGGTTTATTGGTCACTGCAACCTTTGCCGTCCATGAAATCATGAATGCTGACAACAAAGTGAAGGAAACGGCCAGACAAGGAATCATCATCGGTGGTGGTGCTGCGGGTGAAGGGCTAGCTGGTTTAGGCGTTTCCGCATTTTGCGGACCTAGCGCACTCGTGCGTGCTGTAGCAATCGTCTTGGCAGGCAGTATTGCAGGAGGCATCGCTGGCAGCGTAGTAGCTGATACCTTCGATGAAGAACTGGAGGAGTTTTCTAAATGGGACACTCTATGACAAGGCAGCAAAGAGCAGATGTTCGCTGGGCGTTGTCCGACGCATTCGTTGATAACGAAGTCAACTACGCTGCAATTGCGCGACAGACAGAAGAGTTTGACAAAGACGAAGTCAAACGAATCTTGTTTGAAGAGGTGGCGCCTGTCTGCCACTCTAATCTTGAAAGCACACTTCCTACTATCTGGCTTTGCTTCAACAGAGAGGAACTGGAAAGCGACATTGAAGAGATGCTTGAAACCCAAAAAAACAGCTGGATAAAAAAACAACTAAACACTCTGTTAGTGAAGTGGCTAAAACATAGATACGAATACATCTGGCGCAATATAGAAATGCAATACGGAAAACCAAAATTGGTATAAGAGAAACATGGATCTGCGAAGACAACCAGGCCCGCCGCACCTTCGACTTGCGCTTATCCCGCGCGGACCTGATTATCTGGCTCGACACACCACGCCTTACATGCATCACCCACGTCATCAAACAATACCAGCTGACACTACATGACGAACGCCTCCCGCCCCGACCTTGCAGTGGGCTGCACAGAGAAGCTGAATCAAGCATTTTTGAATTTGTGTGGCGCTCTGATCGGGAACATCGGCCAAGTATTGAAGCGGCGTGATTAACTGTGGGACCGCTGGTTCCTTCGGCGAGATGCCGTGGATCGGGGAATATCGCGGAGTTTATCGGTCATTTGTCTATATTGCCCATAAAATATGCCAAGTTAGCTAGTGTATAAGCTATTAATAAATCGCGCTCTTCCCCACTATTCTAATAACTCTAAAGAATCATACAAATCGCAAAACATTCTAAACACCTGTTATTTATGACAGTTCAAGCACCAACAAAAATAGCGCCAAATACCTTCTCCAGCAAAAAAACACACAAACACAGCAGTAAAACAAATAATATCTGGAGAATCACCATGACACATGTAGTGACTGAAAACTGTATAAAGTGCAAACACACTGTGTGCGTCGATGTTTGCCCAGTAGATTGTTTTCGTGAAGGGCCAAATTTCCTGGTGATAGACCCTTATGAGTGCATAGATTGCATGGTGTGTGTGCCAGAGTGTCCCAGCGATGCTATTTTTTCTGAGGAAGACGTTCCTCCGGGAATGGAGAACTTCATACAAATCAATCAAGCACTCTCGCAAAGATGGCCAGCCATAAAGAAATCAAAACAAAAACTGCTTACTGCGGATGAGTGGAATGGCAAAGCAGATAAACTCGGCTTTTTGGAGCGCTGACAACATTTCTAGCTCGCACTAGAGATTCTCTGTGCATTTAAGTGTCCAGCATCCATTACGGGAGGCAGCCCGAGGAGAGCAACGCTGTGCTCCTCGAAGTGCCCCGATTTTTAAACTCCGTATGAGACGAAACCACTTTTTCACCAGACAGCGGAAGCGTCGAAATCGTAAAGCGTAGTGTAACCTCCATTCCAATCCTCCCGAATCTCTTTCCCTGATAAACTCCCTCCTCCGCCTTTTCGATTCAGATCACCCAATGCCTCGACAACCTGCCCCACTCTCCCGCCGCTTCTCCGTCGCCCCGATGATGGATCGGATAGATATTTCCAAAAGTCCCGTAAACAAAGGCCTATAAGCCATGTTAGAAACCGCTGTACCAGTTACGTACCAGTGATATTTTTTTCCGGAGAATTTCGATCCGTGTCTTTGTTTCTGTAGCAATTTTCTAGCAAGCATTTTCAGCACCAATCCGGACACTATCAACACTGTCAAAAATACCATTCACATTTTGACGATGATGGATTGGATGCAGTAGCCAGCCTCCCCCCCCCCCCAACTGATTGGCTGAAGTCTCAAATCATCTGCGCGTTGTAGCAATTTTTAAGCATGCGGTATCTAAGCCTCTGGTGCGGCCGCATGAGCTAGGCTTCGCGAACACCTCATTTCTAGGATGGATCGCATGCCAAATAACTCAGCGTCTAATATCGCCACTGCTGACGCCCTGACGTTGCTACTGCACAACCAGCACGCACTGGCGGCGGCAATCGAAGAGGTTGTCATTTGGCTTGCAGCCAGTGGCGCGGCAGTGGTTGCAGATAACGCTGTGATGGCTATGGAGACCTTAGACACAAATGCAAACGCGATCACAGATGCGATTATGCGGATACGGCAATCCTAATATCGTCTTTGCAGCCAACACCTCTAGCGGTGAATCATTCGCCATTCTTGGCTATGACAGAAACGAAGTACCCGAATATGTTGGTGTTTGTAAGTGGGAAAGTTTTTAGCATGAAGACTGCTGCCCATTCTGCGGATGCTTCTGCGGAATGAGCTACTAAGAGTCGACTTACACGTATCACTGCCTTAATTGCGATGCTTACACTGATTTTTCTGATTCAAGCCGTACCCCTGACTTTATAGGGGATCCTGAAGAATTTTAGGCGCCACCGCGATACGGAGTTTTGTTGGTGTGAAGAGGTCGGCCTAGGTAATGCGCGACCAGCCTGGTGAGCTCAAATTTATGGCGATTGGGGGAGAGACGCCCGAGCACAGCTGCCTTCACTGCTAGCGAGAGCCTGTCCTCACAACCTCTTGCCCGGATGCTAGCCGTTCTCTCTAGAACATAGCAGAAGGCCATTGCCCCCAACGGGCGTCTACCCTTAGGCTGCACAGGCCATAAGCCTTTTTCGTGGCGTCAGCCCGGTGTATGCGAACAAAAATACGGGAAGCCGGACCTAGGAAAATTTAGAATTCAAAAAGGATAAAGGGCATGGAGCAACGATCTCTTTTATATGATGCTCGATTTCTGGAAAGCTATGCTGGAGCCATTGTCTCAGATCCGGCTACTGCCATTGTAGAACTCGTTGCAAACTGTTGGGATGCATACGCCACTGAAGTAGATATTACTTGGGCCGATGCAGAGAGTAATCGCCAATTTATAATCAGAGATAACGGTCATGGAATGACTAGAATTGAGTTTCAGCATATATGGCGAACTATCGCGTATAACAGACTTTCTGTACAGGGTGCTATAACTGCTCCGCCAAGCGAATTTGCAGGAGGGCCGCGGACTGTTTTTGGAAAGAATGGCAAAGGGCGTTTTGCGAGTTTCTGCTTTGCTGATGATTATTTAATATCCTCGCGAAAAGATGGGCAGGAATTCGTTTGTAGAGTCTATCGGACGGTGACTGAGCCGCTAGTTCTGGAGGAGGTATCTTTCACAGCATCAGGAGTTATAGGTCATGGAACAGAAATCATTGGGAATGGAAGTATTCCTACAGTCCGGCTTTCTGAGGAGCAAGCTCGCGAGCTAATTGGAAGTAGGTTCTTGGCCAATCCCGCGTTTAAAGTTTCTATTAATAATCGCCCTATAACATTTAGTGATATCCCAGAGTTACTATCTTGCGAGGTTCTAGACGTCCCAAATTTGGGGAAGGTCTCGATTCTCCATATCGACACAAAGAAGGCGGATCGTACAACTAAGCAGCATGGTATCGCATGGTGGGTACAAAATCGCGCTGTAGGTGAGTGCAAGTGGAGTCGTAGCGATTACGAAAGAGTGCTTGATGGCCGAACGTCAGAAGCAAAGCGTTTTACGTTTATTGTACAGGCGGATTTTCTGAATGAGCATGATGCTGTAGCTGCCGATTGGAGCGGCTTCAAAGAAAAGAATAATGCTTGGGAACAAACGCGTCTGGCAGTGCAGGACCGCATTAGAAAAATTATACTTGATAGTGGGGAAAGTGAACGGGAAATTAAGCGAGCTGCGGTGATTGAGCGTGTCGGTAATGATGTCAATACACTGTCTTTGAGTAGTAAAGAACGCGTAGAAAGCTTTATAAATGAAGTTGTGAATAACTGCCCGAACTTTGGTGAGGCTGAAATTGTTCAGATTTCTACAATTCTGGCTAAGTTAGAAAAGGCTAAGTCACGTTACGGCCTGCTCGACCTTCTGCATAAGTGTGAGCCCCACGACTACGACGCCTTGCACGATATACTTTCGCAATGGACCGTTGGTATGGCCAAGTTAGTTCTTGATGAAATACAAAATCGATTGAAGCTTATTGCTGAGTTGAGAACGAAGATTCAAATTTCTGGTATTGATGAGGTCCACGAACTGCAGCCATTGTTTGAGCGTGGGCTGTGGATGTTTGGGGCTCAGTTTGAATCGATTGAGTTTACTTCAAATAAAGGCATGACTTCTGTTATACGGAAATTGTTTGGGGATATTAACGGCAAAGGAAGTCTTAACAGGCCTGACTTCGTAGCGTTGCCAGACTGTAGTGTAAGTTTTTTTGCTAGGTCATCTTACGATAATGAATATAACGAAGATGGCATTGCTCATGTTGTTATTGTTGATCTAAAAACCACGGACCTGCCACTGGGTGCGCGTGAAAAGAGTCAAATTTGGAAATATGTTAAAGAATTAAAAGCAAAAGGTCACATTCGCCAACACACGCGAGTTGACGGATTTGTATTGGGAAGCATCATTGAGCAGGGTGAGGATGAATCAATAAGTCATGGTGACGAGGTGAAAATCACTCCTTTGCTTTATGAAACTATTTTGCTTCGAGCAGAGAAACGGTTACTGAACTTGTTTTCAAAAGTCAAAGAAGCTCCGTTTTTAGTTGAGCAGCAGGCGGTGCTTTCGGTGTTTTTGAATCCGATCCCTGTGAAACAGGGGGATATGCTCGCGGGTGAATAAGATGTGTACAGATATTACCTTTGCTGCTGTTTCGATTTTTCTTTTGGGGAGCTTAACTTGTATAAAGTCATTCAAACAAAAATTCTAAATAAATGCTTCAGAGACCTTAAGACACATGGAAAAAAAGGCCGGGACGCTATAACTAAAGCTAGAGCAGCATTATCTGAAGCGGCTTCGGAAGGGAAGATAGAAAGCCTGCAGAGAACTAATCATGGTGAAAGTCGGATCTCAAATGCCGAGAAATTCAACTTGGGCGACGGTTATAGGTTGGTAGTGCAATTAGTAGATGGTCACGCTAAGGTTCGGGCGTTTTTGTACGCAGGTACACATGACGACACTGAACATTGGCTTGAGCAACACAAAGATTACGTATGGGTAAAGAGTGATAAAGATAAAACTCTGGAGTTCGTTCAAGTCTCTGAGAAAGATCCTGTTAAAACTAAGGTCGTTGAACTTGATCTTGATTCGCCCGAGGCTTTAAGAGATCTGCCGCTACTTCGTAGTTTGAGTGGCGAAGAATGGACTCAACTCAGCATCGGGGACGATTTAAGAAAGTACGTAATGGCTGTTACTGCAGAATCTTGGGAGTGTGATCCTAGTGGTGTTTTGGATTACATAGAAGAGAACGGCAGCACTGACGTCGCGATAATGTTTGATGATTTTTTTAGTCATGCTCATAAGGGTGAGTTAAGCGAGTTGGCTTTTAGAATTAAGCTCGCGATAGGTGAGGCCAGTATTAGCAGTGGCGCGGATTTAGTCTTGGATATGCAGGATCCTAGAAATAGTGAAGTTTTCGTAACATGGGAGGATGTCGACACCTTTCCGGAAGACTCGTCTTGGGCTGATTGGTTGCTTTTTCTTCATCCAGCACAAAATGAAATCGCTAAAAAGAATTTCAGAGGCCCTGCTCGTCTACGCGGAGTTTCTGGTAGTGGTAAAACATGTGTAATGCTTCATCGAGCTCGCTATCTAGCAAGAAAATATAAGTTACCCATCCTCCTATTAACTTTGACTGAGAGTATGCGTAAGCTTCTCGATTCTCTTGTTAAGGAGCTTTGTGGTGTTGAATCAGCGCTGATCTCTGTCCTTACAATTAACGGGCTTGCTCATAATGTGATTAACCGCCTCCATCCTGCGGGAGAACAGAGCTATGTTTTACTCAGTGAGGAAAAGAGAAAAAAGCTGTCGAATGACATGCTGGAGTTTGTGAGGCGCCATGAAGCGTTTTCTCAAACAAAGCTTACGGGGTTAGATAGTGCAGATCTTCGTAAGTTTATCGAGGACGAAGTCTACTATATACGGAGCAGACTGCGTCCTAGTGAGTTCGATAAATATGTAGATGCCAAAAATTTCAAGCGGCATGGAAGGAAAATAGCTTTAAGCAGTGAAGGGCGCAGAGTTTTCCTGGACGCGGCAAATGAAAGAATTGAAAAGCTAATGGGTGTTAAAAGTCTTGACTATGAAGGGGTGACATCCACGGCAGCATCGCTACTTGCGAAAGACTTTATCTCGTTGGATAAGGTGGGTTGGGATACTCTAAGTCCAGCGGATCTGTTTCGCCGATTTCCAAGCTACATGCCATACAGGTGCGTGCTGGTAGATGAGGTTCAAGATCTATCTCAGTTGGAGGTTTCGATGATTGCGTCCCATTCTTGGGGCGGCGAAAAATTATCGGATATTGAGGATGGTCTATTCTTGGTTGGCGATGGTGCTCAAACTATTTACAACAAAGGGTTTGTTTTAAAGTCCTGTGGTGTCAATGTTTCAAATCGAAGCTACGTTCTTAAGAAAAACTATAGAAATACTAGGGAGATAATGTTAGCTGCCTACAGTTTGATAGAGAAGTATGAATTTGCTGATGTTGATGAGGATAATATTTCAACTCCTACTAGACCCGATTTGGCGTCAAGGTGTGGTGAGAAGCCATTTCTTGTGAAGTGCAAGAGCTTCGGGGGGGAAGTTGAATTTGTTGCTGGAGTGGTTCAGTCGCTTATTGAGGCTCATCAAGGAGTTGAAGAAGATAGTTCATATCCAGAAATATGCATTATCGGGCTTACTCAGGCAGCTCGAGAAGAAATAAATTCGAAATTGAGCGGGCAAGGTATTATTTGTAGTGAGTTGAAGCAGTCTGGTGGTGTGGATACTAATAATAGTGTTGCGATTAGTACGATCGAGTCGGCGAAAGGGCACGAGTTTAAGCATGTTTTCATTATTGGTGTTGTTGAAGGTGCAATGCCCAATAAATTTGCTATGGAGAATGGAATAGCTAGGGAGGCGTCACGACTCTATGTGGCTATAACACGTGGGCGTGACAATATTTACATATCTTATAATACCGAGAAAGATAACCAGCCTAGTCGGTTTTTAGTGGATATACAGGATCATTGTAATGATTATCTTTGGGCCAGTGGTGAGCTAGAGGCTAATATTTATGTGTGATTTGTTAATGTCGTAACGCGTCGCAGTCGATCATCAGGCTAGCAAGAAAATGCGCTTGGCGATGCGTGAGCCACACATTCGTATCATGCGGATGTGTGGCTTTTTAGTGAGTCTGTTTCTGAGCTAATAGGCTGCTCTCTAGCTTGATGTAGCTTGTCAGAGATCAAGTGCTTATTAAGACGGATATCTCTGAAGTTTTTTCAGCTAGAGAAAACCCGCGAGTCTGATAGCCAGTGTAGGGAGGCCCCTTAAAATCTGACCGTACGACTGAATCGCCCCTGGTTTCTTAGACGCTTTGACCGGCTGCTTTTGGCCGAACGCAGCCGCTCATGAGAGGCCGTTTTCGGCCAGAAGCAGTCACTCGCTGCCATCAGCAGTCATCCCAGAATTCCCTCTCCAGCGTGGTGATCTTTCTCTAGTAGTTTTTACCGGTGAATTCGGTTATCAATCAAAAGCTGATCAGTGACTGGCTGGTTGAGGGCGCCAGTGGCGGCAAGGGCGATGTTTCTTGCCACAGTGTCAACTGGATCATCAAGCGTTCCAAGGAGTTGAAACTCAGACGCGCCAACGTAGCGGGCCTTCTGTTCATCCTCGCCGGTGAAGGACTGCTCTGCACCCGTCTGTGATGACTGCCTAGAGCGAATCTGGCGCAACGTCCCTGCATCCAATAACTTTGCCAACAGCAATACTTTCTTCCGATCGCCAATTCTATTTAAGAGATAGCCCGTTCCAACATTTTTGTCCCAGATGGGCTTCACCATTATCATGTGCAACGTCTTGATTCCTTGACGTGCTAAATCCTGCATTACTTGCAACTGACCATTGTTAATACCAAAAAAGAGTTTCCCGGAAGGTTTCTCAATACGCGGGTACTTGTGTTTCACCTCTAACTGCATGAGAGAGTTGTCTGGCCATCGCGCCAAGCTGTCAATGTCCCAGACACCATTGAAAAAAGGTTGTATCGCACAGTTTTTAAACAGCCGATGAAGGACGACTTGCTTAAAGAGATCATCGCTATAGTGGCTGGAAATACCGGCCCAGAACGCTTGTTGAGATCGATTCTCGTCAATCACCGACGTTGACGGAATCCTGAACCGAGGAGCCGAATGCCCTCGCTTTTTCAGCATGAAAGACTGAATCGGGATGTTGGTCTGCTCTCCCCATTTCTTAATGAAGAAATCACGGCCCATCTCGTCGTAGTAGCAATCAAACAAGAACTCACCCTGACCGGACGAAGGGGTCAGCAGTTGGCATAGGTACTCTGCTGCTTGACCGGTGTCGGAGTGGTCCCACACCCACCAGGAGTTTACGAATTTCTTTCGTGGCTTTTCCTTTACCGTCAGGGTCCTTACGAGAGAAACCGGTAAAACATCAATTCCTTGAGCAACCAACTTGCCGAGGTACTCATTGAATACAGCTTCAATGACCAATCCTTCAAGCATTCTGCTCTTGTCAGACCGTACAAGTATTTCCTTTAGCTGCTCGATGTTGTCTAGGGGAATATCTCGGAGAGCCCCAAAAGGGGTCAGCAAGCTCATTTATTGTCGACCTTGTACTGCACATTAAAGCCGATTTTGGCCAGGCCCAAAAAAATTAGCAACCTTCAGAAAAAATAATCCACTCCAACTCAAAGACTTGAATAATCGGGGGGGGGGGGAGCAGATCACGATATTGATCACTGACAAGAGATGTCTGGGACTGACTATATTGGCAGTAGGCGACTGTTTCTGTCCGACTACCGCCCGACGCGAAGGACTGCTATGGGGCGAAAGACACCATCCGCTTCCGGCCGAAAGCGGCAGGTCTTGAGCGGCAGCTTCTGGCCAAAAGCAGTCAGCCTGAACTATGGACCTAGAATGATCGGAGAATGATTTTTTATAGTCCACCTCGCTCCCTTTAGGGAGACGAGGCCGACATTGTTACCAATTGCTCTTTTTTATTAGCGAGTGCACAGCGCCCTAAGTATTTCGGTATTTATATCAGGCTGACCAATGCGTCCGAGATAAGATGAGTAGCGCTGAACTAAGTTAGGGGTGAAGTGAGGCGCGACTGATGCGAAGCGCTTAGGAAACATCTCAGGGATCTCACTGGATTGAATAGTTCGAATTTCCTGAAAATCAACAAGCCAAGGCCCTTTTCCATCTAGAGGTGGAAGAAAGTGTGTGGCAATTCCGTGCCCTTGTGTGGCGTGATTCCTAAGATCTTTGCCGGTTTTTTCTTTAACCTTAGCATTGCCACTAATAAATTGCTCTTTCCATTGAGCCCATTCTGGCATTTCTGTGCAAACTGCAAGTGTTAAGTGGCTGGGTAATTTGTTAGCCATATTGCAGCGGGGAGTGAGGACAACATACACCTTATCATCGAGATGAAGGAGATCTCCGGTGTCAATTCGATTAGCATACAAAGCTGGCACGACATAAAATTCATCTGGATGATGATGCGAGGATGCCTGTGAAAGAGTATCGTATATATGCGAAGCGGTCTGGCGAGCGATCACCTCGGCTATCATTTCTTTATCTGTTTCTAGAGCCCACCTCTTCTCCCAACGCTGCCAAATCGATTGGTTGAATAATAAAGCGGTAGCTTTAGATATTCTACTACGAGTCGCTCTCATTGCAGAAATCAATCCGCCTTGAGCAAGAAAAGAGTTCAATATTATTTGTGTCTCTCCTCCTTTCTTTGTGTGTATTTTTATATTTGAGCTTTTAATTTCATCACTTGCCTCTCCCTCATAGGCGCTGTATACGACTGTAGGAATCCCTATATCCTCAAGAAGCTTATTAAGAACGTAGTTTCCCAATGGTTTTTCAGTACCTAGTGAAGCGTCTCCATCGGGCAATCTCAGATCGACCACGGCACAGTCAAAATATGTGCGAGAAAGCAATTCTAATGCCCGCTGCTTGTCAGTAGCGAAAGTAGCATTGAACTTCAAAGCACTCTCGGGATTTCGATTGGATTCTCGAATATCTCGACGCCAGCTTTCAATAGTTAATTCATCATCTTCAATAATTAGAATTTCGCAAATATCCATTTCAATCCTTCCGTTTTCGCTTAGTTCTTTGTTGGCAATGTTATTTTGAATTTTGCACCGATATCTGAGTCCAGGAGCAATAGCTCACCAGCACTTCGGTAAATGGCCTCTCTCGCAATACTTAATCCCAACCCAGTACCGTTAAGCTTTTTGGTGAAGCCGACATCAAAAAGCTGGTCCCTGTGTTCTTCTGCCACGCCGAGCCCGTTGTCATGGACAGTAATTGTGACTTTTCCTGAATGCCCATGCTCCAGAGTTAGATGGATCGCTGGATCCTTGATTTTGTAATGATGCAACCAATGCATCGCATTATCAATCAAGTTGGTCAGTGCTGTTGTAATATCTTCCGGGTAACCAGTCACCACTACATCTTCAACTTCAGCATTGATAATCAGCTTCACCCCAAGTTCTAGGGATTTTGTTCTGAACAAGAACAGAGTCTCATTCAAAACATCATGTACGGTGTAATCCCTAGGATCACCTCGACTCGCTCCCGCCAGCGGGCTTAATGCTGTGAACAGCTCCCGAAGCGATTTAGAACTTCCCGACATCCCATGCAATATTTTTGGGATTTCCGCGCGGTCCTCTTCAGCTTCGCGGGAGTTATGAAGCAAAGTTGGCCACCATCGTTGGAGACGAGCAACTTCTGTTTCAATGAACGCGAGTGGAGTATTTCCTTGATGCATAACTTCACCAATAATGAGCCCCAGCGTTACTTGCGCTTCAAGTTGGGCTTGACGCGCATCGAGCTCTTTAAGATGCGAAATAAGTCTTTCTGACTCGCGATTGAGTAATTTTTGCGCTTCTTCTCGCTCACCCTCTGGAAGTTTTGCAAGTATAGGCTGAGCCCATGAAAGCTCAGCTTGATCCATAACCTCGTGAAATCCACTTTGCTTTCTAACATCTAACCCCGCATTAATTCTGAAATTTCGACGCCGCGGTTCAACAACTTCTGCAAGCAGGGTTAATATTAATGATTGTAGACGACGAAAACTTCCGTTCTCCTCAAAACCTTCGCGACTGCTGCGCTCCAAGAGCTGGGAAGCACTTTCATCATCAATGACAAGTACGCCAGCTACTTGATTATGGCCAATTTTCATTGAGGGGTTTTGAACACGCTTCGCATCAAGCGTTAACCAGTCGTTTTCTGAATCACCATAAGGGCGGACGCGAAATCCTTCTCGATAAATGGCTATGCCAGCAATACTGTCCAAGAGCTTTCTTGCGTCGCGCACTCCCAAATCGCCGAAACCTGCTTTTTTTGCTGTGCTACGAATTGAGGCGGCCTCTCTATCGAAGATATTCAGCTGGACGGTAAATACTCCGCATGGATCTTCTCCATCCTTAATCGGGACCATCAAATTGATAGGAACAGGCTCCATACCTGCACGACGAATTGTCATAGAGCCTTCGAACACACCACTTTCATCGAAAATCCCCTCTACTTCATAATCGCAAGCGCTAAGCATGGGGAAAGGTGTTATTTCATATGGATCATAATGCTTAGAACTATCTACATTTTGATCCGGCGACCCAAACAAAGAAACTCCATCAAAGCCGCAGTTTTGTGGGTTACAATTGGATAGATCTAATATGATCTTGAAAGGTCTATCTGCATTATCTCCAATAGGACTGACAAGACGACGAAGCTCACGATATAGTCTTTTAACTCCAGACTCTGACCAAACATCTCGGAGACTTGATATATTTAGCTTTGTGCCAGCAGGCCCACTTGAAATGGAGGTCTCAATTGAGAAAGAGATATCATCTAAATATCTTGTTTGCTCAAAAATATTCCAATCAAGTTTTTCTATTCGTGTTCGTTCGTAAACTTCGGAGGTGCCTGAAGTAGCCAGCTTGGCAGAGGACACCAGCTCTAACGTTTCACCTAATCGTGCTACCGCGAAGCGACCAATACCTTTTGATCCGAGCAGCGCACGACCACCGGGACTTACCTTTCTTTGTTTTTTATCGCTTGTGGCAGGTTCCATCCACTTTTCTTGTATATCAAGAAGTGTCATGCCATGACCATCATCTTCAAAAACAATTCGTCCGGCTTTGGCATCAAGTGATGGAAGAAACGTTATGCGCACAGTCCTTGCGTCAGCATCATAACTATTCTTTACAAGTTCAATTACAGCTGCTTCTGGGCCGCTTATAAGACGGTCACCGATTGTGCGTATAATTCTCGCTCTTGGACGAAAAGTTAAGCGAGGTGATGGCCATTCTTGAGGCCAACCTTGTGCCCATAGAGGACCAAAATCATCAGGTGAAACGCCAGTTTTATCTCCTGTATCGGGCCGCTGAAAAATATCCTTTAACCGAGCGATGTCTTCACCGATATTGAAATTCAAGTGGGGTTCACGATTAAGCGCCAAATCCAATGCCGCATTTACATCTAAAGACCCAATTGAGCCTGCGTCGAGAGGGAATGCAGATTGTAGGGCTACTATCGCTAGCTCGAACGCTGTTAGGGCTCTCCTTACGCTTGGCTCGACATCGGTATCAGCAGCCAAGTCATCGTAAGTATTTTGAGCAGCTGAAAAATACTCCAAGAGTGCCCTATGTACAGACGTTATGTCATAGGTGTCAAAAAATTTTCCGTCTAGCTGCAAGGACTCGTCAAGGTCCGCCTCACCACCGATTGCTGCTCTTGCCTCCGCTAGTTGAACGGACTCTGCCACAGCTATACGTGCGGCTGCAGGCTCAGCTGAGTCCCCCGTAAAGAGATCCGCATATCGGCGAGCACACCTTGCTATGAGCGCGACATTTCCCCAAAACCCAACATTCTGCATTCCATCCGCACCTTCCATCTCCAACCCTCTGTTTTCTATCAGATGTAAACATCTTTATAGGGAGTGTCCAACGATTCGAATTATTCAACCTTAAAAATCAAAAACGATGAAAGGCCAGATTAATCTTAAAAAATGAGATTTAGTAGTCTAACCTGAAACGACTATAACAATATAATCATGCTGGAATGATCGCCTATGTTGTGGTATGCGTAATTTTCTCTATCCAACTAGCCCCGAGGACGAAGTAAAAATTTTCTCGGCTTGGGTTGGCTTCCACTCGCCGTAGCATAAGCGCACGATTTAGGATGCTCGGAATATCAGGGCGCGTTGCCGCCCGTGGTTCTAGGGCTTTGAGTCAATGATTCACTGACCGTTGCAAGCTCCCGTATCAAACCAGCTACCATGAACCGCAAAATCCGTTCGCCGTCATTCTATATCTTCAACAGGATATACCGGCTGGTCGACCTTCACGAATGGCTGCTATTGGCCGGTAGCGGTCGCCTTCGAACGCCCGCTTCTGGCCGAAAGCTGGCGGTAGCGACAGGGCGCTATCCATCTTTGAAGCGGACACAAAACTCCTCTGAGACCGTGTTATGGCGTCCCGTTTCTTCCGTAAAGGCGGTAGCCTGGTCGACGACTCAAGCGTTCGTAATAGTCGCTCACGGCAGGAAAGTCCGGATGAGCAAGCGGTGTTTCAAACCACCGATTAACTGACAGGCCGATCGGTATATCTGCGAGAGAAAACTCATCTCCGCTGACGTAGGCCCCGGTTGAATCGAGCTGTCGATTGAGGATCTCCATGTACCTCGACCAGTTGTTGCACGCGGCCGCCAATGCACGGCTGTCCTGATGCTCAGGCGAATGCCTGACCAGCGACATGAAGGCATAACTCCACGACTTGTTGAGATCTGACGCTTGCCAATCGATCCATTGATCCACCCGCGCTTTGGCTCTCGCTTCAGTCGGGTAAAGGTGAACGCCGTTGTAGCGCGACGCCAAGTAGCGAATGATCGAGTTTGACTCCCAAAGAATGAAATCGTCGTCCTCGATGACCGGCACCATGGCATTGGGATTCAGCGCCAGGAATTCAGGTGTGTGCGTCGATCTGAAGCCAGAACCCCAATCCACCCGCTCAAAGGGAATTTCAATCTCGGCGCATGCCCAGAGCACCTTTCGTACATTGATCGACGATGCCTTACCCAATATGTGCAACATTCCATGTCCTTATCGTTCGGGGTACTTGGTCTTAACTACTGACTCTATTTACTTGTGGAGCGGGTTGTCCAGAGTCTGCTTCTGGCCGGTTAGCGACGGTCAAGGCTCGACCGTCGCTATGCATTTTCAAACCTCGGTCTGTTCCGCCATCTCTATGGCGTCGTCGACTTCAATTCCCAGATATCGAACGGTGCTTTCCAGCTTCGTATGGCCAAGCAGCAGTTGAACCGCTCGCAGATTTTTCGTCCTTCGATATATCAGCGATGCCTTCGTACGCCTCATTGTGTGAGTGCCATACATTGCTGGATCAAGGCCAACTGCTTCCACCCAGCCTTTGACGATACGTGCGTATTGACGTGTTGATAGATGGTCTGAGGTATGCAGCTGACTCGGAAAAAGGCAGTCCTCGCTCCGGAGTTGGGCCTGGTGTATCCAGGCCGCAATAGCAAACCGTGTTTGTTCGGTGATCTCGAAGTGCACTGGCCGCAGCGTTTTCTGCTGCATCACCATGGCGCGTGGTGATACGTGCTCGCCATGGGCGACGTCGCGCACACGAAGCTTGGTTAAGTCGCAGGCCCGAAGTTTGCTGTCGATGGCCAGATCGAAGAGCGCAAGATCACGGGTTCGTTCTGCAATTTGAAGCCTTACCCGGATGGCCCAGATATCTCTCAGTCTGAGTGGAGCTTTCTGCCCGACCAGTTTTCATTTGTTCCAAGGCTGGTGGCTGCAGGTAGCGAAGATGTTCATGACGAGTCCTCCACGTGTCGAAGGACAAGGATGGCTGACCAGAGGACGGGGCGCTAACCGGCCAGAAGCGGACATCCGGGAACTACTGCTTCCAGCCGTTAGCTGCCCTTTACAACTCGTCAAATCGAAGTTGCTTTAGACCACTGAACAGGCTTTTGTATTTTTTTCCCCCTTCACCACTGTCGCGCAAATAATTGCCGACAGCTATACACTACCTTTCAGATAATCCACGCTCACTAAAAACACCTTCAAAATACTGTAAAAATTCGTTTTTTATTTCGGGACAAACCTTCTTGATATAGAAAAGAAAATACCATAAAGGTGTGGCCTCTCCTGTATCATCCTGCTCCCAGTCTTCCTCATTTCCGAAGCAACAGATTACACATCGTACGAAATTCGCGAATGCTGGATCCGATTCTCTATATTGCCTTTCAATTGGCCAAAGATCGACAAAGAACCCCTTCCTTTGCTCCTGACTAGACTCAACTACTCCAGGAGTTACGGCCTTACTCAGGTAGTTAGACATAAGATCGAGTTTTGCAGAAGAAATACTACTTAAAGCGTCGCCTTCAATCAAATGAAGCAAAAAATCCGCGTAGCACCGCACTAATTGATTAATGGATACGCCGGCGGCAAGGAGACGCGCCTCAAGATTTTCGACTTCTTCAATTTCTTTTTCATCACTCATTCTTTAACTCCATCACATACGCCGAGCTTACCCATAACTTGCGCGCAAGATCGGCAAAACTTCAACTGTTTACCATCATTCCTTACGGTCGTAGATGTTGAACCGTTCGTAATATCTCTCAAAGCTTCGACAGATTTGACATCGTTAGCCTTGGCAATCTTACTCAGCGCATCCGCTTCTCCGCAGTGCCCATGAATAAAAGGAGAACGTTGATCGTCTGGTATCGATTCATAGAGCTCTTGAACCACAGGATGCTGAATACCTTCCCCACCTGCTTTCGTGCTGTATCCAACCTCCGGTGCTTGCAGATTACCCGACTCGATTGTAGTGCGTGTGCCTTTGTTGTTCGGCGTAATTCCTTTTTGACGAGCCAGCCCGCGTGGGTCAGTCCACCCAGTAGGATTCGGAACATACTGGTAAAGGTTGAGTCCCCCTTCGTAACCAATAGGATCTTGACTTATGAAACGTCCCACTGACGGGTCGTAGTAGCGATGCCTGTTGTAATGCAGCCCCGTCTCATGATCATGGTACTGCCCTTGGAATCGGATAGGATTTGCAATGCCCTGCTGCTTCGCCCAATGCGACTGCTCCTCCCGAATCTCACCCCAGGCCTTGTACTGAGCGCTCCATACGACGTCACCATTCTGATCGGTCATCTCCAAAGGAGTGCCCAAATGGTCGCATTGGTACCAATTCAATACATCGATTGGGGGCGATACTGCGGAACGATTCCAAAGCGGATCATCCTCTAAGCTGTAATCCTCATCGTAGTCAGGCAATCCCATCAGATTAATGGAATGATTCGACATCGCCTGAGCGACAGGAATGAATGTTCCGGGCTCAAACACGTAATGAATAGTGCGGCCCGCCTCCCCATCCTGCTGAGGAGCACGACTTTCCCAAGCCAAGTTATCGCCATCCCAACCGTACAACGTAAAGCCACAGCCGTGCTCTCGCTGCAATCGAGCGTGCTCAGCGCTATTCCACAGTGAGCCTGCCGCCGGCCGCTGCTTGTATTGGACCTTCGAATTCTTGGATAAACGTCGACCAAGGGCGTCGTAGGCAAACTCCACCGAAAGCCTTGAGTCCTCAAAATGCACCAGCCGATCAAACAGATCCCAACGCATCTGGCTGTAAGCACCATCGCACCAACGCTTTATCTGGTTACCACGCTCATCGTATTCGTAGTGAGTCCCTGCATACTCGCGCAGCAGGTTATCGACTAACTTGCTGCGTGGGGGAGTCAACTCCAAAGGCCGCCGACTCTCTGCCGCTTTCTCATCAAGCAGGTTACCCGCCGGGTCAAAGTCGAAGGTTTCAACACCCAAACGACTCACTGCGCTCAACAACCGGCTCACCGGATCATAGCAATAGGACAACTGGCCACGGCGCGTATCGTTGATTTCGTTCAGTTGCCCTGCGGCGTCGTAGGCGTACTCACGCTTAAGCAAAACCGACTTGTCATCACTACGCCCCAACAGTTGCTCTTGCAGGCGCCCGGCCGGGTCCCACTTCTGCGTCTGCACAAGACGATTACCTTGATGCCGAGCCACTTCGCGATGCAGGTCGTCGCGCTCATAGCCAAGCAACTCATGCTCGTTCAGGCGCAATGCCAAGAGATGACCGCTGCCGTAGGTCAACCAACTGACCCGATGCCCATCAGGACGGATCGTGGCCACACGTTGGTTGAGCGCGTCGTACTCGTGCTGCCAAACAGCAACCAGTGGCTTGTCCAAACCGAGGTAGTGCTGATGCTCACGCACCATATTGCCGGCCATGTCATGGAACCATTGCACTTGGCTGTCTGCGTTACTGGCGAGGATCATGTTGCCCCTGCCGTCATAGGCGTAACGCTCCGCTTGAGACTGGTCGCCAAGCGAAGCTAGACGCTCGGTTACACGCCTCATCTCGTCATACGCTACCGTCACAACACGGTCACCGGTGGCGACCTTTGATAGGCGTCCAGAAGCGATGTCGTACTGGTAGCGAGTCAGACGTCCGTCAAAGCCTGTTTCGGTCAACAAGCGTCCTACTGGGTCGTAGAGAAATTGCGCCGAGCGTTGATTCTGGTTCTCCAGAGCCTGCAAACGTCCCAAACGATCCCACCGATACCGCAGAGTCTGTTCGGCAGCGTCCACGCGTTCTTCGACGAAACCAGCTACCGTGTAGCTCCAGGTCGTGCAGCGATCCAATCCGTCGACATGGGCCAGAAGTCTGCCCTCAGCATCGCGCTCAAAACGCTCCTCTGTTTTGTCCGGATGCCGGATAAGCGCTACCTGCCCAGCCTTGTATTCGTATTCGGTGCTCTGCCCTGCTGCATCCGTTGCGCAGATCATCAAGCCGCGATCGTCATACTCCCATGTACTGATCTTGCCCGAGCAATCCACATATTTGAGTAATTGACCCGCGTCATTGTATTCGAGGGTCTTCTCGTTACCGTTGGCATCCTTGATGGCAATCGGCAGACCTTTTTTGTCATATGCGTATTCAGTCTTGTTACCGAGCGGATCGACCGTTTCAACCAGGTTGCCGGCGTCATCATAGGCGCGCAGCCATAGCCCGCCTTCCGCGTCCATGATTTTGATGAGTTGGTCGTGGTCGTCATAGGCGAAGTGCACCACGCTATTGTCGGCGCGAATATGCTCAAGCCGATTGCCGCGCTCATCGTAGCTATAGCGGTCAGTGGCCCCATCGGGATGCACATGCCGGACGACGTTTTTGGCGTCATCGCGGAACAACCATTCCGACAAGCCATCGGCGTGACGAATGCGATACGTGTAGCCCAGGCTGTCGTAGTAATGCCATGTCTCGTTACCGTGAGCATCCGTTACGTACGTCAGACGAATGTTCTCATCCCATTCCAGACGGGTGTCGAAACTGCCGTCATCGGCCCACTCGCGCACGGCCTTGGCATCAGAGCCCGTGCCCTGCCACTGCAAGTTCATCCCGCGCCCGGTCCGGTCCGTGTAGCGCGTGATCAGATGATGCTCATACTGATAAGACCAAGCTGCACCGTTCTCATCCTGGGCAAGAGTCAGATCGCCGTGCACGTCATACTCATAAGCGCACAGCTGACGCTGTGGCGCCCCGTCACGGATCTCCCAGAGGCCGGTCAATTGTCCATGCGCATCGATCAGCGTGCCGAGGTGACGATGCACCTTGGTGATGTCATTTTCCTGATAGGTAATCAGGTCGGACAGTACGGGAGCATCACCGTGTCGATGCTCATGGTGCAGCATGATTCCGGCGCCACTACGCAATACAACACCTACTAGCAGGTAGCAAAGCCCATGACGGATGTAGGTCTCCTTGCGATCGAAACCCCGGCATAGCAGCAACTGTCCCTCGCTGACATGCAGCAAAGTGATGTTTTCAATCGCGTCGTAATGAAACTGACCGATCTTAGGTAACGGATAGCTATGGCTTCGGCCGTCTGCATTGTGGAACACCAGACCATCGTCCTGCTCGTCGATGCGAGTCGTGAACGGAGTGATCCAGCGCGCGCCCAAGATGCCCGAATCATAGGCGCTCAAGTCCGAGCAATACGTGCGGGTCCAATCAATGGGGAAAGCGCCGGGCAAGCTGAAATCCGAGTGATCAAACGTCTCTGTACCCATGGCAAAGCTGATGCGCTTGCAGGTCGCAGGACATACTTCATTTTTCTCATCATTGGGGCGCGTCTTCGGCTTCGACTCAGCCCGGCTTACTTCAACCTTGCCATCGCTGGCAACGCGTCGGGATTGGCTAGTCATTCCCGGTTTGACGTTACCGCCCTGGCCGTGTGCGTTGCGCATACGCCACGCTGCAACCGCGCTGGCCAGTACGACCAACAGCGCGCCAATCGAGCTTTGAACGGCCGGGTCACTCAACTTGTTCAACTGCGTGCGCAGCTCGGGTCCCATGGCGCGCAGTGATTTCGTATGAATCAGAACTTTTTTCTTTGCTTGTTCAGGCAACAGATGCTCGGCCGCACTGTTGGCAACTCCTTTGCCCGCTGCTTTGTAAACGTTTGCCGCGGCGCCGAAGATATTGCTGATAGCGCTCAAAGGATCATGTAGCAATTGATCGCTGGCAGCGCTTGCCATCTCCCCGGCTTCTTTTAAATTGCCTTTGGCATCGAGCTGTCCGTTTACGACGCGCTCTAACCCAACAGCAATTTCATTGAGGATCTTTTCGCCAAGCTCTCCTGCATCATTGAGCAGCTCCTTGAGTTTGGCTTGTGCCTGCTTAACGAAATCATCGATCACACCAACAATGTCAGCGTTCAGATGACCGACCACGACGTTGATCAACGCATCGCCCAACACCAGCTTGCCGACCTTGGCGACCTCCTGGCGAACAAGGAACAATGTCGGACGCAAGCTCATGCGCGCGGCTGCCATGTTCGGCGGCATCGGCAAGACACCGATCAGGTTGATCCCGAGACTGACCCAGTTGAGAGGATCTTGTCGTGGGCTGTTCGAGAGTGTCACCACATCGTTCAGTGCATCGACCAGCGCCATGATATTGCCGACAACAGGCAGCGCACCGGCGACCGTCTTGATGCGCTCCAATGTCACCAGATCGCCACTGATCTCTCGTAACCAAGCATCGAATTGAGCCGCACTTCGACCCACATCTTCCACCATGATCAGATTCAGCGGAACAACGGCGACTTGTGGTTCACGTTTGGTTGCAACAGCGATATTGGTCGTCATGGAAGCGTCTTACCAGCCAGTAGGCTCGGGAATTCAAAGATGTCATGAGGCTCATCGCCAAGAGGCCTACGTCTGCACGTCGCCTCTCGTTGGCAATGAAACCAGGATGTAGTCAGGTCGATCAGCTGATCACTGCGCCTTTCGGACCGCTCGCAATGAGCGCGGCACCACAGGCAGTTTTCATACCGTCCAGAGCGATGGGCGTACCATCAACGGTGTAGGTGCTGCTGCCTTCTGCAATGGGGAAAACCCCTTTGCAAAGCGGACAGCTAACTTTGTGACCGACGCCAGCAATAGGCTTGCCGTTGAGGTCGGTTCGGGAGAAGGCTTCGAGCACTTTGCCACCGTGAGTGGTGGAGTCGCCTAAGCGAATAACATCTTTCATGGTGTCACTCCTTTGACTAAATCTTGGATTTATATCGGCCAGGCAAACGTTCGAAAGAGGGTCGCCCTCGTTCATATTTTCTGGCTGGCCGATAAAGCGCGCCGCAGTCACTACCGACCTATCACGCGCCCTTCGATCTCACACTGCGTTTCGTAGATCTAGCCGACACATTTGTGTTTATCCAAGCTTGCTTAGCCAAGCTTCGATTGTTGTCAGCGAGATCACTCTTCGAATCAATCAGCTCTGCAGCCACCAATTCAGCAGCGTTTCATCCTCTTCATCATCAATGTTCTTGTAGACGTTGGCGTAATACCATTCGAGGCCGGTTTTCTCGCGGAAGCGATCAAAGAACTCATTGATTCTGTCCATCCCGTTGCTGGACGGCACAGCCAACGAAAGATTGCCTTCGAAAACGCCATCAAGTGTTCCACCCAGCTCATTGCCGACATCAGATTCGAGCTGAGCAATGACGTCCTCGGGGATGAAATCGGCGTAGATATGAATACAAAAATTCCCTCCGCGCTTGAGGACTTCAGCGTGAGTGTTTTTGTTTTTTATCGAGATGACGTCACCTCGAGCCAAATTCAGCGCAAGGCCAGGTGAAGACAACAGCTCATATGTATCCTGCCCCATCGCAATTGCAGGGAGCTCCTCGAATACGGGGCCACCGTCATCTGATACAAACACCTGAATCAGTACAGGCAATTCTTTATCGTCCATATGGCGCTCCACAACTTCCACGTTCGACACACGACATCCCTTCCTTCACGTAACCGCTATTTCCCGCACTCAGGTTACACGACGCGCCCTCAAGATCTACGTTGACATCGGCAAGGTTGCCCCCATTTGAGGTGGCCACATTCTTATGCCCCAAGTGCATGTCATCAGGATTGGTAGAGGTATGTCCACACCGCCAGCACTTGTAAACGCCCACTGGCTTACTTTTATCAATGAGTTTTTTGCGACAAGCCGCCTGCCCTTTTCGACTGCCTCCGCCGACCTTACTCGCAGCGATATCTTGAGGCGATGCTCCAGCGCCGTCTTTTAGGGCGCGCTTGGATGGCGGTTTCTTCACCAGCCCTAAAGGGTCCACCCATTGGGTTGGGTTAGGTGCGTATTGATGAAGGTTTATGCCCCCCATCAGACCTATCGGATCCTTTGAGATGAAGCGACCTACATGGGGGTCGTAGTACCTGTATCGGTTGTAGTGCAAGCCTGTTTCATGATCGTGGTACTGACCTTGGAAACGAATTGGATTGTTCAGCCCATGCCGTACTGCTGTGGCTGATGTCTGTTCTTTTGCC
This sequence comes from Pseudomonas sp. Eth.TT006, assembly GCF_054456575.1. Lineage (NCBI taxonomy): Bacteria > Pseudomonadati > Pseudomonadota > Gammaproteobacteria > Pseudomonadales > Pseudomonadaceae > Pseudomonas > Pseudomonas sp. Eth.TT006. Next base: position 25,753 of record NZ_JBTJEN010000008.1, on the reverse strand, counting down.
TGTCCCCACGCCTTGTATTGAGCGCTCCAGGCGACCTGACCGTCCTGATCGGTAAGCTCCAATGGTGTGCCTAAATGATCACACTGATACCAGGCTAAAGCATCAAACGGTTGTGCTTTGGGTACATGACTCCAAAGCGGGTCATCTTCAAGACTCTCGCCACCGACATATTCAGGCTGGCTTAACAAATCAATCGAGGCGTGTCTGATCGCTTGAGCCACCGGAACAAACGTGCCGGGTTCATAAACGTAGTGGACTGTGCGGCCAGTTCCCCCATCAATAGGCGCAGGACTGCTTTCCCAGGAAAGATTATCTCCGTCCCACCCGTACAAAGTCAGGCCACAGCCAAGCAAACGCTGAACACGTCCCTGCTCATTTTTATTCCAGTGAGAACCTGCTTCAGGACGATTTCTATAATGGGCGGTTGAATGCTTGTATAGCCGGCGACCCAAGGCGTCGTAGGCGTATTTGACCGAGAGACGATCATCCTCGAAATGAACCAACCTATCGAACAGATCCCATTGCAATCGACTGCGTTGACCATTGTGCCAACGCAGTGTTTGATTGCCGCGATCGTCATATTCGTAATGGGTGCCGACGTATTCCCGTAGCAGATTGTCTACCAACCGACTACGCGTTGGCGCCTGATCAAGAGGCCGCCGTACTTCTGCCACCTTTTCGTCGAGCAGGTTACTGGCAGGATCGAAAGCGAATTTCTCAACCCCGAAGCGGCTTGCTGCACTGATCAGTCTTCCGACTGGATCGTAACGATAGGACAGCGGTCCGCGACGCGTGTCGTTTAGCTCGGTCAACTGGCCGACCGCATCGTATTTGTATTCGCGCTTGAGCAAAGTGGAATTGTCATCACTTCGGCCTAGCAATTGCTCCTGCAGGCGACCTGCCGGGTCCCATTTTTGAGTCTGGCGCAGACGATTGCCTTGATGACGAACGACCTCACGATGTAGGTCATCTCGCTCATAACCGACCAGCTCGTGATCATCCAGTTTCAACGCAAGCAAATGCCCACTGCCGTACGTCAGCCAGCTCACCCGGTGACCATCCGGGCGGGTCGTAGCTACGCACTGATTGAGGGGGTCGTACTCGTGCCTCCAGATTGCAACGAGCGGTGCATCCAGGCTCTGATAATGCTGATGCTCTCTGATCAGATTACCGGCCAAATCATAGAACCACAGCAGCCGGCTTTGGTCATTCGTGGCCAAAACCATGTTGCCATTACCGTCATACGCAAAGGATTCACTCTGAGACGTATTGCCCAAGCTGGCATGGCGTTCTACAAGCCGTCCCATGGGGTCAAACGACATCGAAATGACGCGCTCACCGTTAATGGCTCTCGCCAAACGCCCGCTCTCGGAATCGTACTGATAGCGCGTAGCAACGCCATCGAATCCTTTTTCCTCAAGCAACCTTCCGACAGGGTCATAGTGAAATTGGGTGCGCTGCTCGTTTTCGTTTTCCAGCGCTACAAGACGACCCAGCCGGTCCCAACGGTAGCGAAGCGTTTGCTCGCAGGCGTCTACGCGCTCGGCAATCAACCCGGAAGCGTTATAGCTCCATGTCGTGCAGCGATCCAGACCGTCAATATGGGCAAGAAGACGCCCTTCGGCATCACGCTCGAATCGCTCTTGGGTTTTATCTGGATGAATAAGCAAGGCGATATGTCCAGCCTTGTACTCATACTCGGTGCTTTGTCCTGCTGCATCGGTAAAACAGATCATCTGACCGCGATCGTTGTATTCCCATTCGCTGGTTTTGCCAGAGCAATCGGTATATTTCAGAAGCTGACCAGCATCGTTGTACTCAAGCGCTTTCTCGTTGCCGATTGCGTCCTTGATAGCGATCAACTGACCTGCTTTGTCGTAGGCATACTCCGTCCTGTTTCCAAGCGGATCGACCGACTCCACCAAATTACCGGCATCATCGTAAGCTCGCTGCCACTGCCCGCCCTCTGCATCACTAACCTTGATCAGTTGATTTAGATCATCGTAGGCGTAGTGAGCGACACTGCCGTCGGGACTGATGTGCTCGAGCAAATTACCGCGCTCGTCATAGCTGTATCGATCGGAGGTACCGTCTGTATGAACGTGACGAATGATGTTTTTCGCGTCATCGCGAAAGAACCACTCTGAGCGTTCATCGGCATACCGAATTCGGTAGGTGTAGCCCTTGATGTCGTAGTAATGCCAAGTCTCGTTGCCATTGGCATCGGTGACATATGTCAGGCGGATGTTTTCGTCCCATTCAAGACGAGTATCGAAACTGCCGTCATCCGCCCACTCGCGCACGGCCTTGGCGTGCGAGGTGTGGCCGTCCCACTCCAGATTCAACCCGCGGCCGGTGCGATCGGTGTATCGAGTCAGCAGATGATGCTGATACTGATAGCTCCAGGCAGCACCGTTTTCATCCTGTGCCTGGATCAGATCGCCGTGGATGTTGTATTGGTAATTACACAGTTGTCGTACAGGCGCGCCGTCACGGATTTCCCAAAGACCGGCCAACCGCCCATGATCATCAAGCAGGGTTCCGACGTGCAAATGGACCTGCGTTATATCCCCTTGATAGGTGATCAGGTCAGACAATACCAGGGCGTCCCCATGCCGATGCTCATAGTGCAGCATTAGCCCCGCGCCACTGCGCATTTTGACATCCGTCAGCCAGAAGGAACGACCACGACGGACATAGGTTTCTTTGCGCTCGAAACCGAAGCAAACCAGCAGTTGATCCTCACCGGAGCGAACCAGCGTGAGATTCTCAACGGGGTCATAGTGATAGAGGCCTACCTTGGGCAGAGGAAAATCGATACTACGACCGTCGGCTCCAAAGAAAACCAGACCATCGCCCTTGCAGTCGAATCGGGTGGTGAACTCTGTCACCCACCGAGCACCTAGTTCGCCATTGTCAAAGGCATCAAACCGGGAGCTGTAGGTACGCACCCATTCAATAGGAAATGGACCTGGGAGGCTGAAATCGGTATGGCTTAGCGACTCGGAGCCCAACGCGAAGCTAATACTGTTGCAAGTACCCGCGCATGCACCATTTTTCTGGCCATTGGCGTTAGCATTCGCAGGAGCCTGACGGCTGCTGGCTTCGAGCCGGCCTTCACCTGCTTTGCTCTGCGCCTTACTGGTGGCATTAGGTTTAACACTAGCGCTCTGTCCATGTCCTCGGCGTTTACGCCAAGTCACCACAGCACCGCTGAGCATTTGCAACAACCAACCGATGGAGTGCCGCGTTCCCGGGTCACCCAACTTACTCAGTTGGGTTTTGATTTCTGGCCCCATCGCTCTCAATGTGCCGGTGTGCGTCATCACCAGTTTTTTAGCCTGGTCCGGCAGAAGGTTTTTCGCTGCGCTATTGGCAACTCCTTTACCTACGGCTTTGTAGGCACTGAATGCAGCCCCAAAGATATTGCTGATGGCCGCCTTGGGATCGCTAAGCAATTGATTGCCGGCAGCAGTGATTTTCTGACCCGCGGCGCGCGCATCGCCCTTTGCGTCGAGCTTGCCGTTGACGACGGCTTCAAGCCCTTTCGCAATTTCGTTTACCGCGCTTGCCCCCAAGTTCCCGGCATCGGCAAGAATGCCCGAAAGTTTACCTTGGGCCTGTTTTACGAAGTCATCGATCGTGCCGACGATGGTGGCGTTCAAGTGCCCAACCAGCACTTCGATCATAGAATCGCCCAACAACATCTTGGCACTGTTACGCAGTTCCTGACGTACCAAAAACAAGGTCGGGCGCAAACTCATACGAGCAGCAGCCATGGTCGGAGGGGCTGGTAAAACACCGATCAGGTTGATACCCAGGCTGACCCAATCAAGTAACTCCCGCTGCTTGCTTTTGGTAAGCGTGACGATGTCGCCAAGCGCGTCGACCAGCGCCATGATGTTGCCTACAACCGGCAATGACCCGGCGACCCCTTTGATTCGATCGAGCGTGACCACATCACCGCTAATGGATCGCAGCCAGGCATCAAACCGAGCGGCACCACGCCCCACGTCCTGCACATCCAACGTGTTGAGCGGAACGACGGCTACCTGAGGCTCGCGCTTCTTGGCAACGGCAGCTTCAGTCATGACAGCACCTCCCCATTTAACAGGTCAGCTGCCTTAAGCGCTGGTTTGGGCAAGGACGGGGCCGGAAGGCTAGGCAGCTTGCCCGCCTTGCTTGCTGCGCTAAGAATGCTCGACGCGCTCGGTGTCGCCGCACTCGCCAGTTTTGGCAAGCCAGCCACTCCGCCTTGTACAGCACCTTTAACCTGTTGCGCCGTTTCCAATGCACCTTGTGCCGTCTGTACAGCACTCATCCCTGTCTGGGCCATATCCTTGCCCTTCTCCAGCACATCCCAGCTCTTGCTCGGCAACACTTGAGCAACCATTGCTTGCACTTGGCTTGGAGCTTCGTCCGCGCCCGGCGGATTCAATGGCCACTCCGGTTTGCCGATATAGCTGCCTTCACTCCAGGTATCGGCCGGATCCTTGCCGAACAGCACGCGCGCCGGTCCCGGTGCAGCACCAGAAACGCTCGCAAAGCCCTTACCGTCGAGTTTGCCCTTGATGCTTTTGCCCAAGGCATCGATGACTTCGTAGTCGCCGTCCTTGATGCCCTGGCGGCCGGCGTACTGGTTGAAAAGTTCGAGGTTGCCCTTGCCGGGTTTCGGCGGTTCCGGGAACACGCCGGCCAGGGATTTCGCCCCGGTGTAGGCGAAGTTCGCCGCGTGCGCGGTGTACGGGCCACTGGTGGCGTGGGTGATGCCGCCGGCGTTGTAGGTCGTGGCGCTGCCGCCGCCCTGGATCACCAGTTCGGTCTTGGCGGTGATGGTGATGCGGTCGGCATTGGCGGTGATGTTGAGTTTGGCCAGCAGGTTGATGCTGTCCTTCAGCGCCTTGACGTCGATGTCGCCGGAGGCCGCCACCAGCCGCCAGCCCATGCTCTGCACGAACAGGCGCATGCCTCGACTGGCGCTGGCCAGCAGGCGTTTGCCGATGGAGAAACTGGTGTGACCGGTGCTGCTCAGCGCCAGGTGTTCGCCGGTGGCGATGTGGCTGGAGCGCGGTGTGGTCAGGGCGATGCCGGCGGGACTGGCGAGTACCAGATGCGGCTCGGTGAATTCGGGAAATTCATTGGCGGTGAGGTTTGCGGGTCCCGAGCCGAGCACGCCTTGGTGCTGCGCGTGCAAGGCCTTGGCCACGTCGTCCTGATCGCCCGCTTCCTGGGCTTGAAGCTCTTTGGCTTGCGTGGCGAAACCGTCCTGTTGATCGCTGGCGGTGGCCAGGCGCTCGGCGGTCTCCGGCAGGTCCTTGTGGTGCTTGGATTCATTCGGGCGCGGTTCGGTGGTAATCAGCAGACCGGCTCCGGCACGCACGGCGCCGTGGCGATCGGTTCTTAACTCAAAACCTTCGCCCCGAGGCTGACCGCCGCTTGGGCGCGGGTGGGTCAGGTAACCAAGGTTGATCGCGCTCGCGCCGTGATCACTGCGCAGCGCGATGCTGATCTCGCTGGTGGTGTCGTCGATGCGCAGTTCGTTGGCGCGGCTGCCCTTGTATTCCTTGCTCTTGACCGTGGCCAGGGTCTTGAAGTCCGGCAACTTGTACGGCGGCAGGTTGGCGCCGTGGTACAGGCAACCGGTGATCAGCGGCTGGTCGGGATCGCCTTCGAGGAAGGTGATCAGCACTTCCATGCCGACCCGCGGAATGTTGATCGAGCCAAAGGTTTCGGCGGCCCAGCTGGAGGCCACGCGCATCCAGCAGGAGGTCTTGTCGTCGTGCTGGCCTTCGCGGTCCCAGAAGAACTGCACCTTCACCCGGCCGTATTGGTCGCAGAAGATTTCTTCGCCTTCGGGACCGGTGACCACGGCGCTTTGCGAACCGAGGACCTTGGGTTTCGGGTGATCCAGCGGCGGACGGTACGGCACATCCCACGGGATGGCGCTGAAGCGGTTGCGATAGCCCTGATGGAAATCGTCTTTGTTGTCGGTGGTGTCGCTGGTCACCGACTCTTCCAGCACTTGCGGCTGCTTGCCTTCGTGGAAGATTTCGGTGAGCAGCCACAGATCGTTCCACGTCGGGTTGGCGTGGTCGGTCAGCGCCAGAAAATGCCCGGTGACCAGGATCGGCTGATCGCTGTTGCCCTCGGCCAGGCGATAGTCGCTGCGATGGCGTTCGAGGTTGCGGTTGGCCAGGTGCTTGCCACGCTCGCGATCCACGAAACGGCCCGGGTAATCGTAGTCTTCCAGGTCCGGCTGGGCGCTGCTCTTGGCGTCGCTTTCCAGCTCGATCTTCGGTTTGACGAAGTCATAATCGCGTCGCGTGGTGCGGCTGGTGCGGGTGGCCAGGCGCAGGCCGAAACGCTTGACCACCGGTTGGTCCGCCACCAGCCCGGAGTCCTGCTGATACGCCACCGGCGCCAGTTTCGGGAATACCGTCTGGTCATCACCGAAGGTCAGTTTGTGGCCGCTGGACGTGTGCTGGAAGTGGTAGTGAATACCCTCCTCTTCGCACAGGCGCTGGACGAAATGCAGGTCCGATTCGTCGTACTGCGTGCAGTAGATGCGCTCGGGATACACCGCACTCAACTGAAAGTGGTAATCGCTGGCCAGAATGCCGTGTTCTTCCAGCACCTGACTGATGATCTGCTGCACGGTCATCTGCTGGAAGATGCGCTGATTGACCCGATGCGCGAGGTACGACAGCTGCGGGCGCAGGGAGATTTTGTAGCGCGTCAGGCGCTTGCCGGCCTCGCCCTGGGCGATGCTGTAGATCAGCCCGTGAATCCCCGTGCCGCTGGGCGACAGCTGCAGGAACGCGAGTTTGTGCAGCAGGCTTTCAAGGTTGATCGAGGCCTTCTCACTGACCAGTTCCAGTTCGAACTCGAAGGGGGTGTTGAGCGCCTCTCTCCCGGTGAACGACAGCACCTGGAAATCGCTGTCCGCGCCATCGATGGTCAGATTGAAATGAGGCTGATTGGCCGGTGAGAACATCCCTTGTTCCTCGCGCAATTCTGCGACGCGCAACAGCCCTCAAGGGGCTATAGGCAAAAAAATTTTTAGAGGTGAGTGCGCCCCGACCGGTCTTGCCGGCCGGAGCGGTACAACGATCAGCCGAAATTAAACGACTGGAGCACGCCAGTCATCGGAACCCGAAGTACCGGATACTTCGTGGGTCCAGGTGATTTTGCGGTAGGTGAACTGCACTTCTTCCAGGTGGGTGAAGTGGGCGTTCGATGGATCCTGGCAGTTGTGCATCTTGTTGTTGATGGCGACGATGATCGCGTCTTCCAGTTTGGTGGTGTAGTAGTGCTCTTGGGTACCTTGAGCCGAAGTGCGGTACCACTGGATAACGATTTCGCTCATGCGCTCGCCGGAAGTCAGAGCGGCTTGCAGCAGAGGCGAAGCCTTGTCGTAGACCTTGGTGATCACAACTGGCTTGTGCACGCGCTGACCGGTTGGCTGACCGGATTGCGGGTCACGCGGGATGATCACGTCGTGGCTGAACGCCTGAACCATGACCTGGTCTTCGTGACCTTCCTGGTAGGTGTTGCCAACGGAGTCGGCGGTGAAAGCGCCGGCAGTGATCAGGCCTTGTTTTTCGCCGGTAACCGACATGTACGCTGGTGTTGCCATGGGAGGTGCTCCTTGCGGATAAAGTTAGGGTGCCCGGGAGGCGAAATCGCCCGGTGGGTGCCTGACTCTTATCAAAGAGCGTGCCAGTTTTTCAGAAGCCTTGTAGATCAGGGATATGGCACGGAGAGAGCTGTTTCTTGGGCGAAAAACCCTGCATTTCAGGCAAAAAGTGCGCAAGAAGTTGCGCAGTACTGCGCAACTTCTTGCGCACTTGGCTGCAGGCGTTGTGGTGTGTGGGCTGTAGCGATTTTAAAGGAAAAATATTATGACCATATGCGCAACTTCTTGCGCACTTTCAAAAAAGATCACTCAACACATCAATGACTGATTTTTTTCATATCACGAAGTCAGAACAGCATTTTTAGATGGACAAACATTAGAAGCACACCTTTGCACAAACCATAACAAACCGTAAGCCAATGGCTATTCTCAACACTCCTCCAATTCAACGCCAAAATCGTCACTTGAGACTTGGGCAATTTCATTAAGCCGCTGGCGCAATGCAGCGGTCAGCTGCCGCTCCACTTCCCATGGATCCGACAAGGCAGCGAGTTGCGGTGCCAATTGAGGCGACATACTCATCAGCGAATGATTGAGCGAACGTGCCGTTTCAAAAGCGGCCTTCTGCACGAAGCTGATCTCGACCAGTTCACCCTGCGCCTTGCGAAACTCCATCTCAGCCATCCGCGCCAGGTAGTGCTCTCGATGCGCTCGTGCTTTCTGAAAGTCCGGAGTCTGCCCTTGCGCAGGGTCAACGGGCGGCGGCGCAGCCATTTTGGTCGGCTCGGATTGAGCTGCGACGTGGCTGTACACATCACGCTGAAGCCGATCCTGTTGGTGGCGAGCAGCGACGGCAGCCTTACTCGGATCAGCGGTATCGCGGATCAATGCTTCGGTGGCCAGCACATCGACCTGCTTGCCATTGGGCGACAGCACCAACCGGCCATTCTCTTTCAGCCAGGTGATGTAGCTCGGTGATCGGCCGATGTGCGCAGCGAAGGCGCTCTTTGACAGGTAAGTGACTGCGTTCATAAGCCCTCCTTTTCAGCGGCTTTTCAATGAATCCTTTCAAGATTTCAGTGGATTGAAATTTCAGTAAGCTGGCGGGCCTCCCACTAACAAGATCCCGCGGGTTTCCGACCCCGTGTCCTTTGAAAGTCCTCAGGGTCCCCGACGCTTTCTGGGCCATGCTCATTACGCTAATCTCCACCACCGCCCCTCCAACGCATCAAGGACGAAACGTGTTTTGGAATAGAGAAAAGAAAATTCGAGTTGAGCTGACGGCTCCAATAACCATCACCCAGCCAAATTGCTCAGGCCCGCAAACGCCTACTTCGCTAGCACCGGTTACGAAGGCGATAGACAAAGACTTTGCCCTGAAGCTATTGATCGGTATGGCGCTATTCCTGCAGGCAGCTCTCTTTGTCGATGGCTACCTGGAGCTCGCCGCTTACTTCGAGCAGTTCGGTATCTCGACAGGTGAGCTTGATTTGGCGAACCCAACGATTCTGGCTGCGGGTTATGTACACTGGTTCACTACAGTTATGGGTTGGGTTGATGGAAGGCCAATCATTGGACACCTCCTGCAATGGCTCCCATTTGTTGTCATTGCTGCAGCGTACGTATACACGCTTGCCACTCAGGAAACGAAAACGCAGTCCCTCATCGAAAAGGGTTTGATGGGGAGTCTTGCCCTCTTTGTAGTATTCGTTTTACCCACCATCGGGGTAAAGCATGGTGTTGACAGAGGCAAGCAAGAGATCCGTGAAATGGCTGGTATCGAGGTAACGGGCGGGGTAAACCAGGTACATAGCGTCGTAACGAAAGAAGGAGAAAGCATTACTGGCTACCTCGTGGTAGCAGACACCAAAAGTGCTTTCCTACTCTCGAACCAGACCGTCTATAAAATCGACAACAGAACAAACCGGGTGATGAGAAAAATACTGCTTCAGGCGAAACCCAAAAAAGCTCTCTAAGTATCAAGCGCTGCGAACCTAGAGCATTCCGTTTGAAAAGACGGACATCCCTGCAAAGGTTTCAGCTAGAGAGAATCCGCGAGTTCGATAACCCGTGTAGGGGGCGGCCGTCGGGGAGGACCCGTAAAAATCGGCGCCCTACCCGGCCTGCCCGGCTCATGCCTTCGACTCGGCCTCGCTCAGGTTCAGGCGCTGGGCCACCCAGCGTTCGTACAAGCCGATGGCGACGTCCGCGCCGGCCATCGCGGTGAGACAACCCAAGGCGCCCGCTGTCCAGATCGACAGGCCCGCACCGAACAGCAACATCATCGCTGACACGCCGCACACGATGCAGGCGCCGGAGCGAAGTGCGAGGCGGCGCAGTAACGCCCAACCTCGTGCCCCATCCTTGTCAGCGCGCCACATCTCGCCAGACACGCCGCCAACCAGGGACAGGGCAATCACCAACCAGATCGGCATCTCTGCCAGTGCCTGTTGCTCGTTCGTCATTACCCTGCCCCTCAAACAAAAAGACCCGGCGCAATGGCCGGGTCGGCTGGTGGGTGGCCTGCCGCGCTTTGCGGTCGCACCCATCGAAGATGGCCCCTTTTTACAGGTCGATTCTGGTGGCAGCAAGACCGTTTTAATGCCATCCGGTGAATGTGTGGCTTACGTCCGGTGAACGGCTGGCGAATGTCGGTGAATATCTGTCCCGGCTGTCTTTTGCTTTTCTGGCGTCCCATGCGTCCCACTTATCCAAAACGAGGTGGGACGTCTGAAAGTCCCGTAGATTGGGGCATTGCCCCACCGTCCTACTTTTATCTCTCTTTTCTCGTGTATAGAGAGAATATTTAAAAACACGCGTGCGCGTGAACACGCGCATTGATGCCCGCTACGCATACACGGGCGGGAGGCATGAAAAAGGTGGGACGGTGGGACAGCCCAACAACGACGGGGCCTGCGCCCGTCCCACCACCGCAAAAAGCAGTGGGACGGAGGCAGGCCAGTGGGACGGCGTGAGCCAGAGTAATGCCCACGATCAAGCCGCTTCCCCCAGGAGGAAGTGCTCGACCACGATGTGGGCGTCATGCAGGCGCTGGTAGTAGAGGTTGCGTGTACAGCCACTCTCAGCCAGACGCGCAGTCAAGGGCGCATCAGGCTGGAAGTAATGCACCTGCACCACTGTCATCAGCTCAGGATCGAGGCGTTTCTTGACGATGCGCTCGATGTCCAGCGAGGCTTCCAGCGGCACCCTGCTCCCGCGCCTTCCGCGCACAAGCTGACCACCGCTCTCCATCATCATGGCGACCATGTTGCCGCCCGAGTAACCGGCGGCCACCTCATCGCTGTGCATCTCCTGCGCCCATTGCTTGAGAGCCATATCGATTGCTTTAATCATCGAAGCACGGCTCCTCGAACGCAGGTTGCACCAGCGCAGGCGCCCTGCCCCAACCCTCAGGTTTCTTGTACGCCCAAGGCCGCTGGCCGCTCTTGCTCAAGGCACCCAAACGGAACCGTCGCCACCCCAATCGATGCAGGATCGCTCCCACGCGCATCTGCTCCGGTTTACCCCAATGACCGGGATCGAGCTTGAGCGCCTGACTCATCACCTCACTGCCGGTGGTGGTCTCGCCGATCTGCGACTCTTCGAGCCAGGTCAGGATGGGCGTTTCCCATTCGTCCACCACAAAGCGTTCGTCTTGTTCCTCGCTGAACATTGGCGCTTCCTCTCGCGTGACCCACCAGAGGTCGCCGGCCTCGAAGCAGAACATCGCTTCGGCCCACAGCTGATCGCGGATCTCGCGCAGCAACGCCACGTCGACCTTGGTACAGGCCACCGGCCAATAGCGTCGGTTGCCGGTGGCGTCCTTGAGGTATTCGTCTTGGTTAGTCGTGCCGACGAAAACACACTGGCGTGGCACGTCCAGCGTTCTTCGGCCATAGCTTTCGCGGTAGGTGTCGGTGGACGCCGAGAAGAACTGTTTGGCCTTGGTGCTCTCGGCCTTGTTGAAGCTGTCCAGCTCGCCGAGTTCGACGATCCACTTGCCACGAATCGCCTGAAAGCCGTCCTTGTCACCCAGGGCAAACGGCGTGTCCATGAACCACTCACCGCCGAGCACACTCATGGCAGTCGACTTACCGGCGCCTTGTACGCCTTCGAGGATCATCACGGAGTCCGCCTTGCAGCCGGGCTTCATCACCCGCGCCACAGCCGAGATCATCCAGCGCTTGCCGACCTTGGAGGTGTAATCCGTTGCCTTCACGCCCATGACATCGGTCAGCCAACGCTCCAAGCGCGGCACACGATCCCATTCGAGTTTTTTCAGGTACTCACGCACCGGGTGAAAGGCGTGATCGTGAGCAACCACACTGACGGCCTCGATCACGTGCGAGGACTTCACACGCAGGTTGTACTGCTGCGCGAGCCACTTCATGACGCGCACATCATCAATGTCGGCCCACTCGCCAGTGCCACCGCCATAAGGTGCGGCGCGCAACTTGACGATCTTCGAGCTGAAGGCGCAGTAGCTGATCACCCCGGCCCAGCGTTCGTCATGAGCCAGGATCAGTTCGACGTTCTGCATGTGCGCGATCAAGGCGCCGCTTTCACTGCGGGCCAGTTGATCTTTCCAGCCACCAGCCGCCGGTGGACGGACCACGGCCAGCACCTGACGCCGAACCGCGTCGAGGCCTTCGGCGACGTGCAGGTCGTTGAAGTCAGTCCACTTGTCGTGACGCTCGATCGAGAAGATCGGTGCAACGACCTGAGCACCGACGATCAGCGCGGCGTTGCAGGCCTTCTCCTCACCGGGGTTCCAGGCATCACCATTGGGCTTGGTGGTTTTCCAGTCATCATCACGGCAGATGATCAGCGGGCAACCCGCGAAGCGCTCGCGCATGACCTTGCACACGGCCAACAGGTTGCCAGCATCGAAGGCTACGGCCACCGCGAGCGACGTCGCCATGTGCAGGCTGGCGCCGGTGGCGTAACCCTCACAAACCAGCACCGGTTCGCCCGGTACGGGATGCGGACCGAGCAGATGAAAGGTGCCCTCCTTTGCCATCCCGTAAGGCCAGTAGGATTTGTCGCGGCCGGTGTCTTCTTGCTTGTTGGGGAAGATCACCTGCAGGCCCATGATCTGATCACGGGCATTGTTCATCGGGACCAGCACGGCGCCGGTACGCGGTGCGTAACGCACCTTGATGCCGACGATTTGTTTGCGATCCAGGTAGTCGCTGCGCCCGGTGGTCGGCATGCGCTCGAACAATCCCTGCGCCCTCTTCGCGGCCCGCCGCGCAGCGTCATTCGCGATTTCGGCGGCGCGGCGCTTGGCTTCTTCCTGGCGAGCGCGCATCACTTCGCGCTCTTCCGGCGACATACGACCGGCCTTGACCTTGATCTTCTGCGTCTCGCCCGAACGCCAGTCACCGAAAGCGCCGAAGATCAGCGTGTCGCCCTTCTCCGTGCGCTGCTCGTGGACCACGTACCAGCCGTTCTTTTCCTTGCCCTTGTCCTGCGATGTCTTGCAGCGGGTCAGCTTGCCGAACACCAGCGGTTGCGCCGGCTCCAGACCGTAATCGGCGAATTGGCCCAATACCTCATCGAGCATGCTGAATCCCCCGCTCAGAGAGGGACTGGCAGCTGATGCACTGCGAGCAACCCGGTGAGGCTAGGCGACGGGCTTCCGGAATCGGATCGTCACAGGCTTCGCAGAACAGCAAGGAATGGGCAGCGCTTTCGGCCTTGGCAGCGCTGCGCGCGGCCATGGCCTGATCAATGCGTTCCTGCACCAAATCATTGGCAAAATCGGCGATGTCAGCCACGGGCAGCACCTCGCGTCGTCTGGTTGACGTAGGTGGCGCGGTTGAACAACCCCAACAGCCCTTGAATGCCCCGGAACACCTGCAGACGAATCGCAGCCAGTTCCTGATCAGTCACCACACCGTCGCCGATGCTCTTGGCCCAGGTCTCGGCCAGATCAGCGACTTGGCGGAAGTATTCGGCGATGCCGGTGGTGAGGGTCTCAGGCATGTCGTTGGTGTAGGTGTCGGCTAGCTCCTGCCAGATCGTGTCACCGACCAGCGCATGCACTGCATCGAGAATGCGACGATCCTTGGTCAGTTCGAGGATCTCACCGAACTCCTGAACGTTGATGGAGTGGCTCGGATGGGTTGGCGACAGTTTGTGCTGCAGCGTGGTCGAGTTACGACCGGTTGTGGCAGCAATGGCAGCGGCGCCACCCGGGTAATCGCGAGCGGCGTGGTACAGCGCTAAATCGAGCGGCAGGATTTCCCGCTGCGCTCGTTCCAGAGAACTCAGAGCGATACGGCTCATGGCATTAATCCTAAAAGTTGCCAGTGCCGCGCGACAGAAGTTGGTGATACATTTGCCGCGTGGTCTGGAGAGGCCCAAAGCCGGCTAGGTTCGTAAGACCAACACCGGCACCGTGCCGGGGCGAACAATCCGTTGTTCACCCCTGGCGCAACAGCTGCCAGCTCTGTGGTAAGAACGGCAGCAACACCAAGGCTTCCGAGCCTTGGAAACGCGATGAAAGTCGGCGGCATGTGGTGTGCTCGCCTTCCGACATCGCGACCCGATAGCATTGTGGTGATGCTGTCGGGAGAAAGCAGGCGACCTTCGGGTCGCCTTTTTTCTAGTTTTTTTGGCTGTTGATGGAGTTGATCGGAGCGGGAAAGACTTCTGGTAGATCCGGCCTTAGCTCATGTGCGGATAACGCTCCTCGACAAGCTTTTACAATCAACGGCACCTGCTTAACGGGGACACCTCGGCGCATCCAGTTGAACAGTCGCTGAGGACTAACTCCGATAATTCGAGCGAAAGCCGTAGGAGAGCCAGCAGTGCAACCTATCGCTTTCTCAAGAGCGGAAACGGGTACAGGCCCCACTTGGGGTGAATTGAACGAGCTCATAGATTTACCTCGACACACCAAACACGAAGCAAACAATACGTTTGTTATCGGAATACTGCAAGCGGGGTAACATACTGTTTATGAAAACACGGCTGATATCCAACAACGCTGAGCGCTTTGTGAAAGCGCTGGAGCTGACCAATACAGGTGGTACAGAGCTGGCTCGCGTACTCGGGTTAGAGAACGACCAAAATATTACGAACTGGAAAAAACGAGGGGTACCGGCCAATAAAATAAGCGCAGTAGCACTTGCGCTCGGGCTGAGGAGAGAGTGGCTCGAATATGGTGATCTGCCGATGTTTACGGATGATGCCGAGATCGTTTACGGGGTCACGGATGATGGAGAGCCCTATGAAATGACCTCCATTGTTCCATGGAACTCTGATCACTCAATTGAAAAAGATGATCTGGTGTTCTTCCTCACAGACCAGAGCGGAGCGCCTGTAGAATCGAGCCAGGTTGACATACACAGCGCGCATAAACGTCATGTCACGCTTGACGTAGCAACTCTTAAAGAATGCGGAGTCAACGCGAATAATGCTGTGTTCATGCTAAACGTTGGGAATAGTAATCAACCCCTTCTTCCTCATGGCGCAGTGCTCGGCATTGACAAAGCTTTTACACGAATTGTCGATAATGAATTGTATGCACTGACGCACAACGGCTCCTTGAGAGTGAGGTTCTTACAGCGGTTATCCAGCGGGGCAATCAGGCAAAAATGCTTCAATAGTGAAGAGTATCCCGACAAAGAATACTCAATGGATCAGGTTCTCGAACAACGGATTGTCATCCTCGGACGCGTGTTTTGGTGGTCAGTAAGCAGACCTTTAGGTTCAGCCTAACCTCAAAAAACCAAACAAACCGTGTTGACCACAATGCAAACATATTGTTTACTCGCCTCACTCTTTACCACAGAGCGAGGCAATACCTATGCGTACCACCGCAACCTTGCATGTCCATCCGGCATGCGTCAGCAATCGCAAACTGATCGAACAGCTGCAGCTCGCCACGGGCTGCTTGGTCGTCATCCATAACAGCAAACCAAAGCTTGTCGCCAAGTCCTGCCAACCCTCTCCTATCGATCCAAACGGTGGAGGGCACGCAGCATGATCAAGTACAAGATCGACAACCGCACCCTGCAGTTGCTCAACGCCCAGGTCAACCTGACCGAGACCTTCAACCACATCCTGCGCACAGCACCGAAGCGCGAATGCCTGGCATTCCGCCTCAAGGCTGAGCGCGGCTCAGTAGAAAGCACTTTCGTCGTAGAGCTGGGCAGCGAACGCCACACGCTGACCCTGCAGAACGACAAGAAGATGCACCTAAAGCTGGCCGACTTTATTGAAGAGATTGCCAACGGTCCGTTCGACGCGAGTAACTCCAGCGACCAGGTGCATCTCCCGCATGCCGATCGTCAATACGGCCGTTTTGAGCTCCAGGACAAGCAGCGCGTGTTCGAACTGGTGCACACCGGCGGTGTGCTGAGCCTCGACATGGGTTTCGAGCTTCCCCTACATGTGGCGCTGCATCGCACCCATTCACGCCGGGGCGTCACCGCCATCTTGAGCATCGGCAACAAGAGCCCGCATACGCGCTGCTTCACTCTGTACGACCCAGATGCCGAGATCTACGCAAAGCTCATTGAGTCCATCAACCACCTTGCTGCAGCGGCCACTCCTGCTGCGCATGCTGCTTGAGGAACCGTTTATGGAACGCACCCTCGCCCAAGCAGCCGCTCAACTCAGCCTCACTCGCCCCAAACTGATCGCACTCATGCGGGAAAAAGGTTTGCTCAAGGGAAACCTGCCGGCGCACCCGAAGCGCGACAAAGCGTACCTGCGGGTCAAGGACAGTCCCTGGTATGACGAGAAACACGGAATGCAGTACAGCCAGTCGACTCGGGTGAAGCAGGCCGGTATCCATTGGCTGGCCGAGCAGTTGGACATCGATCTTCCTGCCATCCCGGCAGATCGCCGTGACGTGGCCTAGGGAGTACGCCCGCCAGATCATTGCCATGCGCACACGCGAGGAGCGAAACGCAGCGCTCCTCGAAGTGCCCGAACATCTGCGCGAGCTGACCAGACGCCACTGCCTGAACGCCTGGAACCACCCGGCACGACAACAACGCAAGGAGGCTCGACAAGGCCATGAGTAACGCTGCACAGAATCCGCTTCGCCTTCATCCGGCGCCCGAATCGGCCACCGTCGAACTGCTCTATCGCATCTTCGGTGACGTCCTGATCCCGCTGGAAAAAGTCCGCGAGCAGTACTTTCGCAATCTCAACGAGCAGTCGTTCGTGACGGAGATCAACAGCGGCCGGATCCAGCTTCCGATCACCACGCTAGACACCAGCCGCAAGGCGCTGAAGTACGCGCACATCCGCCACGTCGCCTCGCTGATCGACATCCGCGCCTACAAAGCGGATGAAGACATGCAGCGACAGCAGGACGGCCAACACCCTGTTGCCCCCACACCACTGACGGCCGTCACCACCGGCCAACGAAAATCCCAGGAGCACACCACATGATGATCCCAATACAAATCGGTGCACTCGTCACCCTGATAGTTCTGGCCGCCCTTCTGCTCTGGGGCGGTTACATCATGGGCCGCAGCGATGGCTTGGAGACAGGCCTGCGCGAGGGTGAAGACATCCAGCGCGCCGCAAGCGCCAAAACCATCCGCGGGCTCCAGGCATCCCTGCAGTTCATCCGGGCCGATCACACGCGCTTGGCACACTCCTGCAAACGATTTGAAGCAGGTCCACTCTTCGGCCCGGCCGAGCACCAGGCGCTGGTCGATATCGGCGAGCTGCTGCGGATCGCCGCTGAGACCTTCAGCGCCTTTCGTACCGGCAAGAAGCTTGAGCGTGACGCCCGCTCACTGCGCGAACAGGTGCTTGCGATGGCTGCGCAGCTGCAACTAGGAATTCAGGACAACAAGGTCGGACAACCGCTCTCCGGCGCCGCGCAAGTCACTGTGGAGGCTGCGTGAATGAGTTGGCTCTTTTCGCAGGCGCTGGTGGCGGAATACTCGGCGGACACCTCCTCGGCTGGCGCACCGTCTGCGCCGTTGAGCGTGATGCCTACGCCGCACAGATTCTGGCGCAACGACAAGCCGATGGACTGCTCCCGCCTTTCCCGATTTGGTCAGACGTGTGCAGTTTTGACGGACGACCATGGAGAGGCCTTGTTGACGTGGTTTCGGGAGGATTTCCTTGTCAGGACATCTCGGTTGCAGGCAACGGCCTTGGTATCGCCGGCGCCCGCTCCGGACTGTGGCAGCAGATGGCACGAATTACCGATGAGGTACGACCGCGCTACGTCGAACTGGAGAACTCACCATTGCTTGTGGGAAGAGGACTTGCCGTGGTGCTCGGTGACCTTGCCGAAATGGGGTATGACGCGCGATGGGGTGTTATCGGAGCGGCTGACCTCGGCGCACCTCACCAGCGGGACCGGATCTGGCTCATCGCAGAAGACACCCGTCAGACGGTGGCCAACACCGGTGGCGAGCATGGCAAAGGGATCCTCCCCTGCCGCACTGACTCGCCGATCCGGGGCCGACCGCTCGAACGATCGTCTGGATCACGCCGTGATGGCATTGGATGGTGGTCATCTGAACCCGGAATGGGCCGAGTGGCTGATGGGGTGGCCCATCGGGTGGACCGGCTTAAAGCCATTGACAACGGGCAAGTTCCACTTGTGGCAGCAAGAGCATTCGAACAATTGTCAGGAATTGAAAATGTGTGAGGCCGCATGAAAACTTTATTTCTGCTCATGGCCCAATACAACGGGCTGACAATCATTCCACTCAATCAAGTGTGCAAAGACTATTTCACACATCTAACTACTGATATGTTTCAACGCAAAGTAATGGCCGGTCAAATTCGAATCCCCATCACTAGGCTTGAATCCAGTCAGAAAAGTGCGAAAGGTGTACATATCACAGACCTAGCAGCTTACTTAGATTCTCAGCGAGAGGCTGCGGTAAAGGAATGCAACCAGCTCAACGGAATTCGCCGAGCCAGCTAATTCACTGCTTACCCCAAGCGCCCAGCTTCACGGGCGCTTGAATGATCCTCTCTAACCATGGCCATTCGGCATAGTGGTCACCATTCCCGCGAAGATGGGTATACCTACGCAACGAGTTCCAGTCACGGTGCCCGGACACGCTGGCCACCCGCGGGATATCCCAATCCATCTCAAACAACCGACTAACTCCGTCGTGTCTCAGATCGTGGAAGTGAAGATCTTCAATCTCCAGAAACTTGCACGCCTTCGCCCAGGCCGTAGAGATCGACGAAGAGTTGTAGGGGAAAATTTCCGCACGCTCTTTTGGCATGCTTTGCAGAATTCTCCACGCTTCGTCGGGTAGGTGGCACCAAACATCATTGCCAATTTTCTGCCCAGGGTTTTTCATATCTCTCACCAGCACCCGCTGATTCGCCTCATCGACGTCGTCCCACACAATTCGGCTTATCTCATCCTGCCGACGGGTGGAAAAAATCGCGAAGCCAATCACCTTCAGCATATTGATAGAACTCGGTCGACGCTGCTGCATACTGACGAAGTGCTCCAAAAGTTTATCTAGCTCGTCTTTGGCTGGACGGCGATCGCGCTCCCGGCTCTTCATGTTGTAGCCGAGCTTCCTTAACACCCTCCGAGCGTCCGGCATCGCATGAGGGTCTACCTCATACCCCCAAGCGGGACGCGCAATCGAAAGGACAGCCCCAAGGTGCGCCAGGTCGTTACCAGCCGTTTGCGGCTGGACGCCGCCACCCTCCTTACTCATTCGCCAGAGTGCAAAATCCACCAAGCGCTGACTGTTGATAGCCGAATCAACGGTCTGGCCAAACTCCGTCGCCGCGATAGCATTTAGAGTGGCTTCCTTGGTTTTACCCAACGGCCGGACTTTCTCCATTTCATCCAGATACTGCTTGATCATGTCCTGTACGGTGACGCCCTTGCGGTTCGCCCGCTCGATCGCACCAGGCTGATCTAGCTCTGCCTCACGTCGCCGCACCCACGCTTGTGCCGCCTGTTTCCGGGCGAAGGTCTGGCTCTCTTGGTAGACTTGCGCTCCATCGCGAAACAGGCGTATCTGTGCCGTGTAACTGACTGAGCCATCGGTGCGTTTTCGTGCTCTGATCGTTGCCATAGTCGACTGGTACAATTCCGAAAGTGATTGGTACATTGTACCAGCGACATCGGAAAAACGCCTGAAAACGCCTAAAAACACGCTATAAATACGTTGAGCCAAATGGTACCAAATACCCACTCCAGCCCAGTAAACTCAAGCCCTGCGCTGTCTCGGCGGTTCTCCGTTGCGCCCATGATGGATTGGACTGACCGCCATTGCCGCTTCTTCCTACGCCTCCTATCGAAGAACGCCCTGCTCTACACCGAAATGGTCACCACCGGCGCGCTCCTCAACGGCGATCACGAACGCTTTCTCCGTCACAACGAAGCCGAGCACCCGCTGGCGCTGCAATTGGGCGGCAGCGTCCCGCTCGATCTGGCCGCTTGCGCGCGCATGGCCCAGGAACACGGTTACGACGAGGTGAACCTGAACGTCGGCTGCCCAAGTGATCGGGTGCAGAACAATATGATCGGTGCGTGCCTGATGGGGCATCCGCAGTTGGTGGCGGATTGTGTGAAGGCGATGCGTGACGCGGTGTCGATTCCGGTGACGGTGAAGCATCGGATCGGGATCAATGGGCGGGACAGTTACGCCGAGTTGTGTGATTTCGTCGGTACGGTGCGGGATGCCGGGTGCACCAGTTTCACCGTGCATGCGCGGATTGCGATTCTCGAGGGGTTGTCGCCGAAGGAGAATCGCGACATTCCGCCGTTGCGTTATGACGTGGTGGCGCAGTTGAAGAGCGATTTTCCGGAGCTGGAGATTGTACTGAACGGCGGGATCAAGACGATGGAGGCCTGCCAGGAGCATTTGCAGACCTTTGACGGTGTGATGCTCGGGCGTGAGGCTTATCACAATCCGTATTTGCTGGCGGAGGTCGATCAGCAGTTGTTTGGCAGCACCGCGCCGGTGATCAGCCGCGCCGAGGCGCTGGCGCAGTTGCGGCCTTATATCGCCGCGCATTTGCAGGCCGGTGGCGCGATGCATCACATCACCCGGCATGTGCTGGGGCTGGGCACCGGGTTTCCGGGGGCGCGTAAATTCCGTCAGTTGTTGTCGGTGGATATTCATAAAGCCAAGGATCCGCTGGCGTTGCTGGATCAGGCTGGCGAGTTGCTGCAAGGGCGTTAACGCCCTCCTCCCGTAAAAGGTGCCAGGCGGGTGATCCGCCTGGCGCGCGCATCACCCCGCCGCCGCTTCCGTCCAGCTCACCCAGCCAAACACCCACGTCGCCAGAATCAATAAGCCAAACGCGATCCGATACCAGGCGAACGCTGCATAGCTGTGGTTGGCGATGAATTTGAGCAGGCCGCGTACAGCGATCATCGCGAAGATAAACGCAATGACGAAACCGAGGGCGAACACTGGCAGATCGCTGGCCTGGAACAGGTCGCGGTATTTGTAGCCGGAGTACACCGCGGCGCCGACCATGGTAGGCATGGCGAGGAAGAACGAGAACTCTGTGGCGGCTTTCCGGGACAAGCCGAACAATAAACCGCCGATGATGGTCGAGCCGGAACGCGAGGTACCGGGGATCATCGCCAGGCATTGCACGAAGCCGATTTTCAACGCATCTGACCAGCGCATGTCGTCGACGTGATCGACGCTCACCACGTGGCGGCGCTGTTCGGCCCAGAGCATGACGATGCCGCCCACCACCAAGGCCATGGCCACGGTGATCGGGTTAAACAGATATTGATGGATGGTGTCGGCGAACAACACGCCAAGCACCACCGCTGGCAGAAAGGCGATCAACAGATTGACGGTGAAACGTTGCGCATTGCGTTGGCTGGGCAGGCCTTTGACGATGTCGATGATCTTCGGGCGAAACTCCCAGACCACCGCCAGAATCGCCCCCAGCTGAATAATGATGTTGAACGCCATGGCGCGTTCGCCGCCGAAGTCCAGCAGGTCGGCGACGATGATCTGGTGGCCGGTACTGGAGATCGGCAAGAACTCGGTCAGGCCTTCTACCGCGCCCAAAATCATCACCTGGATAAAGGTCCAGAAATCCATTAATCCTCCGTCAGAGCGCTCTTGCTGAGCGACCGGTCAACTGTGTTCAGGAATTGAGTATCTGAAGTTAAACAATCGGTATAACGCGACACCCATTGCCTGATCAGGCGACGGAGAATATGTCGTATCAAAAGACACACTCAAGCCATGTTAATAAACGTCCGCCTACGAACTACGTCAAAAATATTTAAGCTTTTAGTAGCAAAAAGTTCGATCCGTCAATAAAGTGTGACCCAGCTCACATTATCTCTCGTGTGCAAACAGTGGCAATTGGACATGAACCTAGTGATAGCCATAGTCCCAAAATAGTGGCACAATCGCACATTGCCACTATTTAAGCGCTAGTTCACAGCCTCGATAAAATCAACTAAAAGCTTGAAATGCTTAGTCATTGTTAGAAAACTCGCGAGCCACGTCTAAAAATCGCGTGAATGTTACCAATTGTCAGTCACAGATGAGAACCGGTGCTTTAACATCCCGATGTCAGCACCTAATTCGAGTCAAAGCATGATGCTCTCAGGGAACTTGGCGACTAGAAGTCCGCGCCCGACAAACGACGAACCCGGTGTACTCACTCTGGGCCGTACCTACGGCGTGGCCGAACATTTCAGGGCGCTGATCGCAAAGCACGTACGTACTGATATGGCACTCGATGTCAGTTCGTACACTAGTTCATACAGCAATGAACTTTCCGGTTCGTATCGAGCCATCTTCATCGTTATCGACAGTCCGCAAGCGCTGGAAGACAATCTGGCGCTGATCGAAAACCTGCGCACCGACAACTTGAAGCCGATCATTTGCGCAGTCATTACCGGTCGCGGCGCTTTCAACAAGATCAAGTACTTCCTGGCCGGTGCCGACTTCTGTATCAAACTCAACACCCTTTCCGACGAAGGCGCAGAGTTGCTCGATGAGTTCTTCAACAGCGAAGAATGGCAGCGGGATATCAACCTGACGCTCGATCCGACGCGTATCTGCCTGCTGGGCACCAGCAAAAAACTCGATATCTCGTTTGCCGAGATGAAGATCCTCGAAGCCTTCGCGCAGACCAGCAATCACATTCTCAGCCATGATGAAATCGCCAGCATCATGGGGCTCAATGCCCATTTCTACGACCCGAGAGCGCTGGAAAAATCCATCAGCCGCTTGCGTGGAAAAATCAAGGACATGTATGGTACCAACGCGATTCAGAGCATCCGCGGCTACGGCTATCGCCTGATGCGGGGCCTGATATCGACTGCCTGAGTCTCGGGCAGCCATTCTCTTTGCATACTCACGAAGGATCGTCATATGCAGCCATACAGCTCAAGTTGTACGTCGAATCTACTAATAATCAAGCCATTGAATGAGCACGGCTACACCGAACCATAACAATAAACTCAACAACATAGCAGCAGAACGAGTGGAACTTATCGAGGGCCATTTCAAGCCCGGACCCTGCCAGTCGATTACTTCCAAGGAAGTTATTGCTCGCCTGCCGATTTATCTTTTAGCCCATTTTGGTGCAAATTTTAGGAGAGAGACATGGAAACGAGTACAACCCTCCCGAGAAAATATTTTGTCGTCGTGACTCACAGTACAACGTCGCAGCGTGAACTTGAGAGCCTTCTGTCCAGCGAGCGGTTCAATTCGTTTGGCACGTCTCAGGCACAAATGTTTATTGAAGGTGCTACTTCGCCCTCTTCCGCCCCGATGCTCATGGAGTTCTCTTACCCAAGCGGCAACCGAAAGCACGTAGCCCGCACCATTGAACACGATACCCAGCGCATCCTCGCCACCCTCGAATCGGAATGGCTTGCTGCTCAGTCGACCCATCCGTTTCACAAATCCCCGGCGATGAACGCAGACTCCATCCGCCCGGCTCCAGCCAACGAAGATGCCGCTCCGTACAGCACAACCTGGCATCTGGACAGTGATCAAGGCGCGCTGATCAGAGAAGGCGTCGAGATCAGCCTGACCGGGCTTGAAACCGCGCTGGTCAGAAAGATGCTCAATCACGAAGAGCGCGTGGTCAGTCGCGATGACCTGATCCTCAGCATCGGCCGCGAGCCGGAGCAATATCGTGGTCTCGAGATGTGCCTGAGTCGCCTGCAGGACAAGTTCAAAAGCGCGAGTAATGGCGAGCGTCTGTTTCGTGCTGTGAGAAACCGCGGTTATTGCCTGATCCAGGACATCGTCGCATAACCCCGCGGATATCCACGAATAGAACAAACAGAAAACAGTGCGATTACAAAAACAACAAGAGCACTCTGTTTGACAACCTCCCTGGTCAATTAAAGGCTTCCTGCCTCACACCTCCTACAGTAACAAACACAACACCTTTTATTCACCCCCTGCTCCACGACCTTTTCTAACAACCTGATGGTTGCTTATTAAAAAGTTGGCACTGTGCCATCTTGTTAGAACTCGTCAGACACCCTCTCCAGCAATAAATTAGTCTATTGATTGACGACAGTTCGGCCTATCGACGTTGTTACCTCAGGACACTCGTCCAATAACAACAACAAAGCCTATCTAGCAACTCGGACTTCAACTGTCGAAACCTGAATGGACGTATTTCTGGGGATATCTCATGGAACTTTCTCTACGGATCAATCGAAATAACGGCCTCAAGGGACTTACCTTCTGGGGTCAATGGGCGTTGGCGCAGGCATTCATTGTTGCGTTGTTGTTCGTACTTGCTGAACGGCATACCGGGAACGTCGAGTTCTATTACCGCCTGTGCGCGACGCTGGCGGTACTGGCCTCGGTGCCCGCGTACACGTTCAGTGGCGTGTATCGCAAGCAGGACAATTACCTGACAGGGCTCGGACGACTGTTCATGGGCTGGTCGATGACCATGGTCGCGTTGGCTGGCATCGCGTTCTTGTGCAAGGCAGACGAGGTGTTCTCCCAGGAAGTGACGCTGAGCTGGGCGGTCTACGGTTTCCTCGGTCAGGCGCTGCTGTATGCGCCGCTGCATGCGTTTTCCAAGTACTACCAGCGTTCCCGCACCAGCGCGCAGAAGACCCTGATCGTCGGTACCGGCGAGCTGGCGCTGGGTCTGGCGAAGAAGATCAGCCTGGTGGAAAACCTGCCGCTGGTGGGTCTGGTCAGCAATGGCGTGGCGCCGAAGCTGGATGCGGATGCACCACGAGTGGTCGGCGCGCAGGAAGAACTGCTGCAACTGATCAAAAAACATGACATCCGTCGCCTGTACATCACCCTGCCACTGGCGCAAGCGGCGAAGATCGAGGCGATGTATGTCGATTTGCTGGATGCCAACGTTGACGTGGTCTGGGTACCGGACTTGAACAGTCTGACCCTGCTCAACCACTCGGTGAAGGTGGTGGACGGTCTGCCGGCGATCTGCCTCAACGAAAGCCCACTGACTAGTCGCCCGACCGCTGCGCTGAGCAAAAGTCTGGTGGAAAAAGGCGTGGCACTGCTGGCGATCATCCTGTTGAGCCCGCTGTTGGCGCTGATTGCGCTGGCGGTGAAGATCAACTCGCCGGGCCCGGTGTTTTTCAAGCAGGATCGCCATGGCTGGAACGGCAAGGTGATTCAAGTGTGGAAATTCCGCTCGATGCGCGTGCACGATGACCGCGAGGTGGTGCAGGCCAGCCGCAACGACTCGCGCATTACCGCCGTCGGACGCTTCATCCGCCGCACTTCGCTGGACGAACTGCCGCAGTTATTCAACGTGCTGCAAGGGCACATGGCCCTGGTTGGCCCGCGCCCACACGCGGTGGCGCACAACCACTACTACTCGGGGAAAATCCTCGCCTACATGGCCCGCCACCGAATCAAACCGGGCATCACCGGCCTGGCGCAAATCAGCGGCTGCCGTGGCGAGACCGACACCATCGACAAGATGCAGCGTCGCGTGGAAATGGACCTGGATTACATCAACAACTGGTCGCTGTGGCTGGACCTGAAGATCCTGGTGAAGACGCCGTTTACGTTGTTGTCGAAGGATATTTATTGATGGACAAGTGGTAGATCAGGCAATGCCGCAAGGGGACGAAAGTCCCCTTTTTAGTGGGCGGGATTTGATACTCGGGTATTGATGTTGACTGGGCCGACGCCTTCGCGA